>NZ_JBBECC010000018.1:44904-45965 GCF_040882025.1 Parvibaculum sp. | reverse complement strand
TTGAAGACGGGGCAGACAACCGCCGGCTGGGCGCCGGGCCAGTTCGGCCCCGGCGGCGGACCCGGCAGCATCTGGAGGGTCGACGGACGCAGCGGCGAGATTTCGCTTTTTGCGGAGGTGAAACTGCGCGGCAAGACGAGCGGCCCGGCGGCGCTCGGCAACATCGCCTATGACGCAGGACACCGGCAGCTTTTCGTTTCGGATTTGTCGACCGGGATGATCCATCGTTTCGGTCTGAACGGCACCGATCTCGGACATTTCGATCACGGCGCAACCGGCCGCGCCGCCGCGCGCCTGCCGAAACGGCTCCACGATCCGGCGGCGCTTGCCGACATTGGAAGCGCGGCGTTCGATACGGAAGATACCGCAACATGGGGCTTCACCCATGCCGAACGGCGCGTCTGGGGTCTCGCGGCACATGAAGGACGCCTTTACTACGCAGTTGCCGTCGGCCGGCCTGCGCCAGCCGAAGCCGGCGAACCGGAAGCCGATGCCGGACAGATATGGTCGGTCGGGCTCGACCGGGACGGCGATTTTGCGAAAGACCCGCGGCTGGAAATTTCCCTGCCGAGTTCCACAAACGCCGCGCCGATTTCGGACATCGTTTTCGCGCATGACGGCGCCATGATCGTCGCCCAGCGTTCGGTCATCGGGACGACCTACGGCTATGACGCCCTGACGGCGCGGAACGTCGCGCATGTGAACCGCTTCTGGCGCGAAAAGCCGAACGATCCAAAAACAGCGAGCGCATGGTATCAGGCGCCGGAGGAGTATGCGGTCGGCTATGCGGGCGACAACCGCAACGGCGCCGGCGGCGTCTCTCTCGGATATGGATACAATGCCGACGGGACGATCGACCTGACGGCATGCGAGGACGCCATTTTCCTTACCGGCGACATGCTGCGCGATTTCCTGCAGCAGAAGGATCTGTTCATTCCCGGCGGTCCGCTCAACGCCCATGGACTGCAGATAAGCCCCAAAGGCCCGGTGCGCGGCTTCAACGTGCCGCCATCCATCAGCTACTTCGTCAATTACACCGACCGGATGAGCACGGCGAAAGC
>NZ_JBBECC010000018.1:6539-44804 GCF_040882025.1 Parvibaculum sp. | reverse complement strand
GGCGAGGCGATCTGCGATCCCGAGGCGGGCGGCTGGATATTCAAGATCGTCACGCAGGACATCGCCGGCATCGGCATGGATACGCTGACGGCCTATTCGTCGACACCGGGCGTCGTCGTCAGCAACGGACCGGTCATTCCCGTGGTGCCGCCGCCGGGCCTGATTTCCCTGAGCGGCGCAACGCCCGGCCAGACGGTCGCGATCGATGTTTGCGGCTTCGACGACGCCGCGCGCCTGACGGGGGAGCCCTATGATTGCTGCCGGGCGACCCTGACGGTGAAGGTGCCGGAAGAAATCTGCACGCCGGCCGAGGAAGGGAGCATGGGGCGATGACCGTTTATGCATCGCTCAAAACCGCTGCCTTGTGGACCGCCGTCGTCGCGGGGGCAGGCGCCGTGGTGCTCTTCGGCCCGCGCCTGATGAGCGACGGGGACGGCATCTCGTCATTCACGAAATCCGCCTATGACGCCCAGGGCAATCCGGTGACGGGACCGGTATCGGTCGGACAGATCATTCAATATGTGTTGCGCTACAGTCCGCCGATGGTCGGTTCGTCGGGACCCGTGAGCATCGTCGACACGCTCAGCCCCAATCAAACCTACGTCGCCGGCTCCATCGTCGCGCCCGGCTGGACGCCCTCGACGCCCGAATACAATCTGAACACCGAAACCTACAGCAGCCCCGGCTTCGGGCCGGGTACGGGGTTCACGCTCAATATCCCGGCGATATCCGGCTCGGCCGGCATCCAGGGTGGCAGCGGCGACGGCTACGAACCCGTGCCCGTCGTCACCTCCGTCGGCACCAAGGTCTTCGGCATCAATCACCACGAAGCCATCAACGGCAAGATCATGTGCTGGCTCGGCGCCACACTGGCAAACTGCACGCCGGCCTATCCGCTCCGCGTCAGCACGTCGCCGGAACAGCTTACGACGCCGGATTTTCCGCATGCCACGGTATACGACAGGAAAATCTACTTCCCCGTCGGCCGCTATGACGAGGTTTCGAGGACGACGCTCGAATTCGGCATGGGATGCTGGGACGCCGAAACGGACACGGCCTGCGCCTTTGTCGGGTTGCCGGGGCAACCGAGCCTCAACATGGGCGGTACCGCCGGACCTTATGTCGGCGTCAACCTCGATTTCTATGTCGCGGGCGTGAGAGCAGATCCGCAGAACCCGTCGCGCCTGCTGATGTTTGCGCTCGACGAGGTCTATTGTGTCGACATCGCCCTGCCCGGCGCGCCGGCCTGTGCGGGCTGGACACCGCCGACGATCCCGCCGCATACGACCGGTGCGCGATCGCGCGACATGTTCGTCGAAGAGAATGGAACGCGCCTCTTCGTTTCCGAGACGCTGCCGCCGCGCGTCTACTGCCTGAATTTGTCGGACGGCTCGTTTTGTGCGGGCTGGCCAACCGGCGGTGTGAGTGGCGGCGCAACGTCTGGAACCCATCTCGGCCCGGGCATCGACAGCAGCGGCATCATGAATGCGATCTGTCTGGTCCAGACTTTCGGCCCGAGCAATTTCCGCTGTTTCAGCACCGCCAACGGAAGCAACGTGACGGCGTGGCCGGCCTCACTGTCGTCGTCGCCGATCTTTGCGGCCTATCACATTCCGGGCACCACCCGCGTGCTCTACCCGCCCTATACAGGCGCCATTACGCCGAAATGCCACGATTTTGCGACGAATGCCGCCTGTGCGCCGTTCACGCCCTACTGGAAAAGCTCGGGCGCCTGGGTCGACGGCGGCGGTACCACCCGGGGGAGCGTCGGCGATTATGGCTATGCGTCCGATCCGTCCGCCCCGCAATCATGCATCTACGGGCTGGGTCATGGCGGCCTTCTGGTGCGCTTCGGACTGGACGGAACGGCTTCGGCCGGTGCCTGCACGCCGCAGGATTATCACGCCACGTTCAATCTCGACGATCTGTTCTGTTTTCACAAACCCGAGAACGCGACATGGACGACGATCGAGATTCTCAATCGTCCGGCGGAACTGGCCGGCGGCACGATCACGCTCAGGGACGGTTCCGGAACGGTGCTTCAGACGATCGCCGTGACGGCGGCCAATAGCTATACCGTCAACCTGTCCGCGACGGGCACGAACGGCACCGTCACGATCGACTTCACGCCGACCTATACCGGCAGCACACTGCCCGAGACCGATTACCAGATCAGGCTGAACTACACCGCCGACGAGCAGGCGCAAATCTGCTACCGCGCGACGGTCGAGGGCTGCGGGGAGGTTTCGAACGCCGCCACCTTGACGGATGAATTCTCGACGCTGGAGGCCAGTATCGACCTCGGGCTGGCCGCAGGGGGCGAATGCGGTCCCGTCACCGGGACCGATTGCCTGGAACTTGTTCCGTCTCTCGCGGCAAACCCGGATGGAACGGGGGTGTTGACCCTTTCCGGCGGCGGGCCTTCGGGTTTCGCCTCGACGCTCGTCACCCTGCGTCCGACGACCGGCGGCGTTACCGTCGTCTCGCCGTCACAGACATTTGGCGGCGGTCAGATTCAGGGAGACTGGAATCTGACCGGTCTTGTCCCCGGCGCGACGGTCAAGTTCGAGGTCGATGCGGTCGACATCGGCGGCGGCAGCAAGCCGGGTACGGACGAATGCTGCTCCGGCACCGTCGAGGTGACGGTGCCGGAAGACGATACCGAGCCCGAAGAAGAGCCGGAGATCATCGACCTTACCGTCGAGAAGACCGGTGAGGCGGGGATCGAAGAAATACAGGGTGCGGGACCGCCGACAATCGTCAACTTCGTCGATTTCACGCTGCGCGTGACCAACACAGGCGCTCCCTTTACCGGTCAGAATGCGATCGTGGTGACGGATGTCGTGCCGCCGGGAATGAGCTTCACCAACGCATCCGGCACGGATTGGGACTGCGGCCCCGTCGGCCAGTTCCCGATTCTCGCCGGCGGTACGCTGAGCTGCACCTATCTCGGTACGGCGCAAATCGCCACGGGCGCGCAACTGCCGCCGATCACGATCAGGGGTAACGTGTCGACGAATTCGACGGCGTTTGCTTATGAAAATTGCGCGGCGGTCGCCCCGGCGCCGGAATCAGGTCTCACCGACGGCAACGACACGAACAACCAGAGTTGCGCCAGCGGCGAGATCGACCCGCCGACGGTGACGCCGCCGCTGCCGCCAAAACCGGAACCCGAATGCGATCCGCGCAGCACGCGTCTCAAGGGCGGCCAGTGCCAATGCCGCTACGAAGGCATGACCCGCAAGACCGCGACCGCCTGTGCCTGCGCGAGCGGCGCGTCGCTCGTCGCCGGCAAGGGCTGCGTGGAGAACCCGGTCTGCGACAAACATTCGGCGGTGCTGCGCGGCGGTGAATGCAGCTGCCGGTATCCGACCATGACCAGGATTTCGCCGACGGCCTGTTCCTGCCCGGCCGGAGATTTTCTTGTGACCGATGTCGGCTGCGTCCAACCGGTGGAGCGGAGCACTCCGGACGAGCCGAACGTACCCGAGGTGACGGAAGAAGTGACGGAAGAGGCGCCGGCCTCGTGCGGGGACGGCCAGGCGATGGAGGCCGGCTTTGGCTGCGTGCCGATCTGTACGGCACCGATGACGCTCAATGGCGACCGCACGGCCTGCGAATGTCCGAAGGGGACACGCGAAGAGAAGGGAAGCTGCGTCAAGAAGAGCAATTTCCTGGACAATTTCAATATCGGTATCGGCATCGGTGTTGGCGGCAGCAGATCGCGAAGCAGCGGCGGCGGCGCACCAATCGATCTGGCACCCTGAGCCACGTCACCCGCTCCGGTAAGGCTCTGGCGATCCTTCCGCATGCTGCGGTAATCCGTCATCGAGCGCCAGCCACGGCACGCGCGACGACACCCAGATATGCATTTCCGGATGAATGGCCGCCGGGTTATCGAGCGTCGCCAGCGGCACGCCGAGGCGGGGGCCGTCGAGCGGTTCGAGCGTGAGGCGCGTGCCGCAGGCCGGACAGAAATGACGGAAGAGACGCGCCGAGGATTGCCAGCGCGCCGTTTTTCCCGAGACCGTCACCCCTTCTTTCGGAAACGACGCAACCGCGAGGAAAGGCGCACCCATCGCCTGCTGGCAGATGCGGCAATGACAGATACGCGCGCCGAGCGTTTCGGCCTCGATGCGATAGCGCACCGCGCCGCAGGCGCAGCCGCCTTCGTAAGGTGGTGGGAGGTTTTGAGAGTTAGCGGGCACTGACAGCCTCCTGCGCGGCCAAATCCGGGGCTATTTTGCCAAACACCGGGAGCGGCATATCCTTTCGGCTTCCGCTCTGGCATAGCAAGGCCGGCGGGGACGTGTCTCGACCGGGCCTGCCGCCCCTCTGTGAGAAGTATCCCATGTCCGTCGCTGCGACATCCATCTCCGGCCTGTTCGTCGTTCGCTGGCCCATTCTGGAAGACGGGCGGGGCTTTTTCAAACACAGCTACCAGGCCGGCGAACTGGCCGAGGCGCTGGGGCGGGCGCCACGGCTTGCCCAGGGCAATCACTCGCGCTCGCATGCCGGCGTGCTGCGGGGCTTCCATACGGAGCCTTGGGACAAGCTCGTCTATGTGCCGCGCGGCACGATCATGTTCGCGGCCGCCGATGTGCGGCCCGAGAGCCCGACTTTCGGCAAGACCGAAACATTCCTGCTGGGCGACGCACCCGGCGAATTCGCGCGTATCTTCGTCAGCCGGGGTTTGAGCAACGCCTTTTATTGCCTGACCGAGACGGATTATCTGAACGACGTGTCGGCCGAGTTCGATCCGCGCAATCGGTCGGGCGTCGCCTGGAACGACCCGACGCTCGCGGTCGCATGGCCGACCGACCATCCCGTTCTGTCGCCGAACGACGCCTTGCAGCCCAGCCTTCGGGAGCTGTTCCCGGACCACCGGATATTCGAGAAGAGCCCAGACCGCCGCCGGGAACCGGTGTAGCGGCGGAACCGGCTCATGGCGCCCTATGCGAGCATCATCATTCCGACGCATAACCGGGCAAGCACATTGCCCGCGTCGATACGCTCCGCGCTTGCCCAGACTGTCGGCGACATCGAGGTTCTGCTCGTCGGCGACGGCGTGACGCCGGAGGTGCGGCGGGTCGCGCAGGCTTTCGCGCGGCAGGACGGGCGGCTGCGCTTTCTCGACCTGCCCAAGGCGCCGCTGCGCGGCGTCGCCAATCGGGACCTCGCCGTTCGCGAAGCCGCCGCCGAACGGATTTTCTACAATGACGACGACGATTTGCTGCTGCCTTCGCATGTGGAAGTGCTGGGCGCCGCGCTCGACGATGCGGATATCGCCGATACGCCGCCCGTATCGGTGCAGCCCGACGGCAGCGTCTGCCTTGGCGTGCACGATTCCGCCCATCCGGCGATCAGGCGGCTGCTGATCGAGGAACGCTTCAAGAGCGTCTTCGACACGCATCTGGCGCACCGGAAATCCGCCTATACGGAAAATGCCGGCGCCTGGATGGCCGCGACCGACCGGCGGGTCGTGCTGCATATGCTGAAATTCTTTGCCGGCGACGCCGCGCTGCGCTGGACATCGGTTCACCGGATCACCGCGCTCTCCTTTCACGGCGGCTGCCGGACCGGCATGACCGGCGAAGCGCGGGCGCGGGAAATCGCCCATTGGGAAACGCGGATCGCCGCCGGCGATCTCGAAACGCAAATCCGCCGCGCGGGAAGCTACGCCTTCTATCTATGGGTCACACTCAGCCAGTTGCGGAACCTCGGCGATCCGTCGCGCGATGCCGCCGCGCGGCATCTTGTCGGATGGCTTGAAAACGAGGTGGCGCTCGACGCCCGGCAAACCGCCGCCCTGGGCGCGGTCCGAATGATCGTCGAGGGCACGTATCCCGGCGAGGCGGATGCTCTCGTCGCTTTCGACGATCTCCTTGAGGCGCGCATCGGGCCGTTTTTTCCGACAGGCGAGATCGTCGCGCGGTTTGCCGCGGCCTGTCCGGCCGATTTCATGCAGCGCCTCCTGGCCGGCTGCCGCCCGCGCCCAGCCCTGGCGCTGGCACGGCTCCACCTTGCCGCGCGGGAGGGCGCGATCGACGCCGAAGCGGTGACGGCCGTCGAGGCCGCCATGGCGGAAACGCCGGAGGGTATGCGCTTCTTTTTCGGACTGGCCGCGCTGCAATGCTTCGTCGCGCATGGCGACCTCGATGCCGCCTGGGGCTGGTCGGAACGCCTGCGCGAGATCGCGCCGCATTCCTATCGCGCGCAACGGCTCTGGCGGCTCCGGCTCAGGATCGCCAGGGCGCAGGGCCGCGCCGCCGAGGCCCGTGAAGCGGTGCGGGAGATCGAGCGCCTGGAAGACTGCGTCGATTGAAGGCGCTGAAGCGGGGACGTGTTTGCGCCGCGGAACGCGCGCGGCCGTTGCGCGAAAAAAGTGGTGAGCCCTGATGGGATCGAACCATCGACCTACTGATTAAAAGTCAGCCGCTCTACCGCTGAGCTAAGGGCCCGCCGGAGGGCGGAATCTCGCGCCGCCTCTCAAAGGTGGGCGGAACTTAAGGGGCGCGTCCCACGGGGTCAACAGCGGGGATGGATTGGGCGTAAATCCTTTTCGGGCTTGGGGATTCGGGGGATGGAGGCTGTGTTGGCCCCGCTCCTCACACCGCCTCGATGTCGCCCGCCGCCTGCTGCGCCTTGAAGTCTGCCGCGAAGGCCTCGAAGCGTGCTTCCGCGATTGCCGTGCGCATGCCGGCCATCAGGCTCTGGTAGTAGTGGAGGTTGATCCAGCTCACCAGCATGGAGCCCAGCATCTCGCCCGACTTGACGAGATGATGGAGATAGGCGCGGGAATAGTCGCGTGCGGCGGGGCAGGCGCTTTCGGCGTCGAGCGGGCGCGGGTCGGCGGCGTGGCGGGCGTTCTTGAGGTTGATCTTGCCGCGGGCGGTATAGGCGAGGCCGTGGCGGCCATTGCGCGTCGGCATCACGCAGTCGAACATGTCGATGCCGCGGCGAACCGCTTCCACGAGATCGTCGGGCGTGCCGACGCCCATCAGGTAGCGCGGCTTGTCCTCGGGCAGCGCGGGCGTCGTGAAGTCGAGGACGCGCAGCATTTCCGCCTGCCCCTCGCCGACCGCGAGGCCGCCGACCGCATAGCCGTCGAAACCGATTTCCCGGAGGCCGGCGGCGGAGGCCGCGCGCAGGGGCTCGTAGATGCTGCCCTGCACGATGCCGAAGAGCGCCATGCCTTCGGCGCGGTGCGGCTCAGCCTCGAAGGCGGCCTTCGAGCGCGCGGCCCAGCGCAGCGAAAGTTCCATCGACTTTTTGGCTTCGGCTTCCGTCGCCGGGAAGGGCGTGCATTCGTCGAGCTGCATCTGGATGTCGGAACCGAGCAGGCACTGGATTTCGATGGAGCGCTCGGGCGAGAGCATGTGGCGCGAACCATCGAGATGCGACTGGAAGGCGACGCCCTCCTCCGTCATCTTGCGCAGCTTCGAGAGCGACATGACCTGGAAGCCACCCGAGTCCGTCAGGATCGGATGCGGCCAGTTCATGAATTTGTGGAGGCCGCCCAGCGCGGCGACTTCCTCGGCGCCCGGGCGCAGCATCAGGTGATAGGTGTTGCCGAGCACGATGTCGGCGCCGGTGGCGCGCACCTGCTCGGGATACATCGCCTTGACGGTGGCGGCCGTGCCGACCGGCATGAAGGCCGGGGTGCGGATTTCCCCGCGCGGTGTCGAGATGGCGCCGCTGCGGGCGTTTCCGTCGGTGGCAGCGAGTGAGAAGGAGAAGGCGCTCATGGTGCGGCCTTATAGATCAGGCAGGCATCGCCATAGGAATAGAAGCGGTATTGCGCCGCGACGGCATGGGCATAGGCGCGCTTCATCTCATCCAGCGAGCGCAGCGCCGAGACCAGCATGAAAAGCGTCGAGCGCGGCAGGTGAAAATTGGTCATCAGCAGGTCCACGGCGCGGAAGCGGTAGCCCGGCGTTATAAAGATGTCGGTCTCGCCGCGAAAGGGATGGATGCGGCCTTCGGCATCCGCCGCGCTTTCGAGCAGGCGCAACGACGTGGTGCCGACCGCGACGACGCGGCCGCCCCTGGCGCGGGCCGCCTCGATGGCTGCGGCCTCCGCAGGCGATATCTCGCCCCATTCGGCATGCATCTTATGGGCTTGCGTGTCCTCGGCCGTGACCGGCAGAAACGTGCCGGCGCCGACATGCAGCGTCAGGCGGACGCATTGGACGCCGCGCGCTTCGATGGCGGCCATGAGCGCAGGCGTGAAATGGAGGCCGGCCGTCGGCGCGGCGACGGCGCCGGGCTCGGCGGCGTGGAGCGTCTGGTAGTCGGTGAGGTCGGCCGCGTCGGTCGCGCGCTTTCGGGCGATGTAAGGCGGCAGCGGCATTTCGCCGGCAATGGCGATGGCGGCATCGAGCGCGGCGCCGGAGAGCGAAAAGCGCAAGCCCGCCTCGCCGCCCTCGCCTTTTTCTGCGACGGTAGCGACGAGCCCGCCGGCAAATTCGATCGTTTCGCCGATACTGAGCTTCTTTGCCGGGCGCAAAAAGGCGCGCCATTCGGCATCGCCGCTGCGCAGATGGAGCATCACCTCGATGCGCGCCTCCGCCTCGCCGCGCCGGCGCATGCCGAAGAGACGGGCTGGGATCACCTTGGTGTCGTTGAAAACGAGAATGTCGCCCGCGCGGAGATGCGCCGGCAGATCGCGGACGGTTTCGTCGGCCAGCGCGTTTTCATCCGGACCGATAACGAGCATCCGCGCCGCATCACGCGGACGCGCCGGCCTGAGCGCGATCAGCGCTTCCGGCAGTTCGAAATCGAAATCGGAAACGCGCATGGGGTGGCGGGAGCGGGAGCCCCTACGCCGCATCCGCCGCGACGCGCATCTTGACGATGCGGTCGGGGTCGCGCACCGGCTCGCCGCGCTTGATCTTGTCGACGGCGTCCATGCCCGAGATCACCCGGCCCCAGACGGTGTATTGCCCGTCGAGGAACGAGGTGTCGCCGAAGCAGATGAAGAACTGGCAATCGGCGCTGTTCGGGTCCTGGGTGCGGGCCATCGAGCAGGTGCCGCGCACATGCGGCTCCTTCGAGAATTCAGCCGGCAGCTTCTTGCCCGAACCGCCCGAGCCGGTGCCGGTCGGATCGCCGCCCTGTGCCATGAAGCCGTCGATGACGCGGTGAAAGGCGATGCCGTCGTAGAAACCTTCGCGCGACAGTTCCTTGAGCCGCGCCACATGCTTCGGCGCGAGGTCGGGACGGAGTTCGATGATCACCTCCCCATGCGGGATTTCCATGATCAGCGTGTTTTCGGGGTCTTTGATCTCGGTCATATGGGCCTCAATTTACCTTGGCGTCGGCGGCAACCTGCATCTTCACGATCCTGTCGGGATCGGAAGGCGGCTCGCCGCGCTTGATATTGTCGACAAATTCCATGCCCTCGACGACGCGGCCGAAGAGCGTGTATTGCCCGTCAAGAAAGCTCGCGTCGTCGAGCACGATGAAGAACTGGCTGTTGGCGCTGTCGGGGCTATGCGAGCGCGCCATGCCGAGCGCGCCGCGCGTGAAGCTTTCCTCGGTCGTGAACTCGGCCCGCAGATCGTCGAGAAACGAGCTGCCCATACCGGTGCCCAATGGGTCGCCGGTCTGAGCCATGAAGCCCTCGATGACGCGGTGAAAGGTGAGGCCGTCATAGAAACCTTCGCGGGCCAGCGTCTTGATGCGCTCGACATGGTTGGGCGCGATTTCGGGCAGCAGCTCGATGACGACGCGGCCGTCTTTCAGGTCGAGCCAGATGGTGTTTTCAGGATCGGCCGCGAGCGCCTTTCCCGAAAACCCGGCCATGGCAAAAAGCGCGATCAGCGCGGTCGTCAGCTTACGCATATCGGAACTCCGTTTTGCGGTTACTTCTTTTCGGCGATGCGAGCGAGCACCTTTTTGGCAACGCTCCCGGGAACGAACGGCAGGATGTCACCGCCCATCGAGGCGATCTGGCGCACAAGCGTGGAGGAGATGAACTGCGTTTCCGGCGAGGCCGCCAGAAACACTGTCTCGACTTTCGGGTTCATGACGCGGTTCATGCCGACCATCTGCGTCTCGTACTCGAAATCGACGGCACCGCGCAAGCCGCGGATGATGACGCCGGCACCCGCCTCGTCCGCCGCATCGACGACGAGCCCGGAAAAGGAGGTCGTGCTGACTTTGGCACCCGCCGCTTTCGCCAGCGGCGCGGCCTCGGCCTCGATGAGCTGGAAACGTTCCTCAAGGGTCAGAAGCGGCGTCTTGGTGGCGTTGAGGCCGATCGCGACGACGAGATGGTCAACCAGCGTCAGCGCGCGGCGAATGACGTCGAGATGCCCGTTGGTCATCGGGTCGAAGGTGCCGGGATAAAGGCCGATGCGCGCCATATGGGCTCTACTCCTGATCTTCGCCGGAACCGGTTTCGGCGCTTTCCTCGACCCGTTCGACGGAGACGACACGCTCGTCGGGCGCCGTGCGGAAAATCGTCACGCCCTGCGTGCCGCGCGCCTGGATCGAAATATCGTGGACCGGACAGCGGATGAGCTGACCGGCATCGGTGACCAGCATGATCTGGTCGTCGTCCTCGACCGGGAAGGAGGCGATCAGCCGGCCGTTGCGCGGGCCGATATCCATCGCGATGACGCCCTTGCCGCCGCGGCCCTTGGCCGGATAGCGATAGGAGGAGGAGCGCCGCCCGAAACCCTTTTCGGTGACGGCGAGCACGAATTGTTCCTTGGCGCCAAGCTCGGCATAGCGTTCGGCGCTCAGGGACAGTTCCTCCGCCGGCGTATCCTCAGCATCTTCCTCGTCGGTCTTCGAGGGGCCTTCCTGTTCGTCGGCCTCGCCGAGCGTGGCGCGCCGCATGGCGGCGGCCTGTTTCAGATAGGCCTCGCGTTCGGCCGAGGTCACATCGACATGGCGCAGGATCGTCATGCCGATCACCTCGTCGCCTTCATCCAGCCGGATGCCGCGTACGCCGGTGGAGGTGCGGCCGGCAAAGACGCGCACTTCCGGCACCGGGAAGCGCGCCGAGCGCCCGCCCGCCGCCGTCAGCAGCACGTCGTCATCCTCGGAACAGATCTGGACGCCGATAATGCTGTCGCCCTCGTCCTCGAGCTTCATCGCGATCTTGCCGCTGCGATTGATCTGGATGAAATCGGACAGCTTGTTTCGCCGGACGCCGCCGCTCTTCGTGGCGAACATCACATGCAGGCTCTCCCAGCTCTCCTCGTTTTCAGGCAGCGGCATGATGGTGGTGATGGTCTCGCCCTGCCTGAGCGGCAGGATGTTGATCATCGCCTTGCCGCGCGCCTGCGGCGTCGATTGCGGCAGACGCCAGACCTTGAGCTTGTAGACCATGCCGGTGGAAGAGAAGAAGAGAACCGGCGTATGCGTGTTGGCGACAAAGAGGCGGGTGACGAAATCCTCGTCACGCGTCGACATGCCGGCGCGGCCGCGGCCGCCGCGGCGCTGCGCCCGATAGGTCGAGAGCGGCACGCGCTTGATATAGCCGTGATGGCTGACCGTGATGACCATGTCCTCGCGCTGGATCAGGTCTTCGTCCTCGAAATCGGTTTCGGATTCGATGATCTCGGTGCGGCGCGGCGTCGCGAATTCCGATTTCACCGCCAGCAATTCGTCGCGCATGATGGTGAGCACGCGTTCGCGGGAACGCAGAATGTCGAGATAGTCCGAAATCTTTTCGCCAAGCCCCTTGAGCTCGTCGCCGATCTCGTCGCGGCCGAGCGCGGTGAGGCGCTGCAGGCGCAGTTCGAGAATGGCTTTCGCCTGCTCCTCCGACATGCGCGTCGTGCCTTCATCCGACAGGCGGTGCCGCGGGTCGTCGATCAGCGCGATCAGCGGCGCGATGTCGGCGGCCGGCCAGTCCCGCGCCATCAGGCGTTCGCGCGCTGCGGCCGGGTCGGGCGCGGTGCGAATGAGCTGGATCACCTCGTCGATATTGGCAACCGCGATCGCCATGCCGACCAGCACATGGGCGCGGTCGCGCGCCTTGGTGAGCTCGAATTTGGTACGGCGCGAAATCACTTCCTCGCGGAAGGCGATGAAGATCGAGAGGAACTGCTTGAGGTTCATCAGTTCCGGGCGGCCGTGATCGAGCGCCAGCATGTTGCAGCCGAAGCTCGTCTGCAGCGGCGAGAAACGATAGAGCTGGTTCAGGACGACGTCGGGCATGGCGTCGCGGCGCAGCTCCACCACCACGCGCATGCCGTTGCGGTCGGACTCGTCGCGCAGATCCGAAATACCTTCGATGCGCTTCTCGCGCACCAGTTCGGCAATCTTCTCGACCATCGAGGCCTTGTTCACCTGATAGGGGATCTCGGTGATGACGATGGCCTGGCGATCCTTGCGGACCTCCTCGATTTCGACCCGGCCCCGGACGACGACAGAACCGCGGCCGAGATGATAGGCCGAGCGCGCGCCCTGGCGGCCCTGCATGATGCCGCCGGTGGGAAAATCCGGCGCCGGAATGTGCTCGATCAACTCGTCGACGGTGATGTCGGGATTATCGATCTGCGCGATGCAGGCGTCGATCACCTCGCCGAGATTGTGCGGCGGGATGTTGGTCGCCATGCCGACGGCGATGCCGCCCGCACCATTGACCAGCAGGTTCGGAATTTCGGCCGGCAGGACGACGGGCTCCCTCTCGGAACCGTCGTAATTGTCCTTGAAGTCGATCGTGTTCTTGTCGATGTCGCGGAGCAGCGCATGGGCGGTCTTGGCCATGCGCACTTCGGTGTAACGCATGGCGGCCGGCGGATCGCCGTCGACCGACCCGAAATTGCCCTGCCCGTCGAGCAGCGGCAGGCGCATGGAAAAATCCTGCGCCATGCGCACCAGCGCGTCATAGATCGACTGGTCGCCATGCGGGTGATATTTACCGATGACGTCGCCGACGACGCGGGCCGATTTGCGATAGGGCTTGTTCCAGTCGTAGCCGTTCTCGTTCATCGAGAAGAGGATGCGGCGGTGAACGGGCTTGAGGCCGTCCCGTGCATCGGGCAGCGCGCGGCTGACGATCACGCTCATCGCGTAATCGAGATAGGAGGAGCGCATTTCCTCTTCGATGGAGATCGGGGAAACGTCGCGTTCCGGCGGAGGACCGCCCGCCGCGCCGCCCGCGGGCGGAACCGAAGCGCCGCCGCCGTTCAGGCTGTTTTCCACATCGGTATCGCCGCCCGGGCCCGGCTCGTTACCCGGAATGTCGTTGTCTTGGGTA
This sequence comes from Parvibaculum sp., assembly GCF_040882025.1. Classification (GTDB taxonomy): domain Bacteria; phylum Pseudomonadota; class Alphaproteobacteria; order Parvibaculales; family Parvibaculaceae; genus Parvibaculum. The sequence goes on along the minus strand of NZ_JBBECC010000018.1, from coordinate 31,582 downwards.
TCGGACAAGTGTTTTTCTGACGTTGTGAGAGAGCCGCCGCGCGGGCCGAAATCGCGCGCCGCGGGAGCGCTCAAAGGAACAAAAAGGAGGGCCGGCGGCAGGCGCCGAATCCCTCTGACTGACTGCCTCGCAGCGTATCAGTTTCGTCCCGTCACGGCAACTTCAAAGACGCTCAGCGAGCCGCCATAAGACCCTGAAATAAAAGGAAAAATGGGCGCTACCCGAAGGTCCCTGCCATGCGTCATTCTCCAGCGCGAAAAAGCATCGCCGTGGCGTCGTCCGAAGGCTTGAAGCGCGGATAGATGCGACCTTCCGGATCCTCCACATGCTCGACATGGCGAAGCTCAGCCAGCAGCGCCGCAAGCCCTTCCCGCTCGCACCGGCGCACAAGTGTCGCGGCATCCATGCGGTGATAATCGAAAACGATGGAACCGAAGCCGTCGCTGAACAGAAGACCCGTCATCGGCCGGGCGAGCGGCAGTTCCCAATGACGCAAGCGGCCCGCCGCCGCCGGATCGAGCCCGAGAATCCAGTACCCCGTTTCGGTGTTCTGCAGGTTCCGGCTCGCCCGCAGATAGTCGATGACGGTACTGGAGGCAAAGGGGTCTTCACCGGGCGCGAGACTGGCAATGAGTTGCGCGGTGCGGCTCATCGCCCGCGCCTCGCGCGACAAATGCGCGGCGCCGAATATGCGGGCCTCGCCCGACACATCGTCGACCAGCACCAGCCCGCAATCGGCGAAATTCGCGCAAGCGAGTTTGCCGTCGCCGACATGGAGCAGCGCCATCGCGGCGCTGGGCAGTTCATAACGGCCGTTGGGGGCGCGAAGACGCTCATGTTCAAAGCGTTCCGCCAGCGTCTCGATGGCCCGGCGGACGAGGCCCTGAAGGTCGGCATCGAAGGCCGCAGCCTGCTCCGCGAACAGCGCACTTGCATTGTGAGCGAGCCAGTGGGCGCCGGTCTCCGCACCGATCAGCGGGCCGTCGGCGACATCCGTCGCACCGTCGATCACCCAGGCATGAGAACTTGAGTGTCCGAAGGCGTCTTCGTTGGGCTTATCGGGACGCCCGGGATCGCTCAGCGTCTCTACGATGTGAAGCATGACGCGAACGGACCTTGGCGGAACCGAGGACTAGAACGGAATTTCGTCGTCGAGGTCCTGGCTGAAATTGCCGCGTCCGCCGCCCGAGCCGCCGCCGAAATCCTCGGAGCTGCCGCCGCCATAATCGCCGCCGCTTGAGGAACCGCCGCCGCCCTTGCCGTCGAGCATGGTCAGGACCGAGTTGAAGCCCTGCAGCACGACTTCCGTCGAATATTTTTCAACGCCCGACTGGTCGGTCCATTTGCGCGTCTGCAACGACCCTTCGATGTAGAGCTTGGCGCCCTTCTTGACGTATTGCTCGATAACCTTGCAGAGGCCCTCGTTGAAAACGACGATGCGGTGCCACTCGGTCTTTTCGCGGCGCTCGCCGGTGTTCTTGTCGCGCCAGCTTTCGGAGGTCGCGAGCCTGAGATTGGCGATCGGACGGCCGTCCTGTGTACGGCGGATTTCAGGGTCCGCTCCCAGATTGCCGACCAGGATCACCTTGTTGACGCTGCCTGCCATATTTCCGTCCTCGCGCTGAAACTGTCCTTGCGCCGGAACCTAACCGCGACGGCGGCCGCAAACCAGCGCACCCGATAAAAAACCTGTGGATCAAACGATGAAAGAAATTGCGGCGAAGAGCAGACCGAGCCCTACAACCTGCATGGCCCCAAACTGAAGCGTTTGGTGCGATAGCGCCAACCGCAAGTCTTCCTTCGTCACCAGATCGGCGATAATCATGTCGCGGGCCAGCCTTGCATGCTCGTCGGCGAGCTGTTTGGAAGCTCCGGCGGTTTGCAGCCGCTCGGAATAGCCGAGCGTATCAAACGCAATCCCCATCTGTCGCCTCCCCGCTTGCCCGGCTGGCTTTTTGTTCTTATTATGTTCTCATAAGCACACAACCATGGCAAGCTGAAATCGAGTTCTCTGTGATTCTTTCCCGACACCCCAACATGGCCCTTGAAGCGGCGGCGACCGCCCTACATAGATGATCCCGACACCCGTGCCCGTCGGCCGCCCGCCGGACGACGCATCCCCAGAGTTTTCTCGTATGACCCGTGCTTCCAAAGCCGCCGCCGTGCCCGACACGCATAACCGCAATATCCGGGTCATCGGCGCCCGTGAACACAATCTGCGCAATGTCAGCGTCGAGCTGCCGCGCGACAAGCTGATCGTGATTACGGGGCTTTCAGGCTCCGGCAAGTCGTCGCTCGCCTTCGACACGATTTATGCCGAGGGCCAGCGCCGCTATGTCGAGAGCCTGTCGGCCTATGCGCGGCAGTTCCTCGAAATGATGCAGAAGCCGGATGTCGACCAGATCGACGGCCTCTCGCCCGCCATCTCGATCGAGCAGAAAACGACATCGCGCAACCCGCGCTCGACGGTCGGCACCGTGACCGAGATTTATGACTATATGCGCCTCCTTTGGGCGCGCATAGGTATCCCCTACTCGCCGGCTACGGGCCTACCGATCGAAAGCCAGACGGTGAGCCAGATGGTCGACCGCGTTATGGCGCTGCCGGAAGGCACGCGGCTCTTCCTGCTGGCGCCTATCATCCGTGGCCGTAAGGGCGAATATCGAAAAGAGTTCGCCGAGCTGCAGAAAAAGGGCTTCCAGCGCGTCAAGGTCGACGGCACCTTCTGCGAGATTGCCGACGTGCCGGCCCTCAACAAGAAACTGAAGCACGACATCGACGTGGTGGTGGACCGCATCGTCGTGCGCCCCGACCTCGGCAACCGACTGGCCGACAGTTTCGAAATTGCCTTGGCGCTGGCCGACGGAATCGCGGTGGTCGAGATGGCGGATGCGAAAAAGGGCGAGATGGCCGAGCGCATTATTTTCTCCTCGCGCTTCGCCTGCCCCGTTTCGGGTTTCACTATCGACGAGATCGAGCCCAGGCTCTTCTCGTTCAACAATCCGTTCGGCGCCTGCCCGGCCTGTGACGGGCTCGGCACGCAATTCTATATGGACCCGGACCTCGTAGTACCGGACCACGGGCTGTCGTTGAAAAAAGGCGCTATTGCGCCGTGGTCACGCTCGACTTCGCCCTACTACACGCAGACGCTGATGGCGCTCGCGAAGCAGTACAAGTTCTCGATGACGGCGCCGTGGGCACAATTGCCGGAAGAAGCACAGAACGTAATCCTCTACGGCTCGGGCGAGGAAGTCGTGACGTTTGCCTATGACGACGGCATGCGCTCCTACAAGACCAAGAAACCGTTCGAGGGCGTGATCCCCAATCTGGAGCGGCGCTGGCGCGAAACGGACAGCGCCTGGGCGCGCGAGGAAATCGAACGCTTTCAGGGCATCACCAATTGCGACGCCTGCGGTGGTTTTCGCCTGAAACCCGAAGCACTGTCGGTCAAGATCGCCAAGCTCCATGTCGGTGAAGTTTCGCAAATGTCGATCCGCGAGGCCGATCGCTGGTTCGCCGATCTCGACAAACACCTGACCGCAAAACAGAACGAAATCGCCGGCCGCGTGCTGAAAGAAATTCGCGAGCGCCTGCACTTCCTCAACAATGTCGGCCTTGAATATCTGACGCTGTCACGCAATTCCGGCACGCTGTCGGGCGGCGAGAGCCAGCGCATCCGGCTCGCTTCGCAGATCGGCTCCGGGCTGACCGGCGTTCTCTATGTGCTGGACGAACCCTCGATCGGTCTGCATCAGCGCGACAATGACCGCCTGCTCGAAACGCTGAAGCGACTGCGCGACCTCGGCAATACGGTGATCGTGGTCGAGCATGACGAGGACGCGATCCGCACGGCCGATCACGTGGTCGATATGGGGCCCGGCGCCGGCATTCACGGCGGCATGGTTGTGGCCGAAGGCACGGTTGACGACATCATGGCCGCGCCAGAAAGCCTGACCGGGCAATATCTCACCGGCTTCCGCCAGATCGAAGTGCCCGCGACGCGGCGCACGGGCAACGGCAAGTGGCTGAAGGTGACGGGCGCGAAGGAAAACAACCTCAAAAATGTGACTGCCGAAATTCCGCTCGGTGTCTTTACCTGCGTCACCGGCGTCTCGGGCGGCGGCAAGTCGACGCTGCTGATCGAGACAATCTACAAAGCCGTGGCGCGTCGCCTCAACAACACGCGCGAGCATCCCGGCGCCTTCGACGAGATTTTCGGGCTCGAACATCTCGACAAGATCATCGATATCGACCAGTCGCCGATCGGCCGCACGCCGCGCTCGAATCCGGCGACATATACCGGCGCCTTCACTTTCATCCGCGACTGGTTCGCCGAACTCCCCGAAAGCCGCGCCCGCGGCTACAAGCCCGGCCGTTTCTCGTTCAACGTCAAGGGCGGACGCTGCGAGGTCTGCCAGGGCGACGGTGTCATCAAGATCGAGATGCATTTCCTGCCCGACGTCTATGTCGAATGCGACAATTGCCACGGTCATCGCTACAACCGTGAAACGCTGGAAGTGAAGTTCAAGGACAAGTCGATTGCCGACGTCCTTGAAATGACAGTCGACGAGGCCGCAAGCTTCTTCAAGGCGGTGCCGGCCGTGCGCGACAAGATGGAAGTGCTGCAGCGCGTCGGTCTCGGCTACATCAAGGTCGGCCAGCAGGCAACAACGCTGTCGGGCGGCGAGGCGCAGCGCGTCAAGCTCGCCAAGGAACTGTCGAAGCGGGCCACTGGCCGCACGATCTATATCCTGGACGAACCGACGACAGGCCTGCATTTCCACGACGTCGCGAAGCTGCTTGAGGTACTGCACGAACTGGTCGACAGCGGCAATACCATCGTTGTCATCGAGCACAATCTCGAGGTCATCAAGACCGCCGACTGGCTGCTCGATCTGGGCCCCGAGGGCGGCGATGGCGGTGGCGAAATCGTAGCGGCAGGAACGCCCGAGGACGTCGCTGCCGAACCCCGCTCCTACACCGGGCAATATCTGAAGGAACTCTTCAGGCGCCGGCCTGGCAAAGGCGCCGCACCGGCAAAACCGCGCAAGGCGAGCGCCGCCGCAAAGAGCAAGACTAGCGCCAGCAAAGCAGCGCCGAAAGCAAGACCCGCCGCCGCGAAGAAGAAGGCGGCGACGCGACGCTAACGGTTTTCGGTTGCGAGGCGCACAGGAACGCTCGCATCGAGAAAAGCCAGAATGTGTTTCGCGACCTCGTCCGGTCGCTCTTCATGCGGCAAAAAGGTCGCACCGCCAATTACCGCGAGGCTTGCCTTGTCCGGGATCCGCGCCACCATTTCCCGAGCGCGCCTGACCGGGAACACGCCGTCCTTCTCGCCCCAGATGAAAAGCATCGGCGCGCCGATCTTCGCGTGCAACTCGTCGAGGCGCGCGACGAGACTGTGATCGACGCCGAGGAGATATTCGAGCAACCCCCGGAAGGCTTGATCCGAGCGAAGCCAGCTCGTCACGAACAGTTCCATGTATTCATCGTCGAGCAGCCGCTTGTCGACGAAGAAGCCGGAGCGGCCAAGCCAGCGGCGCATCAGCGGTTTCGAACCGAGCGCCGCCTTGAAAAGCGCGCGTCCGAGGCGCCGCCGGAACAACGACTGCAAGCGCGGAACGACGCCCGGCAAATGGCCGGGAACCTCGGTGTCGATGGCAACGATCTTGTCGACACGCGGCGCATCCGTGATCGCGAGCATGCGCGCGAAAGTACCACCCGTGTCGTGGCCGATGACGGAATAGCGCGACAGATTCATCCGATCGACAAACGCCCGAACGCGCTCGACATGGCCCTGAAAGGTGAAATTGGTGTGGCGGCTCCAGCCGGACGCGCCCATGCCCGCGGCATCTAGCGCATAGCAGGTGTAGTGCGGCTCGAGCAGCGGCAGCAGCCTGCGGAAGCTCGCCTTGTGAAAGGGCCAGCCATGCAGCAAAATGAGCGCCGGCCCGCTCCCGGAAACGGTGTAGGCAAGCTCGATGTCTTCATAGGGAAACGTCAGCGTGGTCATCATTCCGGCCCTTTCCGTTTGTGCCGGAATGCAGGTTCGGTGGTGATGAGCAACCGCACCACTACCCGGAAGGTAAGAAAATCGTCATGAACACGATCCTGCAGGACGAAGGCATATTCGGCGTTCACCTGCGCCGCGCACGGCTCGCGCAGAAGCGGAGTCAGGAAGAACTGGCGGAAATCGCGGGCATCTCGGCGCGTCACATGAGCTTCATCGAAACCGGCCGGTCGCGCCCGAGCCGCGATGTCGTGCTGCGTCTCGGCGACGCGCTGGAAATGTCGGCGAATGAACGCAACGCCCTGCTGCGGCTTGCCGGATTCGCTCCTGCCTTTGCGCCCGCAGATCTCGCACCGGCCGAGCAAGTGCTGGCGCTCGATGTAGTATCAAAGCTGCTCGACGCGCAGGGCGCCATACCGGCGGTGGCGTCGGATTCGCTCGGCAATATTCTCGAAATGAACGGCGCTGCCCATCGGCTTTTCAGCATCGCCGGCGACAAGCCGGTTGTGGCCGGCGACAATATATTCGAGCTTTTCTTCTCGGATACCGCCGCGCGTGCCGCGATCGTCAATTGGCGGGAGGTGGCGCCGGCGCTGCTTCACCATCTGGAGCAGGAGGCGCTGATTGCCCCGAACCGCGCCGAGGCCGGCCGCCTCATCGCCCGGATCAGGCGCCTAGCCGGCCCCGAAATCGAGCCTTCCGGCGCGGAGCTGCCAATCTTCCGGTTCGAAATCCGGAACGGCGACCGGCACCTTTGCCTCGTGTCCAACTATAGTACGTTCGGCGTCCCCTATGACGCCACGATGCAATCGATCCGCATCGAGTGTTTCTTCCCCGCCGACCGCGAAACGCAATCGTTCCTCGAAACGTTAGTGGCCGAACGGTTATAGGCCGGATTTTTTCCGCCCAACGCCGGATCGGCCGTTCCCTGCGAGCGCCAACCCGTATATTAAGGGCTGTAAGTTGGGCGCCAGGGGATTATGTCTCAGTTAGACCGCCGCGAGTTTCTCAAGCTGTTCACGGCAGGAGCCGGGTGTTTTGCGTTCGCCGCAAGCGCCCTGCCCTTCGCGTCGCGGCGCGTCTGGGCCCAGGCAAATGGCGGTCACTACCATTTCCCGCAAGGGCTCGCTTCCGGCGATCCGCAACCCGACGCCGTGATGCTCTGGACCCGCGTCGAGACGACCGATCCGTCCGCGCAGGAAATGCGGGGCTGGATCGATCTTTACGTTCAGGTCGCCGAAGATGAAGCCTTCGAAAGGCTGGTAATGGAGCGCGCGGCGCGTGCCGATCCTGCGGCCGACCATACGGTACGGCTCTTCATCCACGGATTGAAGCCGGACACTGTTTATTATTATCGCTTCTTCGCAGGCGGCGACCAGTCGCCCTATCCGGGCCGCACGCGTACCGCGCCGCGCGCAAATGCCACCCGCAACGTCCGTTTCGCCGCCATCTCGTGTCAGAGCTACGAACAGGGCTACTACGGTGCCCTGCGCCGCCTCGTCAACGACGACATCGCAGCTACGCCAGAGAACAGGATCGATTTTGTTCTGCATCTCGGCGACTTCATTTACGAGCGGACGGGCGATGTGCCGGAGAACCTGAGGCCGGCGCGGCTGATCGGCCCTTTGCCCGACGGTACGGAGCCGTGGGAGCCAGACGGTACGCGCCCCTGGTGGCAGAAGGGCGGACAGGCCGCGGTGACGATTGCCGACTACCGCACCATCTACCGCAAGTACCTGACGGACCCCGATCTGCAAGCGGCCCGCGCGCGTTTCCCGTTCATCCATACATGGGACGATCACGAGTTCACCAATGATGCATGGCAAAGCCATGACACTTATTTTGGCGATGGAGAACCGGCGCAGCGCCGCAAGCTTGCGGCCAACCGGGCGTGGTTCGAATATATTCCGGCAGTTCTGACGCGCATGCCGGCATTCAACGGCATCGCCAGCGAGGCGCATGACTTCAAGCCGGTGCGTGTCGACGACACGCCAATGGGCGAGCCGGATGGGAATTTCCTTTATCAGGGCGAGGACAACCTCAAGGCGCTGTCGAGCCTGACGATCTACCGCACGCTGAAATGGGGGACGATGCTCGACCTCGTCGTCACCGATCTCAGGAGCTATCGCAGCCCGCCCGTGTTGACGGAAGAGGTCAAGGAACTCATCAAGGGCGCGCCGGCAGCGCCGGTCAGCCTCGTCAAGCTGCTCGATGCCGGGACAACCGCCAATGACGGTGTCCCGCCCGAGACGATCCAGTACGGCGGCAAGGAGATGCCCAATCCCCGACACGACGCGCCGGCCGGAACCCAAATGGGCGCGGCACAAAAAGCATGGTTCAAATCCGTGCTGACGGCTTCGACCGCAAAATGGCGCGTCTGGGCCAATGGCGGTCCGGCGCTTGCCATGCGTCTCGATTTCTCGCGCATTCCTTTCGCCGGACTCCAGGACGGATATGTCGGCACCGACGCCTGGCAAGGCTATCCGGGGGAACTGAAGGAGTTGATGACTTTCGTCCGCGAGGCGGAGGTCGGCAATCTGGTCTCGGTGTCCGGCGACTATCACGCCTTCGCCGCAGGCCGCCTGCCGGTCGATTCGGATGCGGACGATCTTTCCTATGCCGCCGTCGAATTCATGACCGCCGCCATTAGTTCGGGCGACATGTACTCGTCGGTCGAGCTGAGAACGCGCAACAGCGGATTCTTCTACCGCGCCGTCATGCTCGATCGGGAGGGGAAGAAGTTCGAGAACTGGAATAACACGCTGGTGAACGGACTGCGCGCCGGCATCCTCGTCAATTATTCGGACTCCGCTTATCTGCGCGACATGGTCGTCAACGATCGGGCAAGCCCCGGCCTCGACTATATGGATTCCTACGCCCACGGCTTCTCGCTGATTACATTGAACGACGAGGCAATGACGGTCGAGCAGGTCAATGTCGGCGACGTATCGCGGGATGCAGGCCCCGCAGGCGCCGATGTATTGCGACGTGCACGCTTCACGGTAAAATCATGGGAACCCGGCGCCGAACCCAAGCTTGAGGGCCCTGAATTCGAGGGACCGCCCCCCTACCCCTGGACCTCTCGTCTGATTTGACGCGCGGCCGCCACCCGTTAAGCTTCTGCCCAAGAAACGGCAGCGAGGAGAGCGGGCATGGGGATTTCGGAGTATGCATCGTATGATGGGCTCGGGTTGGCCGAGCTGGTGCGCAAGAAGGAGGTCGGCGCCCCGGAACTGGCCGAGGAAGCCATCTCTCGCATCGAGAAGCACAACCCCGAGCTGAACGCCGTTATCCTGAAACTCTATGATGTTGGCCGCACCGCCGCGAAATTGCCGATCGACGGTCCTTTCTCGGGCGTACCCTTTTTATTAAAGGATGCTTTCGGCGACCTCGCTGGTGTGCCAACAAGGCTCGGCTCACGATTTCGCGCGGAAGTCCCGGCAGCGGAGGATGCAGCGCTGACGAAACGCTTCAAGGCTGCGGGGCTGAGCATTCTCGGCAAAACAAATGTGCCGGAGTTCACTCTGCTGCCGACGACCGAGTCGGCGCTCTACGGCCCGGCGCACAACCCCTGGAATTTGAATCACTCGACCGGCGGTTCTTCGGGCGGTTCGGCGGCAGCCGTCGCGGCTGGCCTCGTGCCGCTGGCTCACGCCAACGACAGCGGCGGCTCCATCCGCATCCCGGCGTCGAGTTGCGGCCTTGTCGGCCTGAAGCCGACCCGCGCGCGCACCTCGCTCGGCCCCGACTATGGTGATGTTCTAAGCGGCCTTTGTCACGAACATGTCGTGACGCGGACGGTGCGCGATTGCGCCGCCATGCTCGACTGCACACATGGCAATGAACCGGGGGATCCTTACGCAGCGCCGCATGTGGAACGGCCTTTTCTCGATGAAGTCGGACGAAAATCCGGCAAGCTGCGGATCGCCTTCAGCAAGGTCAATGCGAGCGGAACTCTGCTTCATGCCGATTGTGTGAAGGGCGTGGAGGAGACCGCGAAGCTTCTCACCGATCTCGGCCACGAAGTCGTGGAGGCCGCGCCGCCGCTGAAACCGGACGAGCCCGCCAGTATTTTTCTACCGATGTGGGCCGCCTGGCTTGCTTCCGAAATCGAAGGTGAGGCGGCGCGACGCGGACGCGGACCGAAGGACGGCGAGCTCGAAAATCTGACACGCGGTCTCTATGAAGTCGGCAAGCAAGTGAGTGCCGCGCAATATCTGATGCTGGTGAAAGAGGCGCAGGGGCTGACGCGCCGTGTGGCCGGTTTCATGCAGACGCATGACATCTGGCTGACGCCAACACTTGCCTCGCCGCCTATTCCGCTCGGTCTGATCGACATCAATGAAAGCGATCCGCTGGTCGCTTTCGCGCCGGCGGCGGACTATGTGCCGTTTACGCCGATCCAGAATCTGACCGGACAACCGGCGATCTCGTTGCCGTTACACTGGTCTGCCGACGGATTGCCGGTCGGCATGATGTTCTCGGCGCGCTTTGGCGAGGAGGCGACACTTTTCCGCCTTGCCGCGCAGCTCGAAGAAGCGCGGCCATGGAAAGACAAGCATCCGAAAATCTGGAATTGAGATTCGACAAGGGAGAACGACAATGGGTTTTGCGGAATATGCGGACTATGACGGCCTCGGTCTCGCCGAGCTTGTCGACAAGGGCAAGGTGACGCCGCTGGAACTTGTCGACGCCGCGATCGAGCGCGCGGAACGCCACAACCCGACGCTCAATGCCATCGTCTTCGAGGCTTATGATGAGGCGCGCAATGTCGCCAAAGGCAAGCTGCCCGACGGACCTTTCAAGGGCGTGCCGTTTTTGATCAAGGATCTCGGCACGGAAGTGAAAGGCTGGCCGCGCACCAGCGGCAGCAAGTTCGTTGCCAATGTCGTGGACGATCACGACAGCACGCTCGTACAACGCTTCCGCGCGGCAGGCACCGTTCTCTTCGGCAAGACCAACACACCGGAATACGGGATCACCGGCACGACGGAATCGCGACTGCTCGGGCCGTGCCGAAACCCCTGGGATCCCACCCGCATTTCCGGCGGTTCGTCGGGCGGCGCGGCGTCCGCCGTCGGCGCCGGCATCCTGCCGCTCGCGCATGCGTCCGACGGACTCGGCTCGATCCGCATTCCGGCCGCCTGTTGCGGCCTTGTCGGCATGAAAATAACGCGCGACCGCAACCCGCAAGGTCCGGACGATTTTGACCGCGCCATCGGCTTCAGTGTCGATCATGTGATGAGCCGCACCGTGCGCGACAGCGCCGCGATGCTCGACGCGACCGGTTACCCGGAACCGGCTTCGCCCTACGCCCCGCCGCCGAAGGCGCGTCCTTATATGGAGGAAATCACCAAAAGCCCCGGCAAGCTTAAAATCGCCTGGTCGAGCGAGACGCCGAACGGCCGGCCGATCCATCCCGAAATTCAGGCGGCGCTGGAGCGCACGGCCGACGCATTGGCAAAGCTTGGGCATGAGGTGACGCCGCGTGGCCTCGGCGTCGATTACCGCCAGCTTTATCGTGCGCAAGGCGCGGTCTCGGGATCGAATTTTGCCGCCGGCATACTGCGCCGGATCGAGAAGATGGGCCGCGAGCCGGAACAGGATGAGCTCGAACCGCTGACATGGGCCGGCTTCAAGAACGGCCAGAAGCTTTCCGGCGCGCAGGCCATGTGGGGCTGGCAGCAGCTTCGGCTGATGAACCGGCAGATTCTCGGCGTCTTCGAGGAGATCGACGTCTATCTCTGCCCGGTGCTGGGCCAGCTGCAGCCCGAAATCGGCCATCTCGGGCCCGACCAGGAGGCGCGCGAGCTCAACAAGCGACAGGGCCAGGTCTTCCCTTTCACCCCGCCCTTCAACTTCACCGGCCAGCCCTCGCTGTCGCTGCCGCTGTGGGAATCCGAAAACGGCCTGCCCATCGGCATGATGTTCACCGGCCGCTATGCCGACGAGGCGACGCTGTTTCGGCTCGCGGCGCAACTGGAGAAGGAACTGCCCTGGGCGGGACGGAAACCGGAGGTATGGAACTAAGAGGGCCGGAGTGCTATCTCCTGCCTCATGAACACCGCGATCAAACCCGTTCACGTGATCGGGGCCGGCATGGCCGGCTCCGAGGCCGCTTGGCAGCTCGTGTCTGCGGGCGTGCCCGTGGTGCTGCACGAGATGCGGCCGGTCGTGAAGACCGACGCCCACCACACCGACGGCTTTGCCGAACTCGTATGTTCCAATTCATTTCGCTCCGACGACCACGAGTTGAACGCGGTCGGACTGCTGCATGAGGAGATGCGCCGCGCCGGCTCGCTGCTGATGGAAGCGGCCGTCGTGGCGCGCGTGCCGGCCGGCGGCGCGCTGGCCGTCGATCGCGATATATTTTCGGCCTATGTGACGGACAAGCTGACGACGCACCCGCTTGTGACAGTCGAGCGCGGAGAGATCGCCGGGTTGCCGCCCACCAATTGGGACAATGTGATCGTCGCAACAGGGCCGCTGACTTCCGACGCACTCGGCAAGGCTATCGGCGAACTGACCGGCACGGAGGAGCTCGCCTTCTTCGACGCCATCGCACCCATCGTCCATCGGGACTCGATCAATATGTCGGTCTGCTGGTACCAGTCGCGCTACGACAAGGTGAGTGCAGGCGGCGAAGGCGAAGGCGGCGCGGGCAAGGACTACATCAACTGCCCGGTGACGCGCGAACAATACACGGCTTTCGTCGAAGCGCTGCTGGCGGGTGGCAAGACCGAATTCAAGGAATGGGAAAAGAACACGCCTTATTTCGACGGCTGCCTGCCCATCGAGGTGATGGCCGAACGTGGGATCGAAACGCTGCGCTTCGGGCCGATGAAACCTGTCGGCCTGACAAATCCGCACAAGCCGAACGAAAAACCCTATGCGGTGATCCAGCTGCGCCAGGACAACAAGCTCGGCACGCTCTACAACATGGTCGGTTTCCAGACCAAACTGAAACACGGCGAGCAGACGCGCATCTTCCGCACGATACCCGGCCTCGAAGGTGCTGAGTTCGCGCGGCTGGGCGGCCTGCACCGCAACACGTTCCTCAACAGCCCGAAGCTGCTCGACCCGTCGATGCGGCTCGCGAAAGAACCGCGTCTGCGCTTTGCCGGACAGATCACCGGCGTCGAAGGCTATGTCGAGAGCGGCAGCATGGGGCTTCTCGCCGGACGTTTCGCAGCTGCCGAACGGCTCGGTCACGCGCCATCGATGCCGCCGCGCACAACCGCGCTCGGCGCGCTGCTGGCGCATATCACGGGCGACGCAGACTCGGCCACATTCCAGCCGATGAACGTCAATTTCGGCCTCTTCCCGCCGCCCGAAGTGCCGCTCGACGAAAACGGTAGGCGCCCACGCGGCAAGGCCAAGGCACCGGCGCGCAAACGCGCCTACACGTCCCGTGCGCTCATGGACCTTGAAAACTGGCTCTTTCCACGGGCAGAAGCGGCGGAGTAATTATATCCGCCGGCTAAACTGCGCACGCAGCAGTCGGAGCTGCCGTCTGAATGCGGGAACATCCGTCCGCTCACGAAACGGATCGAAGCCGGGCGACGTCACGCTGTCGAGGTAGCGATCCGAAAGCGAAGCCGGCATCAGAGCCGGGAGAAGCTCAGGATCGAGCCGTACCGTGCGCGAATTCGCCAGGTGATCCCGCGCGTGGTCCGCGACATCGCGGATGACGGCGCGAAGGCCCTCCGTCATTTCACCTGCCAAAATCGTATGCGGATCGACATTGTGCTTGAGCAACAGATCAGCGGGCATCGTGAGCCGTCCTTGAGAGGCATGAACCGGCAGAGCTCTGAGAAGCCCGGTCAACGCATAGGCAATGCCTGAATGGCGGATGGCGTCCGCCGCTGCGTCCGCTTTTCCATCGCCGCCGAGAACGCGCGCCGCGATTTCCATAACGGCGACAGACGTTTTCGCCGCATAGTCGTCGAGCGCGCGCAAATCCTCGAACACATCCTCCGACAGGTCGCGTTCCCGGGCATCGATCAGGGGCTGCAGCTGCCGGACGTCTATACTGGATTCGGAAAGAGCGACCGCCGTCATGTGCCCCCTCGTTTCACCCTTTGGCAGGCCCTCAACCGTCTCACGCCACCATTGCAGACGGATATGACCCATCATCGGTTCTGTTACCGTCTCGGCAATACGGGCGATTTCGAGATTGAAGGCATAGAGCGCGATGAGTGACAGCCGCGCCGGCATGGGCGCGAAAAGGAGCGTTAGGAAGCGGTCGTGATCGTGCCGCCGAACCTGTTCAAGGCTCGCGGCCATGCTCTCGCTCAAAACGGCCTGCGCCATGCCCAACACCTAACGCAAACGGGGCCGCTGTCAAAGCGGCCCCGCTGCAATTCCGTCTACCGAGATCAGTAGATGTTCTGCGCCGAAACCATCGCGAAGAGCATCGGGATCGAGAGCAGCGTGTTGGTGCGCGAGAAGAGCATCGCGGTGCGCGCCGCTGCAGGCTTCGCCTCGGCCGGGCCATCGACGATCCCGAGCGCGATCTTCTGGTTCGGCCAGATCACAAACCAGACGTTGAACCACATGATCGTGCCGAGCCACATGCCGATGCCAATGGCGATACTCTTCGGCACCGCAAAGCCGGTCATCGCACCGAGCGTATAGGCATCAAGCAGATAGCCATTCATGTAGGCGACGATGATGCCGGTGACGATGGTCGCCATCGCCCCCCAGCGGAACCAGAACAGAGCCTCGGGTGCGATCACCTTGCTCACCGCCGGTTTCTGGTCGTCAGGAATTTTCGGCATGGACGGCATCTGCACGAAATTGAAATACCAGAGCAGGCCGATCCACATCACACCACTGATGACATGCAGCCAGCGGAAAAAGAAAGCCCAGAAGGCGTAGTCGCCAAGCGACCCACCCCAATTGAGATAGAGCAACAGCAGGATCGCCGCGAGCACGAACCCGGCGATCACGGTGTTGCGGAGCGATGTGAGAATGGCAGCCATGATGGTCCTCCCCGTCTGATTGCCCGGCGTCGCCTCCGGCCTCTGCCTCATGGAAGGCGTCCGGATCGAATATCGAAACCGGCGCGACTCAATGCCGCAATACTGGCATGAAAACTAGGAGTTTCCGCCCCAAAAGCCAAGCCCGCGCAGGCGGCAGATCAGGAAATGGCGATCAGCGCCGCGGCAACGCGGCGATTTTCGGCGAGCATCATGTTGTAGGTCCGGCAGGCAGACGGCGTCGCCATCATGTCCGGAAAAAGACCACGCGATTCGAGATGCCCTTGTGCCGGAGCTGGCAACCGCCCAAAAGCGGTGCCGGAGCCTATCAACAGAAAATCGAAAATGCCCGCAGCATCGGCGAGAGACGCAAGGGATGTGGCAGTGACCTCGTCAATCGTGGCGACGGACCAAGGGTAAAGTCCCTGCGGCGTAACAATGATCGATCCCTCGAAACGTTGCCCGTCGAGGCGAAATCCGCCGTCGCCATAAGAATCTATCGGCGGTTGACCCGCAAAGCGTGGCTTCATAGTCGAAAGACTTTCCATTCACGCCTTTGCCCCGGCCTTGCCCTCCGCCGTCTTGCCGGAATTCGTACCCGACCAGTCGCGCGACACGCCGACCGCCAGAATGACCGGCGCCGCGATGAAGATCGACGAATAGGTGCCTATCAGAATGCCGAAAATCATGGCGAAGGTGAAACCGCGCAGAACCTCACCGCCAAAAACAAAGAGCGCCAACAGGGCAAGCAGCGTCGTGCCCGACGTGATGACCGTGCGCGACAGGGTCTGGTTGATCGACAGATCGATCAACTCGGCCAAATCCATCTTTTTGTATTTGCGCAAGTTCTCCCGGACACGGTCGTAGACGATGACCGTGTCGTTCATCGAATAACCGACGATGGTCAGGATGGCGGCGATCATCTGCAGGTTGAACTCGATCTGCAGAATACAAAGGATACCGATAGTCGCGAAAACGTCGTGAACCAGCGAGATGATCGCACCAAGGCTGAACTGCCACTCGAAACGGAACCAGATGTAAATCAGCATCAACACCATCGCGAGAACGACTGCAATGGTTCCGTTTCTGACAAGCTCGCCGCTGACCTGCGGTCCGACCACCTCAACGCGTCGATATTCGGCAACCAGATCGCCAAGAGCGGCGCGAACCTGGTTGACGACTTCCTGAGAAGCAGCCTCGCCGCCTTCGGCCGGCGATGGTATGCGAATCAATACATCGTCTGCCTGACCGAATTCCTGAATCTGAACTTCACCGAAACCGAGATCGCCCAACGTAGCGCGCAATTGCGTGATATCGGCAGGACCGTCGGTCGCGATCTCGATCATGATCCCGCCCTTGAAATCGATGCCGAAATTGAGGCCACGCGCGAAGAAAAGTGCAATCGATGCGGCAATGACCAGCAACGAAAAGGCCACCGCGATCTGACGGAACCTTACGAACGGGATATGCGTATCGTCCGAAATCAGTTTGAGATGTCGCATGCGTCTGGCTCCGTCCCGACGATTACAGATAAATTGTCTTCGGACGCCAGCGGCGTATCCAGACCGAAAGCATCAGACGGTTGACAGTATAGGCCGTGAACACGGACGTAATGATGCCGATGCCGAGTGTAACGGCAAAACCCCGCACCGGCCCCGAGCCCATCTGAAACAGGATGGCCGCCGAAATCAGAGTCGTGATGTTGGCATCAAGAATGGACGACAAGGCCTTGTTGTACCCGGTCTCGATTGCCTGAACCGGCCCCTTGCCTGCCGCGATCTCCTCGCGTATGCGCTCGTAGATCAGCACATTGGCATCAACCGCCATGCCGACGGTCAGCACGATACCCGCAATGCCCGGCAGGGTGAGCGTTGCCTGCAGCACCGACAGGACCGCAAAAATCATCGCCATGTTGATGACAAGCGCAGCCACCGCCAAGACACCAAAGAACCCGTAGCTCGCGATCATGAAGATGACAACCGCGAGGCTGCCGATCACAGCGGCGACTTCGCCTGCCCGGATCGAATCGGCACCAAGTCCCGGACCGACCGTCCGCTCTTCCAGCACATTGAGCGGCGCCGGCAAGGCGCCCGCACGGAGGAGGATCGACAGATCGTTGGCAGCCTGCACCGTAAAATTGCCGCTGATTTGTCCTGAACCGCCCATGATCGGTTCGCGGATCACCGGTGCACTGATCACCTTGTCATCGAGAACGATGGCGAAAGGCCGCCCCACGCTGTTGCGCGTTACTTCCCCGAATTGCCGCGCGCCTGTCGAGTCGAAGCGGAAGTTTACGACCGGAGCGCCCGTTTGCTGGTCGAAGGCCGGCTGTGCGTCGACCAGCCTGTCGCCGCCGACCATGATGCGGCGCTCGACAAGAACCGGCGTATGCGGCTCCTCGGCCGTGAAGAGGATTTCCGTGCCGGTCGGCACCGTGCGCGTCGCAACCGCCTGCTCTCCGGACATGGCATTGCTAACCAGCCGGAAGTTCATTTTCGCCGTCTGGCCAAGCAGTTCCTTCAGCCGCTGCGGATCACCGAGGCCCGGCACCTGCACCAGAATGCGGCTCGTGCCCTGTTGTTGAATGACCGGCTCCGTGGTGCCGAGTTCGTCGATGCGGCGGCGGACGATTTCGATGGATTGCTGAACGGCAGATTGCGTGCGCGCGATGATGGCGGGCTCGGTCAGCATAACTTTAATGCTTTGTCCGTCGACGCTGACCGCGATGTCGCGTTCCGGCAGCGCCGAAAACACATTGCCGGTAAGCGTCGTCCCAACACCCTCGATCGCCTCGCGCGCCTTCTCGATGTCGCCCGGCTGGGTGATGCGAACCGTCACCTCCGAATTGCGGATGCCGAGCCCCGTGTAGAGAACACGTTTGCTGCGAAGCGCCGCGCGCACGTCGTTGACGAGCGATTGCAGCCGGTCCTGGATCAGCGAACTCGTGTCGACCTCGAGCAGCATGTAGGAGCCGCCCCGGAGATCGAGACCGAGATTGATCTGCTGGTTTGGCAACCAGCTCGGGACGCCCTCAAGCGACGCTCTGGGCACGAAATTAGGCGCCGAATAGGCAAACCCCGCCACGCACAGCAAGACGATCAGGGCTATTTTCCAGCGTTCGAAATGCAGCATGTCGGCATGTCCCCCCTCTTCGGGCGGCTCCCGCTAAGGGTTCAGGAAGGGGTATTGGCGTTGGCCGGTACCGGCTCCGATTTCGAACGCACATCCGTCAGCGTGGTCTTGACCACCCGGACACGGACGCCGTCAGCAATTTCGACATGAACCTCGGCCTCGTCGACCTTGGCAACCTTGCCGATCAGGCCACCCGCCGTCACCACGACATCACCACGGCGGACATTGGCAACCATCTCGCGATGCATCCTCATTCGCTTTTGTTGGGGCCGCAGAATGAGGAAATACATGATCGCGAACAGCGCGATAAACGGAAAAAGAGAGATCAAGAATTCCGAAGTGCCGCCGCCACCCATCGATTTCTCCTGTTTCGACTGTCTATCCTGCGGCAGACCCACCGGGCCGCTGGATTGCGGCGGACTATAGCCGCCGTCAGGGCATTTGCAAACCGTCGGCCGGCGCCCCCCGCCGCCCGCCTAAGCTCTGACACGGACAGGGATTTTCGGGCGCGGCCCGAGATGGTAGGGTCCCCGCCTCCGGCCTTGTTTGGACTGTTCCCCGGCGAGCACAAATGACTGACAAAGACGATACCAAGGTCCTGCTGCACCGTATCGCCGAGGCGCTCGAGCGCCTCGCACCAAACCATACCAACCAGGCCGATTTCACGACCGCCGACGCCTTTGTCTGGAATGCTGAAGCAGCGGCGCCGGACCCGGTTGCCGAGGTCGCCCGGGTCGATCTGCCACTTCTGAAAGGCATCGACCGTGTTCGCGACATCCTGCTCGACAACACACGCCGTTTCGCGCGGGGCTTGCCCGCCAACAATGCGCTCCTCTGGGGCGCGCGCGGCATGGGCAAGAGCTCACTCGTGAAAGCGACGCATGCGGCCGTCAACGGGGAAACACCGCACAGCCTGATCCTGATCGAGATCCATCGCGAGGACATCGAAAGCCTGCCGCGCCTGATGTCGCTGCTACGCGGACAAGCCCGGCCTGCCATCATCTTTTGCGACGACCTCTCCTTCGACCACGACGACACGAGTTACAAATCGTTGAAGGCGGTGCTCGAGGGCGGCATTGAGGGCCGGCCGCGCAATGTGATCTTCTACGCGACATCGAACCGCCGCCACCTGATGCCCCGTGACATGGTGGAGAATGAGCGCTCGACGGCCATAAATCCTTCAGAGGCAGTTGAGGAAAAAGTCTCCCTTTCAGACCGCTTCGGCTTGTGGCTCGGTTTTCACAATTGCAGTCAAGCCGATTTCCTCGGCATGGTCGAAGCCTATGCCGCCCATTATGGACTGAAAGTCGAGACGGAAAGACTGCACGCCGAAGCCATCGAATGGGCCGCGACGCGCGGCGCGCGCTCGGGCCGCGTGGCTTGGCAATTCATCCAGGATATTGCTGGCCGCCTCGGTCAGCAGCTGGATTAGCGACCGATAATCCCCTGCGGGTCGAGCGCCTTTGCGCCCCGGCGAACCTCGAAATGCACCTGCGGCGTGACGACGCTGCCGGAATTGCCGGCCTGCGCGATGGTCTGACCGCGCATGATCGTGTCGCCGCGTTGCACCAGCAATTTGCTGTTATGCGCATAGGCCGTGATCAGATCGCCCTCGTGCCGCACCAGCAGAAGATTGCCATAGCCCTTCAGCTCGTTGCCGGCATAAGCGACAACGCCACTTTGCGCGGCCTTGACAGACGCGCCCATCTCGGCGGCGATGTTGATGCCGTCATTATGCAGGCCGTTGGCCTTTGGCCCGTAGGTCGAAAGAATCTTGCCCTCGATCGGCCAGACGAACCCGCCGGTCGCGGCCGGTGCCGCGGGCAGCGGACCCTTCGGTCGGGTCGTCGTGACCCTTGGCTGTGTCGAGGCAACGGCCGTCCCCGCAACCGGCCGTCCCACCGGCACAGGACCGCCCGCTGCTTCGCGCGTTACCGCGGCTTGCTGCGTCGTCCCGCGCGAGGGAAGCTGCAACCGTTCGCCGACCTTGATCGTATAGGGTTCCCTGATACGGTTGAGGCTGGTCAGCGACGCCATGTCGACATTGTATTGCCGGGAAATGCTGTAGACGGTGTCACCTGTTCGCACGATGTGAAAATGTCCCGCCGGAATCGTCAGCCGTTGTCCAACTTCAATGGTGTAGGGTGGCATCAGCCGGTTGCTGTCGATGATCGAACGTAGCGGCACATCATGCGCACGAGCGATACTGTGCACTGTGTCGCCGCGCCGGACCAAATAGACGCCGCCGGGCGCCACTGTCTGGACGGGGCGCGCCAGCGGCGCGCGCGGACTACCGGAGCCGGGCGGCCCGCCATCCCACCAGGGACGTTCGCCGCCAGCGCAAGCGGCCACGAGCAACATCGACGCGAGCGCGCCGACGAGCTTCGTCACTCTCATCCCATGGACGCGTCGCATCTTTTCCGTCCGCTCCCTCGCCCGCGTTCAGGACTCCTTCGCGACACCCTCGACCAGCGGTACAAAGCGAACCGGCAGAAGTTCGTCGCGCTTCACACCTTCGCCCGTTCGCTCGATCCGTACAAGTTTCTGCTCGCCGCGGCCGCCGGATGCCGCCACAGGCACGATCATCAACCCGCCTTCCTTGAGTTGCTCGACCAGTTTTTGCGGCACTGCCGGCGCGGCGGCCGTCACAATGATTCGGTCAAACGGCGCCTGCTCGGGCCACCCTTGAGCGCCGTCTCCGACCTTGGCGGTTATATTGTGGGTGTTGAGGTCTTCGAAACGCTTCAAGGCATCTTTCAGAAGCGTCCGGTAGCGTTCGATGGTGTAGACGCGGCGGCAGAGCCGCGCCAGCACGGCGGCCTGGTAGCCGGAACCGGTGCCGACCTCCAGCACCTTCATGCGTTCGCCGACATGAAGCTGTTCCGTCATGTAAGCGACGATGTAGGGCTGGCTGATCGTCTGCCCGCATTCGATGGGCAGCGCATGGTCCTCATAAGCCTGTTTGCGAAAAGTCCCACTGATGAATTTCTCGCGCGGCACCCGCTCGATGGCCGACAACACGCGCTTGTCGCGAATGCCCTGCCGGCGCAGGCCCATGATCAACTCGATCTTGCCCTGCTCGATCTCGTCCATGGGCGTCTCGTCGCTCACATGAGCCTCACGATTTCCGTCGCGGACGCTTCACCGGCATCGTCCCGAGCGCGGCGTTGAGCGCATTTGTCGTGCGTGCATGGGTAAGGTCCATATGCAGCGGCGTAATCGAAATGCGTCCCTCGTAAATGGCGCGCAAATCCGTTCCCTGCGGCGGATTGCTGAGAATACGCTCGAAACCCAGCCAATAGTAGGGATTGTTGCGCGCGTCGATCCGCTCCTCGACGCGGACCAGCGACTGATCGCGCTTGCCCTGCCGTGTCACCTCGATGCCCGTCACCGATTGCGGCACGACGTCCGGAAAATTGATATTGATCAGAACGTCCGCGGGCCAGCGGGCCGCGACGAGCTTCTTCAGAATGTCGGGCGCGAAGTGTTCCGCCGTCGACCATTTGAGCTTCGTATTGCCGCCGAAGCCGAACGCCTGGCTGAGCGCGATCGAAGGAATGCCAAGTTGCGTTCCCTCCATCGCCGCCGCGATGGTGCCCGAATAGGTCACGTCGTCGGCGATGTTCTGACCGCGATTGACGCCCGAAAGGACGAGATCGGGCATCTCCTCTTTCATGATATGACGCACCGCCATCAACACGCAGTCGGACGGTGTTCCCTTGATCGCATATTTCCGCGCGGCAAGCTTGCGGACGCGCAACGGATTGGCGAGCGACAGCGAATGCGCCGACCCGCTCTGCTCTTCCTCCGGCGCGACGGTCCAGACATCGCGTGTCAGCTTGTGCGCGATCTTCTCCAGCACCTTGAGCCCCGGCGCATGAATGCCGTCGTCATTGGTGACCAGAATGCGAAGGGCCTTGGACGCAGGCTTACCCATGAGGCACAATGACCTCCAGCCCGCCCATATAGGGACGCAACGCCTCCGGCACCTCGATCGAACCATCGGCCTGCTGGTAGTCTTCCATTACAGCGACCAGCGTCCGGCCGACCGCGAGGCCGGAACCGTTCAGCGTGTGAACGAAGCGGGTGTTCTTTTCGCCTTTCGGTCGGTAGCGCGCATTCATCCGCCGCGCCTGGAAGTCGCCGCAAACCGAGCACGACGAAATCTCGCGATAGGCGTTCTGTCCCGGCAACCACACTTCGATGTCGTAGGTCTTGCGCGCGGCAAAACCCATGTCCCCGGTCGAAAGCACCATCACCCGGTAATGCAGGCCGAGCCGCTTCAACACTTCCTCGGCGCAGGCAAGCATCCGGTCGTGCTCTTCAAGCGATTTCTCGGGCGTCGTGATCGAAACGAGTTCCACCTTGGAGAACTGGTGCTGGCGGATCATGCCCCGCGTATCGCGCCCCGCCGCGCCGGCCTCGGCGCGGAAGCATGGCGTATAGGCCGTGAAACGCTTCGGCAGCTCTTCTTCCGAGAGGATGCTTTCGCGTACCAGATTGGTCAGAGGCACTTCGGCGGTGGGGATCAGCCATCGGCGGCCTGGATCAACCGAATTCCGAGTGATGATTCTATGTGAAGGCGTGCCGTCAATTTTCCCCGGCACAAGATCGGATGCCACATACGCGGCAAACTGATCGTCAAAAAACTTCGGCAGTTGCGCCGTGCCGAACATCGCCTCGTCGCGCACCATCAGCGGCGGCGCGACTTCCTCGTAGCCGAACTCACTCGTATGCAGATCGACCATGAAATTGCCGATGGCGCGTTCGAGCCGCGCCAGCGGACCCTTCAGCACCGTGAAGCGCGCGCCGGAAAGCTTCGCCGCCGTCTCGAAATCCATCAGGCCCAGCACCTCGCCGAGATCGAAATGCTCCCTCGGCGCGAAATTCATTTCGCGCGGGACACCATGACGATGATGCTCGACATTGGCGCTTTCGTCCGGGCCAACCGGCACCTCATCGAGCGGGATATTGGGGATCGACGCCAGCGCGGTTTCAAGCTCGGCATTGACCTGCCGCTCTTCCTCTTCGCCCTTCTGAAGATCGCCCTTCAGTGCACCAACCTCGTCCATCAGCTTCTGCGCTGTGGCCTCGTCCTTATTCGCCTTGGCCTGGCCGATCAGTTTCGAAGCGTCGTTACGGCGTTGCTGCAGCTCCTGCAGACGGGTGATGATCTGGCGGCGGCGCTCGTCGATTTCGATCAGACGCGCCGCCTGTGGTTCGAGTCCACGCTTCGCGAGCCCGGCATCAAAGGCGCTGGGGTCGTCGCGAATGGCCTTGATGTCGAACATGACACCTCAAAAATGGCGGGAAATCCGGTTGCGACCGGGCCGCGGCGGGATCGAATCACCCTCCTCCAGCCCGTTCGGTTTCGCGCCCTGTATAGGCGGAAAGGCATCTATCGTCCAGATGACGACGGCTCAAGCTTCCGCAGAATCCTCGGCTTCGGCAGCAGCCGCGGCCTGACGCCTCTCGGTCCATGACACGCCGAAAATCGAAAGCTCGTAGAGCAGGAGCGTCGGCACCCCGAGCGCGATCTGGCTGAAGAAGTCCGGCGGCGTCAGGAAGGCAGCCACGGCAAAGACGATGACAATGGCATAACGCCGTCCCTTGCGAAGCTGCGCCGCGTTGACGACCCCGATACGCGCGAGCAGCATCAGTATGACCGGAAGCTGAAAGCACATGCCGAAGGCGAACAGCATCGTCATGATGAGGCTGAGATATTCGCTGACGCGCGGCATCAACTCGATGGCCGTTCGCCCTTCGCCGCCCTCCTGCTGCATGCCCATGAAGAACTGAAGGGCCAGCGGCATCACCCCGAAATAGACCAGACCGGCGCCAATCAGGAACAGAATCGGTGTCGCGATCAGGTAGGGCAGGAAGGCGTGCCGTTCGTCCTTGTAGAGACCGGGCGCGACGAACATGTAAATTTGCGACGCGATGATCGGAAAGGCCAGGAACATCGCGCCAAAAAAGGCGAGCTTCAACTGCGTGATCAGGAATTCCTGCGGCGCCGTGAAGATGAAGCGCGCTTCCGGCCCCGAGCCGACGCTCGCCTCGTAGGGCTTGATCAGAATGTTGAAAATGTCGTCGGCAAACGCAAAACAGATGCCGAAGGCAATTACGATAGCAATCACCGAACGGATCAGCCGCGAGCGCAGCTCGATAAGATGATCGATCAGCGGCGCTCGTGAGGCCTCGACGTCGTCTTCCGGCTCCGGCATGGCCGCGTTGGCGCTCATTTGTCGCCGCGCTCCGGATCGCTGACGCCGAAAGCCTCGACGGCTTCGTCCTCACGACGAGTTTCCGGCATCTCAGGCGAAATTTCAGCGGTCTCCGGCGGCTCGCCAGCCGCAATTTCGGCCGCCCGTGCTTCCGACGCAGCGGCGGCAGCCACAGCGCCTGCCCCGCCCCCGCCGATCTTCACCGGCTTGTCGATTTCCTGCTGAAGCTTTCTCAGTGGTGCCGAGGCGGCGTCGCGAAGGCCGGTGACCTCCTTACGCAGTTCATCAAGCTCGGTCTCCCGCGCCAGATCCTCGAACGAAGTCTGAAACTCGCGCGCCATTGCCCTGACCTTGGCCATGTATTGGCCAATCGTCCGCATCATCCGCGGCAGATCCTTGGGACCCACGAAGATGATGGCGACCGCCGCGATAACAAGCAGCTCTGACCATCCAATATCGAACATATGGCTTCTGAAATGCCTCGAACCGGAACTCGCTGTGGAGTCCGCCCTAACCGTTGGTGGCCTTGTTCTTGGCCTCGGCGCTCTCTTCCCGGTTTACTGTTGCGTCGATGGTTTTGGGCTCGGGCCGGGCCACATCGGCTTCGTCGTCATCAGAAAGCCCCTTCTTGAAACTTTTGATGCCTTTCGCGAAGTCACCCATCATGTCGGAAATCTTGCCCCTGCCGAACAGCAG
>NZ_JBBECC010000018.1:3517-6439 GCF_040882025.1 Parvibaculum sp. | reverse complement strand
ACGATCGCCAGCGTCTCCATCGCGGCCCGCGACAGGCGGCGTTGTTCGACGGCTTCCCGCTCCATGAGGAAGGCCAGGTCGTCAGCCGTCCTGAACATCCATTTATTGGCGACACGGACGAGATTGACGCCCCGTCCCTTATAGGTCGTCTGCAGATCCTCTATAGCCGCACCGACATCGGCGCCTTCGGGCAGCCGGCTGGCGATGCTGTCGATATCGAGCGGTTCGGCTGCCGCGAAAAGCAATGCTTCGACCATGCGGACCAGCGCGGCATGCTCGCTCGCGTTGACCGGAAAACGAACGACGTTCTCCGGCGCCTCGCCTGCATCGCCTCCTTCGTTTTCTTCGACTTCCATCTCGATACCGCCCTCGGCTTCCGTATTCTGCACTGTCTCGTCCGTCATTCCTTGGTCTTCTCAGGGGAGGTGTCGTCGGGCTTGACCTCGCGCCGACGTACGAACAAGGGGCCAAACGCGCCGGACTGGCGCAACTCCATATGTCCATCCTTGGCCAGTTCCAGCGCCGCGCTCAGCATGCTCGCCATCGCCGAGCGGCGCATCGGCGCGCTCATATCATCGACCGGCAGGAAATTGTCGATCCGGCCCCAGTCGAACATCATGCCCATCATCGCTTCGAGGCGCTTGCGCGCCGCTTCGATCGCCATGATTGGCAGCCGCTTCGGCTCCCATTTGGTCTCGTGACCCTTCAGACGCTGCTCCGAATAGCTCTTGAGAAGTTCGAAAAGCGTTCCCTGATACTGGCTTGTCTTGACGACACGAATGCCCTCCGGCGCGCCGCGCGGAAAGACATGAAGACCCATCCGGCAACGGCGCCCGAAAATCTCCTGCGCCGCCTTGCGCATCGCCTCGAGACGCTGCAACTGGAAGGCGAGTCGCGCGGCCATCTCGGCGCCCGACGGACCTTCCTCTTCCTCGGGTGCGGGCAGCAACAATTTCGATTTGAGGTAAGCGAGCCAGGACGCCATCACCAGATAGTCGGCCGCAAGATCGAGTTCCATTCGCCGCGCATGGGCAATGAAGTCGAGATACTGCTCGGCGAGTTTGAGAATGGAAATGCGTCCGAGATCGACCTTCTGGTTGCGCGCCAGCGTCAGCAACACATCGAGCGGCCCCTCGAAACCGTCGAGATCGACAATCAGCATATCACCGGGATCGGCGGCACTCCGCGGCGGCCCTTCCTCGAAACTCGCGGCAGCGCCACTGGAGGCAACGTCACCTCCCGGTGTGCCTTCGTCAGCTTCGCCTTGTGTGGGCGCCTCGCTCATGGCTGCCTTGTGCATATGACCCGGATTCTTGCAGTCCCCAAGCGCCCGCGACCCGATTCTGCCCATCGGCCGGGGACGATTGACCCTTATACCGCGCACCCCGTAGCGCGGGTACCCCGTTTCTCGGCTTATCCCCAGCGATCTTGGGGGTCCGTTCCCATAAATTCAGCGAGACGCGCATGATTTTCGTTCGGATCGGGGGGGTCGATGCACTGCGGCAGCATCGCGACAGCCGAATCGGCGCGCCTCTGCGCTTCGCCACCGAGCGCCGGCACCTCTCGCGCCACCGCCTCCATTTCCGCCATCCGGCCATTGCAGTGCAAAACAACATCGCAACCGGCCGCAAGGCTCGCCCGTGCACGCTCGCTAATGCTCCCGGCCAAGGCTTCCATCGAGAGATCGTCGGACATCAGCAAGCCGGAAAAGCCGATATATCCGCGAATGACCTCGTCGATCAGTTTTTTTGACGTTGTTGCGGGCGCGTCCGGGTCGATCGCCGAATAGATGACATGGGCCGTCATCGCCAGAGGCAGATCGGATAATGCCTGAAACGGTGGAAAGTCTTGCTCTTCGAGGCGATGCCGCGGAGCCGCCACGATCGGCAGGTTTGCGTGGCTATCGACACCCGCGCGCCCATGCCCCGGAATGTGCTTCATCACCGGCAGCACGCCGCCAGCCAGCAGTCCATCCGCCGCCGCCCGTCCCAAAGCCGCCACCGCTTCCGGCACCTCCGCATAGGCGCGATCGCCGATGACGTCATGTGCGCCAGGTACCGGGACGTCGAGAACCGGCAGGCAATCCACAGTGATACCGAGAACGCGAAGATCCGCCGCAATCAGCCGCGCGCCGAGCCGCACCGCAGCAAGCCCGGCTTCAGGATCACGTGCATAGAGGTCGCCATAAGCGCGACCCGATGGATAGCGCCGCCAATGCGGCGGCCGTAGACGCTGAACGCGACCGCCTTCCTGGTCGATCAGGACAGGCGCGTCGTGGCCGGCAACTTCGCGAAGACTCTCTGTCAGCCGCCGCACTTGCTCCGGCGTGTCGATGTTGCGCGCAAAGAGAATGAAGCCCCAAGGCCGCACCGCGCGAAAGAACGCACGTTCGGATTCCTCAAGCACAAGTCCTGCACACCCGTAAATCGCCGCTGAAACACTCATCGCGGCCTGACGAAACAGCCCTGCCCATGCGCCTCAAGCTTTTCGCACAGCGCCTCGGCCCCGGCCTTATCGAGATAGCCGGCGCGTACTCTGTAATAGACGCCTTGCGCACCGAGATCCGCATGTTGGATGTCGATGGCGAGCGGTCCGAGCAGGTCCGGATATTTGGTCTTGAGCTTCGCAAAGGCATCGCGCGCCGCCGCTTCGTCGCGCAACGCCGCCAGTTGCACGACATGACTGCCATTGGTGGATGTTTGTAGCGCCGGCGCAGTTTCGGACGACGTTTCAGGCGCAGACGGAACGACGGCCTCGGGCTCGGCCGGTGTCGTCTTCGGGGTCACCGGCTCCAACGGCGCGCTTTCGATCGCCTGTGCCAGCCGATCCATGCCCTGTTGGTCGCGCGGCGAAACGGTCGCCGACCGATCGATCGCCAGCGGCTCTTCGGCCGGTGGCAACAATTGCTCGTCCTCACCGCGC
>NZ_JBBECC010000018.1:0-3417 GCF_040882025.1 Parvibaculum sp. | reverse complement strand
TCCCAGTCGCCGTCTCGGTGCGGCATCAGCGCATCTCCTCGGTCGGCTCCACCCCCAGAATCCCCAAACCGGCGGCAACGACATACGCGGCAGCGCGAATCAAAGCGAGCCTGGCAAGCGTAGCATCCTTGTCGTCTTCGCGGATGAAACGGAGGGACGCGTCATCCTTGCCCTTGTTCCACAGCCCATGAAAGGCAGCCGCCAGATCGTCGAGATAGAAGGCGATCCGATGCGGCTCATGGGCGATGGCTGCCTGCTCCACCTGACGCGGAAACCCTGCCATCAGCCGAAGAAGCGCAAGCTCGGCTTCATCGCCAAGATGCGAAAAATCGGCATTGGCCAGCGCGCCGTCGGAAAGATCGTAACCGGCTTCGGCCGCATTTCGCAAAACGGAATGAACACGCGCATGGGCGTATTGCACATAAAACACAGGATTGTCGCGCGATTGTTCCATCACCTTGGCAAAGTCGAAATCGAGTGGCGCATCGTTCTTGCGTGTCAGCATCATGAAACGAACGGCGTCCTTGCCGACCTCGTCCACCACCTCGCGCAACGTCACGAAATCACCTGCCCGCTTCGACATCCGCACCGGTTCACCATTACGGAAAAGCCGCACCATCTGGCAGACCTTCACATCGATCTCTGCATCGTCGTCGGTGATTGCGGCAACCGCGGCCTTTACGCGTTTGATGTAGCCCGAATGGTCGGCGCCCCAGACATCGATCAACGTACGGTAGCCGCGCCTGTACTTGTCGTAGTGATAGGCGATGTCCGGCGCAAAATAGGTCCAGCTTCCGTCGGATTTCCTGAGCGCTCGGTCGGCATCGTCGCCGAACGCAGTCGAACGGAAAAGCGTTTGCGGGCGCGGCTCCCAATCTTCCGGCGTCTCGCCCTTGGGTGGTTCAAGCACACCAACGTAAATCAGGCCCTTTTCTTCGAGGAGCTTCACCGTTTCCTCGATCGCGCCCGACCGGTGCAGCGAGAGTTCGGAAAAGAAAACCTCATGCGTGATACCGAGAACCCCGAGATCGCCGCGGATCAACTCCATCATCGCTTCGATGGCCGCCTCACGCGCAATCCGCAGTGCTTCCGCTTCATCATTTCGTTCGACGAGATTTTTTCCATGCGCGGCGGCAAGCGCCTGTCCCACCGGCTTCAGATAGTCGCCCGGATAAAGGCCGTCCGGGATCGCGCCGATCTCTTCGCCTAGCGCCTCGCGATAACGAAGCAGCACGCTGCGCGCCAACACTTCGATCTGCCCGCCCGCATCGTTGATATAATACTCGCGGCAAACCCTGTAGCCGACTTTCTCCAGAAGGTTCGCCAGCGCATCGCCAAAGACCGCGCCGCGCACATGGCCGACATGCATCGGCCCCGTCGGATTGGCCGAGACATATTCGACATTGACCGCCTCACCGGCGCCGATGTCGCTTGCGCCGTAAGCCGAACCGGACCGCAGCATCTCGGGAATGCGGGCCAGCCAGAATTCGGATTTCAAGCGAAGATTGATAAAGCCCGGACCGGCGACGGAAACCTCCGTCACCGTTTCCTCGGCGGCGAGCTTCGCCGCCAGCCGATCGGCGAGATCGCGGGGTTTGACGCCTGCGGGCTTCGCCAGCACCATCGCCGCGTTGGTCGACATGTCTCCATGCGAGGGATCGCGCGGCGGTTCGACGGCCACCCGGGAGGTGTCGAGCCCTGCGGGCAGGACGCCTTCATCGGCAAGTGTCCGCAGGGCAGCCTCGACACGATCCTCGAAATATCGAAAAATATTCATTGTTGCCGTCACTTATGGAGCCGCCGGGCGCGCACTCTAGCCGCGCCGAAGGTCCGTTTCCAGCCCCGGTTCAGGCCCTTGAATCGTGAAGATCGAAGAGCCGCCGATGCTCCTCGATCGCAAAGCGGTCGGTCATGCCCGCGATAAAGTCGCAAACACGCCGCGCCGTTTTGATGCCGCTAGCCCCGTCGCAACCGCGCTGCCACTCCGGCGGCAGAAGATCAGGTTCCCGATGCAGCAATTCGAAGAGATCGGTGACGGTCCGCTGTGCCTTGCTCATCGAGCGGTTGACGCGGTAGTGCCGGTACATGCGCTGCATCAAGAATGATTTCAACGCCGCATTGTGTTCGTTCATCACGGCGCTGAAACCGACCAGCGGGCGGTCCATCGCCCGAACCTCGGCGGCGGATTCCGGCCGGACCTCGTCCAGCCGACGGCGCGTTTCGGCCAGCAGGTCGTCGACCATCGTGCCGATCAGGCGCCGCACCGCCTCATGGATCACGCGCGCGGCTTCGAGTCCCGGAAACTCGTCAAGCACGCCCCGGAAAGCATCGCCAACGAGCGGCAACGCCATCAGGTCGTCGATTTCGAAGAGCCCGGCGCGCAATCCGTCGTCGATGTCGTGGTTGTTGTAGGCGATATCGTCGGCCAGCGCCGCCACCTGCGCTTCCGGCCCTGCATAGGTCGAGAGTTCGAGATCCTGTGTCTCGGCATATTCGACGATGGCGCGCGGCAGCGCCTCGATGCCGTGACCCGGCGACACGACCGGCCCGTTATGCTTGACCAGCCCTTCAAGCGTTTCCCAGGTCAGATTGAGCCCGTCGAAGCGCGCATAGCGCCGCTCCAGCTTTGTGACGATGCGCAGCGTCTGGGCGTTGTGGTCGAAGCCGCCGAAACCGTCCATGCAGCGATGCAGCGCCGTTTCCCCGGCGTGGCCGAATGGTGTGTGGCCGAGATCGTGAGCCAGCGCCAGTGTCTCGGCAAGGTCCTCATCGAGGCCGAGCACACGGGCGATCGAGCGGGCGACCTGCGCCACTTCGAGTGAATGAGACAACCGGGTGCGGTAGTTGTCGCCCTCGTGATAGACGAAGACCTGGGTTTTGTATTTGAGACGGCGGAACGCGCCGGAGTGGATGATCCGGTCCCTGTCGCGCTGAAACGGCGTCCGCGTCGCGCTTTCGGGCTCCGCAAAGAGCCGTCCACGCGTCTCCTCGGCGCGGGTGGCATAGGTCGCGGTGGCGGCAGGATTGGCTATCGGCAAGAAAAACCTCGACTTTTCGGTCTGCAGGCAGGGTTCGGCGATTTGAAAACCGGGCGGCAGGCAACTACATATCTGCTAAGCCAATTCTGGTATTGTTCAAAGCCGAAAGCGCGATTTCCGGGCCCAACCGGGAGAAAGACAGCAATGACCAACGCCGATACTGCCGAACTCACCAAGCCTATTACGCTGACGGCGCGCGCCGCCCGGCAGATTGCCAAGATTCTCAATGCCGAAGGCAAAGGGGCAATGTTGCGTGTGGCGGTACAAGGTGGTGGTTGCTCAGGCTTTCAGTACGGTTTCACGCTGGACGATCTCAAGCAGGACGACGATCTGATCCTCGAAAGGGACGGCGCCAAGGTGCTGATAGACGCTGTTTCGG
>NZ_JBBECC010000017.1:0-8305 GCF_040882025.1 Parvibaculum sp. | reverse complement strand
GCGGCATCGCGGAACACGATGTCCTCGACATCCTCGCCGCCCTGGAAATCGCCGGCGGAATAGAGGCTGACGCCGGTCACCTTGAGCTGCGTCGCGGTTTCCACCGGGCGGAAGGCCGCATCCTGCTCGATCAGTGTTTTCGCCGCGACCCTGGCCATGTCGTAGAGCGGCGCGACGAGGCCGTAGCAGATGCGCTCGTGCTCCACGCACTCGCCAATGGCGAGGATGTCCGGGTCGGAGGACACCATCTGGTCGTTGACGACGATGCCGCGCTCCACATGGAGGCCGGAATCGGTGGCGATCCTCACCTCCGGCCGTATACCCACGGCCATGACGACGAGGTCGGCGGGGTAGACCGTGCCGTCGTCGAGCAGCACCGCCTCGGCGCGTTCGGTGCCGAGGATCGCCTTCGTCTGGGCCCTGGTATGAACCTTGATGCCGCGCCCTTCCAGATCCTTCTCCAGGAGATAGCCTGCCGCGGAGTCGAGCTGGCGCTCCATCAGGTGATCCATGAGATGGAGCACCACGACATCCATACCGCGAAGCCTGAGCGCCGCCGCTGCTTCGAGCCCAAGCAGGCCGCCGCCGATCACGACCGCCCTGGCGCCCGGCCTTCCCGCGGCCTCGATCATCCCGTTGACGTCGTCCAGGTCGCGGAATGCCATCACACCCGGCATATCCCTGCCGGTGACGGGGATGATGAAGGGCGCCGAACCGGTGGCGATCACCAGCTTGTCGTATGGCGTCGCTCCGTTCTTCGAGAACACGAGTTTTGCCGCGCGGTCGATCCTAGTCACGGCCTCGCCAAAACGGCACGCCACGTCATTGGCGGCGTACCACGCCGCGTCGTGGGTGACGATCTCATCGTAACTCGTTTCGCCGGCCAGCACCGGCGACAGCATGATCCGGTTGTAGTTCCCACGCGGTTCGGCGCCGAACAGCGTTACCTCGAAGGCGCCGGGCTCCGCTTCGAAAAGATGCTCCAGCATCCGCCCGGATGCCATGCCGGCACCGACAACGACGAGTTTCTGTTTGCTCATTGCCACATCTCCATGCGTCACAGTCCTCGAACCTTCAGGCGGTTGCGCCGGCCGCCGTCCTTGCCGGCTGTTGCCGCTTGCCGACGGCGCCGTGTTCGTATTCTTCGAGGAAACCGAGAAGTTCCTGGCGGTATTCGTAGTAGCGGGGATGGTCGAGCAGGGTCCGCCGCGTTCTGGGCCGCGGAATGTCGACATCCATCACATTGCCGATCCGCGCGCGTGGTCCGTTGGTCATCATGACGACGCGGTCGGCGAGAAGGATGGCCTCGTCGACGTCATGGGTGACGCAGACGGCCGTGACCTGCGTGCGCGTCCAGACCTCCATCAGCACGTCCTGCAACTCCCAGCGCGTCAGGCTGTCGAGCATGCCGAAAGGTTCGTCCAGCAGCAGCAGCTTCGGCGAGAGCGCAAAGGCGCGGGCAATGCCGACGCGCTGCTTCATGCCGTTCGACAATTCCGATGCGAGCTTGTGCATCGAATCATTGAGGCCGACGCGCTCGAGGTAATACTCGACCACCTCGCGCCGCTCCGCCGGCGTTGCCTTCGGATAGACCCTGTCGACGCCGAGCGCGACATTCTCGCGCGCGGTCAGCCAGGGCATCAGCGACGGCGACTGGAAGACGACGGCGCGGTCGGGACCGGCGCCCGACACTTCCTTGCCGTCGAGCACGATGCCGCCGGAGGAAATCTCGTTGAGCCCGGCCGCCATGGAAAGAACGGTCGACTTGCCGCAGCCCGAATGGCCGATCAGCGTGATGAATTCGCCCTTCTTCACGTTGAGATCGAAACCGTCGACGACGGTGAGCGGCCCCTTCGGCGTCGGATAGACCTTGCGGACCTCGAAAAATTCCACATAGCGCTTTTCGATGGGCGAGCCCGCCGCTTCGGCATAGGCGGCCGGCAAGGTATCCGTCGCCGGGCGCGTGCGCTTCGCGGGCTTCCGCTGCGGCGCCTGGGTGATCGGAACGACATTCGGCAACTGGCGGGCATTGTCCGCCGACGCGCCGCGCTCCATGCCCGCTTCCATCAGATATTGCGTCACCTGCGCGCGCAGCTTCTTGAAGGCCGGATTGGTGTTGATGGCTGTCCGGTCGCGCGGGCGCGGCAGGTTGACCGGGAAGTCGGGCCCAAGCGTCGCGCCGGGGCCGGGATTGAGCGGCACGATCCGGTCCGCCAGCAGGATCGCCTCGTCCACGTCGTTGGTGATGAGGATCACGGTCTTGCGGTCGTTCTCCCAGATGCGCTCGATCTCGTCCTGCAGTTTGGCGCGGGTCAGCGCATCGAGCGCCGAAAGCGGCTCGTCGAGCAGCAGCATGTCGGGGCTCATGGCAAGCGCGCGGGCGACGGCGACCCGCTGGCGCATGCCGCCCGAAAGCTCCGACGGAAGCCGGTCGGCCGCGGGCGTCAGCCCCACCATGTCGATGTAGCGGGAGACGCGCGCGGCGCGGGCGGCCTTGCTTTCCTTCCTGAAGACCGTGTCGACGGCGAGCCTGATATTGCCGGTGACCGTCAGCCACGGCATCAGCGAGTAGCTCTGGAAGACGACGCCGCGGTCCGATCCGGGACCGTCGATGGCCTTGCCCTTCAGCAGCACCTCGCCTTCGTCCGGCGTCACCAGACCGGCGATGGCCGAGATCAGCGTCGTCTTGCCGGAGCCCGAAAAGCCGACAATGGCGACGAACTCGCCTTCCTCGACATTGAGGTTGATGCGCTTGAGAACGGATGTCCGGGCATCGCCATCGCCGTAGCTTTTCGAAACATTCTTCAACTCGAGAAAGGACATCGGATCGGCACTCCGGTCAGCGCGTTGCGGAATAGGTGAAAGCGGCCTGCAGCGCATACATCAGGCGATCCAGCAGAAAGCCGATGATGCCGATGGCGAGAACCGCGACCATGATCCTGGCGAGCGAGGAGGAAGAACCGTTCTGGAACTCGTCCCAGACGAATTTCCCGAGGCCCGGGTTCTGCGCCAGCATCTCGGCCGCGATCAGAACCATCCAGCCGACGCCGAGCGAGAGCCGCAGGCCGGTGAAGATCAGCGGCAGCGCCGAGGGCAGCACCAGCTTCATCACGGTCTTCGTCATGGAGAGCTGCAGTACCTTGCCGACATTGACGAGATCCTTGTCGATGGAGGAAACGCCAAGTGCGGTGTTGATGAGCGTCGGCCAGAGCGAGCAGAGCGTCACCGTGATGGCGGAAACGACCAGCGATTTGGGCAGGAGGTCGCTCGGGTCGAGATAAAGGGCCGAGACGACCATCGTGACGATCGGCAGCCAGGCAAGCGGCGAAACCGGCTTGAAGATCTGGATGAGCGGGTTCATCGCGCCGTTGAAGGTGCGCGACAGGCCGCAGAGAATGCCGATCGGCACGGCAAGCGCAGTTGCGATCACAAAGCCGAGTGCCACCGTCATCAGGCTGGTGAATATCTGATCGATGAAAGTCGGCTTGCCCGTATAGGCGCGCCACTTCGCGCGGTCCCCCTGACCGCTCGCGATCAGTTCGGCATTGCGTGCCGCCAGACGCTCGTAGAAAGCGTCCTCCTTGGCGCGCTCGGCCTTGTGATCGGCGTAGAGGTTGACCGTCTGTTCCCAGACCTGGGCCGGGCCGGGGACGGCACCGAGCGAGGTGTCGACCTTCGGCGCGGCCCAGGCCCAGGCGGCGAGGAACGCCACAATGCCGATCAACGGAATGCCGGCCTGTTGCCAAAGCTCGCGGCCCTGCAATTTGACGCTGTCGCCGGCCGCGATTTTGAGAACGGGCACGAGCCAGCCGAAACCGAACACGCTCAGATAGCTGCTGGCCTTGTTGATCGTGCTGAAAATCCGCTCCCGGCGCGCCGCGCGCTGTTCGCCGTCATCGATCACATCTGTTGCCGTGGTCATCTCGATATCCCGGTTGGCTGTGTATTGAACTGTTACGGGTCGGTACGAGGGCGCGGGCGGGCCCGCGCCCTCCGGATCAGTTGCTCACCACTTCGCTGCCCGCGACCATCTGCTTGCTCTTCAAGCCGATCGCGAGGCTGTCGATGTAGGCATTGGGCTTGCTGCCGTCGAAGGGCACACCGTCGATAAAGCCGCCCTGCGGACCGCGATAGCCGTCCGCGTCGAACGGGAAGTCTTCCTTTTTCGCCTTGCCCTCGGCGACAAGAAGCTCCGCCGCCTTGAGATAAATCTCCGGCTTGTAAACTTTCTTCGCCGTCTCGTGATACCACGCATCGGGCTTGTGCTCGGTGATCTGGCCCCAGCGGCGCATCTGCGTCAGATACCAGATGGCATCCGAGTAATAGGGGTAGGTCGCGAAGTAGCGGAAGAAGACGTTGAAGTCGGGCACGTCGCGCTTGTCGCCCTTTTCGTACTCGAACGTGCCGGTCATCGAGTTGGCGATGACTTCATAGTCGGCGCCCACATATTCGGGCTTTGCCAGAATTTCCACGGCCTTCGGGCGATTGGCATTGCCGTTTGCATCGAGCCACATGCCGGCGCGAATAAGCGCTTTGGTGATGGCAAGTGTCGTGTTCGGATATTTTTCGGCAAACTCCGCCGTGATGCCGAACACCTTCTCCGGATTGTGTTCCTTCTGGATTTCCCAGTCGGTGATTACCGGAACGCCGATGCCCTTGAACACCGCCTGCTGGTTCCAGGGCTCGCCGACGCAATAACCGTTGATCGTGCCGGCTTCAAGCGTTGCCGGCATTTGCGGCGGCGGCGTGACCGACAGAAGCGCATCCGCCTTGATCTGGCCGGTGATGTCGGTTGCGGAATAGAAGCCGGGGTGAATGCCGCCCGAGGCGAGCCAGTAGCGCAGCTCGTAATTGTGGGTCGAGACGGGGAACACCATGCCCATCTTGAAGGGCTTGCCCTCCGACTTGAGCTTGTCGACCACCGGCTTCAGATATTCCGCCTTGATGGGATGGACGGGCTTGCCGTCTTCCATCGGCACATGCTCCTTCATCATCGCCCAGATCTCGTTCGAGACGGTGATGCCGTTGCCGTTGAGGTCCATCGAGAAGGGGGTGATGACGTGGGCTTTCGTGCCGAAGCCGATGGTGGCGGCAATAGGCTGGCCGGCCAGCATATGCGCGCCGTCGAGCTCGCCCGTGATGGTGCGGTCGAGCAAAACTTTCCAGTTCGCCTGCGGCTCGAGGGTGACATAGAGCCCTTCGTCCTCGAAATACCCAAGCTCCTTGGCGACGGCGAGCGGCGCCATGTCGGTGAGCTTGATGAAGCCGAATGTGAGCTCGTCCTTTTCGATGTCGAGCATTGCGGCATGCGCCGATTGGAACCGCGGTCCCGCGACGCCGACGGCCGACAACGCAACGGCAAGAGCGCCGATTGCCGCGAAACGCCGCGCCGTGGAAGCCGTCGTCGAAGTCCTGTTCGTCCTTGTGTCCTTGCCGTTCATCTCAATCACCTCTCGGAAAAAGCTGCACTGTCTGGCGTCGGCTACGCGGTGGCCGCGAGCATGGCGGTGTCGAATTTCGGATTGCGGATTTCAAAGCCCTCGACATAGGCGGCGATTGCCGCGGGATCGAAGACGCGGTTGTCGAGAAACCTGTCGGGGCCCATCGGAATGGGCGCCGATGCCAGCCCGAGCATCCACGGGGCGTCATGCGTGCCTTCGATCTTCGTGTCGATTGCCGGCGTGGCGATGCCGAGATCGCGAACCGCATCGCGGTAAATGTCGGGGCGATAGATGGACGCCGCGGCGCTCGCAACGTCGAGGGGCTCGGCCACTTGCCCCCAACGGATCATCTGCGAGATGAACCAGGAGGCGTGGCTGACCCAGGGGAAGTTCGCCGCATAGCGATGGAAGACATTGAAGTCGGGCAGGGGAACGGGCTCTTCATCCCGTGCGTAGCGGAAGGTGCCTGTCGTCGACATACGGACAGTCTCGGCGTCGGCGTTCACATAAGCGGGCCGCGAAATGATGCCGGCGACTTCCGCGCGATTCTCGGGCCTGTCCATCCATTGGGACGCGGCGGCGAGCGCGCCGATCATCGCCTTGTGTGTGTTCGGGTGTTTCTCGGCCCAGTCGAGATTGACGCCGAGAACCTTTTCCGGGCCGTTGTTCCAGATCTCGTAGCTGGTGATCAGCGCCTTGCCGAGGCCGGCGGCGATCGCGCGGCTGTTCCACGGCTCGCCGACGCAATAGCCGACGATATTGTTCGCCTGAAGATTGGCCACCATCTGCGGCGGCGGGATGACGGCAATACGGACATCGCGGTCGGGGTCGATGCCGGCATCGGCCATCCAGTAGCGCAGTTGATAATTATGCGTCGAAGTCGGGAAGACGACGGCGAAAGTCAGCGGTTCCATGCCCTGTGCCGAACGGGCATCGATGACTTTCTTCAGCGCGCGCGCCGAGCGGGGCCGTTCGGCCATCGCTTTGGGATCAGCCGCCACCATCGCCTCGTAAAGTTCGTTCGAGACGGTGATGGCGTTGCCGTTGAGGTCCATCGACCAGGCGGTGATCGTCGGCTTGCGCAAGCCGCCAATGCCGAGGCTGGACGCGATCGGCATCCCGGCCAGCATATGCGCGCCGTCAAGCGCGCCGATATGAACCTTGTCGCGGATCGTCGCCCAGGATGCTTCCTTCGAGATGCCGACGTCGAGGCCGAACTGCTTGAAAAAGCCTTTTTCACGCGCGATGACGATGGGCGCGCAATCGGTCAGCGGAATGATGCCGAGCGAGAGCTTCGTTTTTTCGATGCCCTCGCCACCGGCCGCCCAGGCACCGCCGGGAACGACAGCGGCCGCCGCCTTGAGCAACGTCGCGGCGCCCACGATCCGGGAGCCGGTGCCGAGAACATTGCGGCGGTTGATCGGCTTGTCGAATCCGGCGGCGTTTTTCCTGAACATTTCCGTATCCTCAGTACTTGTAGGTGGCCGAAAGCCAGAACACGTCCTTGTCGAGCAGGCCGGGCGCGCCGGTGCCGCGATAGGTCGCGTATTTCGCGTTGAAGGAGACGTTGGCGTCGAGGACGAGATCGAGCGATGCGTCCCACTCGGAACCGAGATCGGCGCCGGTGCGTTCCGCTTCGAAGTCGTGATAGACGAGGGCCGCCGTCGTCTTTGTGAAGACCGGAACCGCATCCGTCGTGTAGGCGAGGCGGGCATAGCGGTCGTCGAGACCGTCCACGGGCGTCGTCAGGAATTTGTCGGCCCAGCCGGCAAAGGCATGCAGCGTCGCAAGCGGGGTCGAAAAGCCGACGGTGCCGTCGCCTTCCATCGACTCGTAACCGACGCCGAACGTCGCGCCGGCATAGCCGAGCGAACCCTCCGCCAGCCAGTAGTCGAGATCGATCGGGAGCGGGTTGTCGGCATAGTCGCTCTGGTTCGCATACTGGCCGGCGAAAGCCGCCGTCACCCCGGCGCCGAGCGTGAAGTTCGCGTCGGCGCGCAAACCGTAGGTGGCGGTCGAGTTGCGCGCGGCGGGCGTGCCGGTGGCGGGCGTTCCCGATTGCTCGAGATCGAGCAGATAGGCAAAGCCTTCGAGTTTGAGGTGCGGCAGGCCCGCATAGCCGGCGTTGATGAGATGGCTGTCGCTGTCGTAGTGGCCGACGGCCGGCGCGCCGGTCGCGGCGTTGGGAACCGGCGTGTCGTCGCCGAAAATGCGGTTGACGCCCGCCACATAGACATAGGTGAGCGTCGTGTCGGGGACGGCCGTGTTGATCAGCGTCAGCGCATCGAATGTCTGTTCGTGCTGGCGCCAGCCGACATTGCCGATGAAGCGTGCATTGCCGAGGATGATCCGTTGCCGGCCGACAATGGCCCTGGTGTCGAAAGGTCCTGCATAGGTGAGCTGCAGGCGGTTGAGTTCCGTTACGTCCGGATCGGCGACGAGCCCGTATGTGGCCTTGCCGTTGCGGGTGCTGTTGTAGTTTTCGCCGCCGATGCCACGCGTGAAATCGAATTCGAAAAGCGCGCTGAGGCCGTTCCAGGCGCCGGTCTCGTAGCCGAGACGGGCGCGGACGGTGCCGGCCTTGCCGGTATTTGCCACCGCGTCGTCGTCGACCTGTTCGTAGCGCGCCCGCAGGTCGATCAGCGGCTTGCCCTGCGCGATCGCTTCGACGAGCGTCGCCTCGGCGGCGGCCCCCGAAGGCGCCGCGGCCAGTGCCGCCAAGGTTCCGACCGCCCATGCGGCCATGCGTGACTTTTGCCCAAACCCCATATTCAACTCCATCCGATGCCGGCCCTTTCGCAAGGGCGGGAGGCCAAAAATGAAAAACGCCCGCCCAGCGATAGCTAGCTGCAGCGGACGCCATT
>NZ_JBBECC010000016.1:0-8365 GCF_040882025.1 Parvibaculum sp. | reverse complement strand
AGGACTTCACCTACACAAAGGAATGGATCGACGGCAACGAGATCATCCTCGAATTCGAGTCGCGCATCGGCGACACGAAGCTGAAAGGCATCGACCGCATCACCATCGACGCGGATGGCCGGATGAGTCATATCGAAGTGTTGATCCGCCCGTTGAACGGCCTGATTGCGCTCGCCGAACATGTGAAGGCGTCGCTCGGACAGGCCGCTGCCTAGTTCAACCGTTCGATAGCCACCGCCGTCGCCTCGCCGCCCCCGATGCAGAGCGAGGCGACGCCACGCTTGCCACCGGTCTGCTGCAACGCATTGAGCAGCGTCACCAGAATGCGCGCGCCCGAAGCGCCGATCGGATGCCCGAGCGCGCAGGCGCCGCCATAGATGTTCATGTTGTCGTGGGAAAGGCTGAGTTCCCTGATCGCCGCCATCGCAACGACGGCAAAGGCTTCGTTGACCTCCCAGAGATCGACATCCGAAGCCTTCCAGCCGGTACGCTCCATCAGCTTCGAGATTGCACCGACCGGCGCGGTTGAAAACCAGGCCGGCGCCTGCGCATGCATCGTATGCCCGCGAATGGCGGCAAGCGGCGAAAGTCCGCGCTTCTCGGCCTCCGACAAACGCATCAGCACCAGTGCCGCAGCGCCATCCGAAATCGAGCTGGAGTTGGCCGCCGTCACCGTGCCGTCCTTCGCAAAGGCAGGTTTGAGCGTTGGAATTTTCGACGCGTCCGCCGTCAGCGGCTGCTCGTCCTGCACGACCTCGACCGCGCCCTTCCGCCCAGGCACTTCGACCGCCACGATCTCCGGCGCGAACGTGCCGCCCTCGACCGCGCGCCTGGCCCGCTTCAGGGACTCCGTCGCATAGGCATCCTGCGCATCGCGCGTGAACTGATAGTGCCGCGCGGTGTCCTCGGCATAGGAACCCATCAGCCGCCCTTCATAGGCGTCCTCAAGGCCGTCGAGGAACATATGGTCCTTGATCTCGCCATGCCCGAGACGCAGCCCACCGCGGGCCTTGGGCAGCAGATAGGGCGCGTTGGTCATGCTCTCCAGACCGCCGGCCACGACGACATCGCCATGCCCCGCGACGATCGCGTCATGCGCCATCATCACGGCCTTCATGCCCGAGCCGCACATCTTGTTGATTGTCGTGCACGGCGTCTTCTCGTCGAGCCCGGCTTTCAGCGCCGCCTGCCGCGCAGGCGCCTGCTTCGCGCCGGCCGAGAGCACGCAGCCCATCAGCACCTCATCGACTTCCGCCGGCCCGACGCCCGCGCGTTCGACGGCGCCCCTGACGGCAGCCGCGCCAAGCTCCGGCCCGGTGAGGCCCGACAGCACCCCCTGAAAGCCGCCCATCGGCGTGCGCGCCGCACTGACGATGACGACGGGATCGGTTTCATGACGGTTTTGTGACATGGGGCTGTTTCCACGACTAGACTGACGGCAATGGCCGGGATTCGGGGCAGAACCCTAGCCTAAAACAAGCGGCCGCCAAACAGGCCGCGCGAAATGGGGGGAAAGCGCGATGGAAGATTTCCTGCACGATTTAAGTTGGGTGGTACCCTTACGCAGCGACACCGCCACTGTCGTTTTCAATGGCTTCACCTGGCTCGGTTACGCGCCTTTCTTCCTTATATTCCTGCCGATCGGCTACTGGCTCTGGGATCGGGCGCTGTTTACGCGCCTCGCCGTCCTCATTACCGTCACGGCGCTTGTAAACGCCTGGCTCAAGGATTTCTGGCAGGATGCGCGGCCCGATCCCGCTTTCCAGCTCGATGCGGAGCGCGTCTCGGATTCCTATGGCTTGCCGTCCGGCCATGCGCAGGTCGCCGTGGCCATGTGGCTCTGGCTTGCCTATGAGATCAAGCGGCCCTGGGCTTGGGCAGCCGCGATTTTCATTGCGGCAGGCGTCTGTGCCAGCCGCATCTATCTGGGCGTACACGATGTCGAAGACGTGCTGGTCGGCATTGGCCTTGGGCTCATCAGCATCGCGGTCTTCGCGGTTCTCGTTCAGGAAAACATCGTCGCGCGGTGGCGGCGTCTGCCCGCGTGGATGGACTTCGCGGTGATCGTCCTTGCCATCCCGCTGCTCTGGCTGATCTGGCCGGCGGAGCGCGAGCCGAATGCCATTGCCGCTGTCCTTTTCATGCTGTTCGGCTGGTTCGCCGGGGCCGCGCTCGACCGCAAGGCCGCGCCCGAAAAGCCGATCCTGCCTGTCTGGTGGCTTCAGGTCGTGATGGCGGTAGCCGGGGTGGTCGGGCTCTTCGTCATGCGCGATCTCTTGACGCGCGGTGGCGAAATGATCGGCTTTCCGGCGGCCATCACCGGCTACACGGCCGCGGCGGCCATCGGCATTTACGCGACCTATATCGCACCGATGGGCTTCCGGGCGGTGAAGCTGATGAAGTGACGCGGGCTCACTCCGTGTAGATGTCGACCATGTCGGATTCGGTGAAAACCGTATAGACGCCCGCGCCGGGGCTGCCGCCCACAACGATGAAGCGACCGCCCGTGGCGGCGGCAACCGCGCCGTGGCGCGGGGTCGGCATCGACGTCGCGCGCTGCCATGCGGTCCCGGCGAGATCGAGCACGAAATGATCGCCATAGGTGCGCAAGGGCCGCCGTTGCTCGCCACCCGTCACATGCAGCCTGCCGTCGAGAACGGCCGCGACATGGCCTGCGCGCGGCTCCGGCAGCGACGATCCGCTGCGCCAGCTTCCGTTCGACGGATTGAAAATATCGACACGCGCCGACGCCGCGCCGCCATTGAGGCCGCCGATCGCATAGATGAGCCCGTCCGCGACTGCATAGGCCGCAGCGACGCGCGGCGACGGCATGGGCGAACCCGAAACGCTCCAGCGGTCGCGCGCCGGGTCGTAGACGAAAACGCGCGACGCGCCCTCGCCGCGCCCGCCCAGTGCATAAAGTTTGCCGTCAACGGCGACAAGACCGTGGCCGGCCCGGGCGGCCGGCATCGAAGGGCCGGAAAGCCAGCTTCCGATATTCGGATCGAAGACCCAGACATTCGCCGTGTCGCCGCCGTTCGCGGGCACATCCGGCGAGGCGCTTTCGCCAAAAAGGGCCGTACTGCCGATGCGGCTTTGTACCGGCGCTTCATGTCCGCCGGCGATATAGAGCCGGCCGTTGAGCTGGGCCATGCCGAAATGCTGCAGCCCGACCGGCAAAGCCACGGCCGCGCGCCAGATATTGCCACGTATGTCGTAGATTTCGGCCACGTTGCGCGGTCCGGCCGTGCTGTCGCCGCCGACGACATAGAGATCGTCGCCGAGCAACGCGGCGCCGGCGAAAGCGCGCGCCGTCGTCATCGGCGTCCCGTCGCGCCAGCCTTCAGCCGATGCAGGCGCCGTCGCCAGACAAAAACCCGCCGCCAGAAGGAACCCCGAAAGCCATAAACGGATCGCGCCACGCATCGCTCAACTCTCCCAAACCGGCCATCGCCCTCAGTAAAACAGGATCAGGGCCGCAAGTCCCAAAAACGCGAAGAAACCGACCACATCCGTCGTGGTCGTCACAAAGACGGCCGACGAAACGGCGGGGTCGGTGCCCAGTTTATCAAGGCCCAAGGGCACGAGAATGCCGATCAGGCTGGCGACCACAAGGTTAATCATCATGGCCGCCGCCAGCACGCCGCCAAGCCAGGCATTCTGGAATATCAAGCCGCCGAGACCGCCGAGCAGCACAGAGAAAATCAGGCCGTTCAGAAGGCCCACCAGAAATTCGCGCAAAATGGTGCGCCGCGCGTTGAAATGAACGAGATCGCGCGTGGCCAACGCGCGCACCGTGACGGTCATGGTCTGCGTGCCGGCATTGCCGCCCATCGAGGCGACGAT
The DNA here is from genome assembly GCF_040882025.1 of Parvibaculum sp. GTDB lineage: Bacteria > Pseudomonadota > Alphaproteobacteria > Parvibaculales > Parvibaculaceae > Parvibaculum. The sequence continues at coordinate 4,519 of NZ_JBBECC010000016.1, read as the reverse complement.
CGGCATCAGCACGGCGAGCGCTACCATTTTCTCGATGGCCGCATCGAAAAGCGCAATTACCGAGGCCGCAATGACGGCCGTGACGAGATTGACCGCGAGCCAGGGAACGCGGCTGCGGCTGGTCTGCAGCACCGTGTCCGAAATCGCTTCCTCGCCGACACCAGCCAGCAGGCGAATATCTTCCGCCGCTTCCTCGCTGATAACCTCGACGATGTCGTCGACGGTGATGACGCCGACAAGGCGGCCTTCCTCATCCACCACGGCAGCCGAGATCAGGTCGTATTTGCTGAACTGCAGCGCCACGTCTTCCTGGTCCATCGCGACCGGGATCAGCGTCTGCTCGCTCTCCATGATTTCGGAGATCTTGATTGGCCGTTTCGAGCGCGTGACGCGCGACAGCGGCACGGTGCCGACGGGCTTGTGCGCCGCATCGACGACGAAGATTTCGTAGAATTCGTGCGGCAGGTCCGGCGCCTCGCGCAGATAGTCGAGCGTGTGGCCGACATCCCAGAAAGGCGGCACAGCCACCAGCTCGCGCTGCATCAGGCGGCCGGCGCTGTATTCCGGGTAGTCGAGCGATTGTTCGAGGGCGGCGCGATCGCTGGCCGGCAACTGATCGAGGATCTCGCGCTGCTCGTCCTCGTCCATGTCCTCGAGGAGATAGACGGCGTCGTCGGAGTCCATCTCCGTCAGCGCGGCGGCGATGTCCCTCGGGTCGAGCAGCTCCATCAGATGGTCGCGAACGCTTTCGTCGAGTTCGCTCAACACTTCCGGATTGAGATCGGAGCCGAGCATTTCGACCAGATCGCGCCGCTCGTCGGTGCGCAGCAATTCGAGGAGTTCGGCGGTGTCGGCGGGCCTGAGCGGCAAAACCAGTTCGCGCGCCTGCCCCCTGTCGCCCCGATCCACCGCATCGACAACCGAACGCACGAAGGATGGCGACAGCGCCTCGTCGGCGATTTCTTCCACTGCGTCTGGCGTCGGGATTTCAGTCAATCGGCACCTGCGAATCCTGTGCGTCGAACCGGCGGCGAGTGTGCGTTATTTGGCCGGTTCCCGCCACTGCGCGCGGCGGGAAATGCATCTGAACCCGAAAGGCGGGAACGGGGACAAGTTTGCCAAACAAAAAACCGGCGCCGGCGCTATGCGCGACCGGCTGCCGGTTTTGAAGATTTGCCTTGCGATGGTGCGGTCGAGAAGACTCGAACTTCCACGGGTTTTACCCCACAGCGACCTCAACGCTGCGCGTCTACCAATTCCGCCACGACCGCATGTTCGCAAGCCGCGCCGATGTAACAAATCCGGGTGGCTTGCTCAAGCTGCAAATTGAGGCATGACGGGGGTTTAGCGCAATAAGCTCAAATCCCGTCGCCATCGAGATTGGCGGGCAGATGAATACCGCATTCGTCCTTGTCGCGGCCGACCCAGCGGCCGTCGCGATAGGAGCCGCCCTCGGGCACGCGCTCGGTGCAGGGCATGCAGCCGATGGAGAGGTAGTTGTCCTTGACCAGCGGATGCCGCGGCAGCTTGTGCGCGTCGACATAGGCCTCGAGCTCCGCTTCGCCCCAATAGGCTAGCGGGTTGATTTTGAAGCGGGTTCCGGCCGAAGAGCCCGGCTCGCCGGTGCCGCGCACCCGTTCTTCCTCGATCGGGTCCATGCTGGCACGGGTCGATGTCTGGAACCGCTTGCGGCCGGTGATCGAGGCATCGAAGCCCTTCAGCGCCCGCTCGAGCGGCAGCACCTTGCGGACATGGCAGCAGGCATCGGGATCGCTGTTCCACAGACCGCCGTTCGGATCCTTTGCTGCGAGGTCCGCCGGATGCGGACCGACGGCACGCAGGTCCGTCAGGCCGAGCTTCTCCTGAAGCCGGTCGCGATAGCGCAGCGTTTCGCCGAAGAGCTTGCCGGTGTTGAGAAAAATGACCGGCGTCGACGGATCGATCTCGGCGACCATGTGAAGCAGGACCGCCGATTCAGCGCCGAAGGAAGAGACGACGGCGATGCGGCCCGGAAATTCGGTGCGGATCATCTGCTCGAGCAGCGCCTGGTCCGCAAGGCCTTGATAGGTCTCGCGCAACGCCGTCAGCCGCGGCGATACGAGCGTCGGCGCATCCATGATGGCGGCACGGCTTTCGGTGACCGCTGTCGCGCGGGGACGCCGGCTCAAATCCAGTGCGGTCATGGCAACCAGCCTTTCTCTTCGATATAGGCGTCGACGCGACGGCCGATTTCGGCCGTTTCGAGGCCCTGCATGCGCCAGACCTTGCGCTGCCGGCCCAGTTCGTCGAGCCGCCCGGCCCATTCGGACCCGAACAACCCCTCCAGATGCCGCCGCAGCCGCCGCGACAGGCCCGGCGACTTGCCGGCGGTCGAGACGGTGATCGTCAGCTCGCCGCGCCGCATCACCGAGGGCACATGAAAATCGCAGAGCGGCTTCACATCCTCGGTATTGACCAGCGCGCCCGCCGCCCGCGCCAGCCCGGCCAGCGCCACGCTTTCGGCGTCGCCGAGGCCCGCGATGAACACGACGCGAGCGCCCCGGAATGCCTCGCCCGTGGGCCGCGCGCCCTTGAGGCGTCTGCCGGCCTGTTTGACCAGCACCGGCGTCGGCGCCCCCGAATAGACCTCCAGATGGGCCGCACCGGCGGCATCCAGCGCCGCGAGCCGCTTTTCGGCCGCTTCGCCCTCGCCGACAAGCACCGCTTTCAGGGTGCCGAGATCAAGCATGACCGGAAACACGAAGCACCTCCCTGACGGCGGCGGGTCTTCCAATTCCCGCTAGAGATAGCGATTGTGCCGAATAATTCAACTCAAGTCCGTAATATTTTACAATCCACACAAACAGAGATGTAGAACAAAAAACGGGCCCCGAAAGGAGCCCGCGCCGAACGAAAATATCGAATGATTTCAGCCGTGTGCGACTGAATCCGTGCTGGAGATGACCGACGTGATCGAGACCGCCATGCGCTCGCCCTTGACGATAATCGTGCCGCGCGCGATCGGCACATTGTTGGCGAGGATCCAGATTTCGTCGTCCTGACGTGTGCCGAGCTCGATGACCGCGCCGCGGCCCATCCGCAAAAGCTGATGGATCGGCAGCGTCGTCCTGCCCAGCACGACGGAGATTTCAACGGATACGTTGTTGACCGAATTCACGCGCAACCCCACCTGACCCCAGCAGCCTGAGATACTCCAAGTGCTTTATCTGCCACCCAAATTGCCATGCTAGAGTTACTCGATGGTTAAGTCCCTGCCCCTTGCCGACGCGCCCGCGCCAACACTCGAATGGCGCCTCTCGGATGCGCCGGTTCCTTACGAAACGGCGGTGGCGGAGATGGAAGCCAGGGCCGCCGCGATCGCCGAAGGGACTGCGCCGGAACTCGTCTGGCTGCTCGAACACCCGGCCCTCTACACCGCCGGCACCAGCGCCGACGACGCCGATCTCATTGATCCCAAACGCTTTCCCGTCTTCCAGACCGGCCGCGGCGGGCAATACACCTATCACGGGCCCGGCCAGCGGGTCGCCTATGTGATGCTCGATCTGAAGCGCCGGAAGCCCGATGTCCGCGCCTATGTGCAGGACCTCGAGGCCTGGCTGATCGCCACGCTGGCGCAGTTCAATGTGACCGGCGAGACGCGGGCCGACCGCGTCGGCGTCTGGGTGCGGCGGCCCGACCGCGGCCTGACGGCGGAGGACAAGATCGCCGCCATCGGCGTGCGCATCCGCAAATGGGTGACGTTTCATGGGGTTAGCCTCAATGTCGACCCCGACCTCGATCATTTTTCGGGGATCGTGCCGTGCGGCATTGCACAACACGGCGTCACCAGCCTCGCCGATCTCGGGCGGGCGGCAACGATGGCCGATGTCGACAGCGCGCTGCGCGAGACCTTCGACGAGGTCTTCAGCCGCGACAGCGAATAATCCGCCTACGGATCAACCCGGGGATAAGCCGGATTTTCCGGACGCTTCAACGGTTTACACGCGCATGCACAGCCGATGTCTGAAGAGCGGACCCCCCTTCTGTCACGGAACTGTCATAAAACTGTCACAAATGACGCAAGTCATCATCTGTATACGGATGATTACACGATTTATCCCCGGGCGGCGACACGAAATTATTTCCGCGCTCGACCGATCGGCGGGGATAAAGCGTGTCGACGGAAAAAAAAGTAATCCCCGGTTTTGGCGCGCATCAGGATCGGCGACGCCCCTTCGCCACCACCGCTTCGTAAGCCGCCTGCAATTCCTCGCGGACGGACCGACCGCGCCGCGCTTTCTTCCTCGCGCCGAGATGTTCGGCGCGCAACTCGTCCATGAAGCGGGCGACGAGTTTGGGACCGCCCTCGGTGAGGAGTTTCGCGCGGATACCGAGCTCTTCGGTGACGGGGAGATATTTGACGCCCCAGGCCGACATGGCGGCGAGGATCGGCAGAAGTTCGATGCCCCGTTCGGTGAGGCTGTAGATCACCTTCTGCTTGTGGGCGGGATCGTCCGCGCGTGTGAGGATGCCGCCTTCG
>NZ_JBBECC010000015.1:0-8407 GCF_040882025.1 Parvibaculum sp. | reverse complement strand
GCCGAGGCACTGTTCAAAAAGTAGACATCCTCAGTTAACACATTAAAAATACAGCGCTTTTAGTTAAGCTCACACAATGTTCGGGCGTTTCTCGTCTTGCCGACAACGCGTCAAATTGCCACAAGATTAACTTCCTGTTAGGAATGATGGCGCTAGGGTGACCTTGCGTAATCCAGTTCTCTGGATTTCTGAGTGGCTCCTATCCACTCTGTTTGACGCCTCCCTGTTAGAACTTGAGCCGCGGGCTTTCCCGCGGCTCTTTTTTGTGCCCGTGCCGGGCCGATGGCACGGATATTGATCCTTCAGACCCTGACTGTGCCGCAATGGCGCGATATCAGGGGTTTGTTGGATGAGTGTTCACGAGATCACGGGCGGCGAGATCGGCTTCGCGGAAGCCGAATGCGTCACGCTCAGCGAGTTCATGGCGTCGGGCCTGTTCCAGCGCACCTATGGCGAGGGTATGCGCCTGGTCGAGGAAACCTCGGCCTATCTGGATGGAGAAGGCCGGGCCGCCGCCAGGGCCCTGCCGCGCGAGACGTCGCTGGCCTATGCCGGCGAAAGCATGCGCCTCACCACGCGGCTGATGCAGGTCGCCTCCTGGCTTCTGGTGCGCAAGGCCGTGCACGAGGGCGAGATGACGGCCGAGGAAGCCAATTCCGAGAAATATCGCCTCGCCACCAAGGAAATTGGCCGCCAGCCGCGCTTCTCGGGCGCCGACGCGCTGCCGCAACGCCTGCGGGATCTGATCGAACGGTCGGAGCGGCTTTATGCGCGGGTCGAGCGGCTTGATGCGCGTCTCAGGGAGCCCGGTCCCCGGCCGGCGCATAATCATCCGCTGGCCGAACAGATGCAGCGCGTCGAGGCGTTCTACCGGGAAAGCCTCTCCAGCGATTTCCCGCGCCCGCAATTCGGCCGCCGCAAGAACCGCCCGGAATAGATTTCCCCGCGCCGCCAACAAAAAAGCCCCGCAAATGCGGGGCTTTTTCCGTTTCCGGATTCGATGGGGCTCAGCTGCCGCCGATCATACCGAACTTCTTCTTGAAGCGGCTGACGCGGCCGCCGCGATCGAGAAGCTGCTGGCCACCGCCGGTCCAGGCCGGATGCGTGGTCGGATCGATATCGAGCACCAGCGTTGCGCCTTCCGACCCGTAGGTCGAGCGCGTCTGGAAAGTCGTGCCATCGTTCATCGTCACGGTGATGAAGTGATAGTCCGGATGGGTTTCTTTCTTCATGGGCTTATCGCCTTCCCGAATTGAAAACGGCGCGCCGGGGCTGCTCCCGCTGGGAGCGCCGCGCTGCCGGAATGGGGGCTTATAGCGAACGGGCAGGGCCCATGCAAGCCGAGATGCGGGCGATGGTTCAAGGCCCCAATCCGGCATTTTGAGCGCTCATGCCGCAGCGGATAGGGCGGGCCGGCGTTGCGGCTGCGGGCGCCGCGTTGCTATACCAGCGTGGAACTTATTCCCGGGCCCATCCCCGGCGGCTAGTGTGGCCGGTCCCGCAACAAAGAACCGGCGAGAACGCATGAGCGACACATCGAATCCGGTCGTCGAAGCCATCGAGGAAGAGGCGCAGCGCCGCAAGCCCGCGAAGCGGGTTCGCCCGGTCCTGCGGCTCCTGCCGTTCCTCGCGGCCTATCGCGGCATGGTGGTGCTGGCGGTCCTCGCGCTCGCCCTGGCGACGCTCGCGACGCTCGCCATTCCGATGGCCGGCGGGCGGCTTGTCGATCTTCTCAACCATGCCGACAACACGGTAACGGCCGCCTTCATCGACCGGTATTTCCTGGCGCTTGTCGCCGTCGCGCTGGTGCTCGGCATTGCCAGTGCCGGGCGTTTCTATTTCGTGAGCTGGCTCGGCGAGCGCGTGGTGGCCGATCTCCGGCAGGCCGTTTATGCGCATGTGCTGAAGCTTTCGCCGGCCTTTTTCGAGCTGACGCGCACCGGCGAGGTGCTCTCGCGGCTCACCGCCGACACGACGCTGATCAAGACCGTTGTCGGCTCCTCGGCTTCGATCGCGCTGCGCAATCTTTTTCTCTTCGTCGGCGCGGCATCGATGATGGTTTTTACCAGCGCGCGGCTGTCGGGCCTTGTCCTCTTTGCCATTCCGATGATCGTTCTGCCGCTTGTTTTTCTCGGGCGCTGGGTCCGGCGGCTGTCGCGTTCGGCACAGGACAGGCTGGCCGACACCAGCGCCTTCGGCACCGAAAGCCTCAACGCCATCCAGACGGTGCAGGCCTTCACGCATGAAGAGCATGACAGGCGGCAGTTTTTCGACACGGTCGAACGTTCCTTCGAGACTTCGCGGTCGCGCATCATTGCCCGTTCGGTGCTGACGGCGCTGATTTTCTTTCTCGGCCTGTCGAGCGTCGTCGGTGTCATCTGGTTCGGCATGAAGGATGTTATCGCCGGCGACATGACGGGCGGCGCGCTGGCACAGTTCATTCTCTACGCGCTTTTCGCGGCCGGTTCACTCGCCGCCCTGTCCGAAATCTGGGGCGATATGCAAATGGCGGCCGGCGCCACCGAGCGGCTGATGGAGCTTCTCGACGTCGAGCCGCAAATTGCCGTGCCAGCCTCTCCGGTTGCGCTGCCGGCGCCGTCACGGGGCGCGCTTCGCTTCGAGAACATCACCTTCGCCTATCCGGCGCGGCCCGGCATTTCGGCGCTTCGGGGGTTCACCCTCGACGTCGATCCCGGCGAGACGGTGGCGCTGGTCGGGCCGTCGGGCGCCGGAAAGAGCACCGTCTTTCAGCTTCTGCTGCGCTTCTACGATCCGCAATCGGGCCGCATTACGCTTGACGGCGTCGATGTGCGCGACGCCGATCCGCGCGATGTCCGGGCGCGCATCGCGGTCGTGCCTCAGGAGACCGTGATTTTCGGAACGACGATTGCCGAAAATATCCGCTATGGCCGGCCCGAGGCGGGCCTTGCCGAAATCGAGGCGGCGGCGCGGGCCGCGCGTATCGACGATTTCATCGCCGGCTTGCCGGATGGCTACGACACGCAGGTCGGCGAGCGCGGCGTGACGCTTTCGGGCGGCCAGCGCCAGCGTCTCGCAATTGCGCGGGCGATCCTGCGCGACGCGCCGGTTCTGCTGCTCGACGAGGCGACGAGTGCCCTCGACGCCGAGAGCGAGGCCGCGGTTCAGCAGGCGCTTGAAGGGCTGATGCAGAACCGCACGACGCTTGTCATCGCGCATCGCCTGGCGACCGTGCTCAAGGCCGATCGCATCGTCGTCATGGAAGATGGCGGTGTCGTCGCATCGGGCACGCATGACGAACTTTTGCGGCAAGGCGGGCTTTATGCGCGGCTGGCGCGATTGCAGTTTACCGGCGATTTTGCGGGCGAGGCTGTGGATCCGCCGTCCGGGCCGCTGAGCGCCGCCATTCGTTGAACGCAAAATCATCTATCGGGGGAATCTCATGTCGAAAAATTGGCGGATCGCAGGCTATGTCGTGTTGGCGCTCGTCATTGTCGCCAGCGTGCTCGCTTGGCGCTTCCTGTCGGCGGCCGGCTACTTCACCGGCATCCGGCAGGAGATCGCCGCCGATTGCCGTGTCATCGAAGCGGTGCCGGGGCCGGAAGACATCGTCATCGACCATGAGCGCGGCATTGCCTATGTGTCGGCTTATGATCGCCGCGCCGTGCAGGCCGGTGCGCCCGGCTCGGAAGCCGTTCGCGGCGGCCTTTACGCGATCGACCTCAAGGCGCCGCAGACCGATTGGGCGCTTTACCCGGTAACGCCCAATGCGCCCGCCGATTTCCGGCCCCACGGCATCGACCTTCATGTCGGAGCGGACGGCGCGCGGCGCCTCTTTGCCGTCAGCCATCCCGCCGCCGGCCCCGAGAAGGTCGAGATTTTCGATATCGCCCGGGACGGCACGCTGACCTATGCGCAGAGCGTCACCGACCCGCTTTTCGTGTCGATCAACGATGTGGCGGCGGTGGGTCCGGACAGTTTCTATGTGACCAACGACCACGCCTCGAAGAACGGGCTGCATCAGCTTGTCAGCAACATCCTGCTGCTGAGAAACGCCAACGTCATCTATCACGACGGCACCGCGGCGCGCATCGCCGCCGGCCGCTTCGCGCTCGCCAATGGCATCGAGGCCAGTGCCGACGGCGGCGAGGTCTATGTCGCCGACACGATGAGCATGACGCTGCATGTTTTCGAACGCGATCTTGCGACCGGCAATCTCAAGGGCGTCGATATGGCGCGGCTCGGCACCGGCGTCGACAATATCGATGTGCAGCCGGACGGTTCGCTGCTGATCGGCTCACATCCGAAGCTGATGGATTTCCTCGGCCATGCGGGCGACCCCGCCGCGCTTTCGCCGAGCCAGGTCGTGCGCGTCGAACTCGGCGCGAATGGCGGCGGCAAGGCCGGCACGATCTACCTCGATCTCGGCGCGGAGATGTCGGGCATCAGCGTGGCCGCCGGCTATGGCGACGTCATGCTGCTCGGGCAGGTTTTCGAGCCGGAAGTACTCGCCTGTACGCAGTCGAAAGAGCTGAAAGCCTGGTAGTTAGCGCTCGGTCAACTTGAATTCGATGCGGCGGTTGCGCGTATTGTCGGCAACCGAGCGTCCCGCGGCCAATGGGTGGTGTTCGCCGAAGCCCGCCGCCACCAGATTTCGCGCCGGCACGCCCTGCGCGACGAGGTAGTCCACCACCGCGATGGCGCGGGCGCTCGACAGGTACCAGTTCGACGGGAATTGCGGCGTCGCGATCGGGTTGGCGTCGGTATGCCCGTCGACGCGCAGAACCCAGGGGATATCGTCCGGAATTTCGGCGGCGATTTCGCGGATCGCAACGGCGATCTTGTCGAGCTGGGCCTGTCCCGACGGGTTGATGTCGGCCGAGCCCGAGGCGAAGAAGATTTCCGACTGCATGGCGAAACGGTCGCCGACAATCTCGATATCGGTCCGGTCGCCCAGAATGGCCCGCAGACGGCCGAAGAATTCGGAGCGGTAGCGCGCCAGCTCCTGAACCTTTTGCGCCAGCGCCGCGTTGAGGCGGCGGCCGAGATCGGCGATCTGGGCTTGCGATTCACGGTCTCGTTGCTCGGATGCCTCGAGGGCCGCCTCCAGCGTCGCGAGCTGGCGGCGCAGGGCGGAAATTTGCTGGTTCAGCAGTTCGACCTGCGACAAGGCCTCGCTGGAGACGCGTTGCTCGTCGGAGAGACGGCTTTCGAGTTCGGCGATGCGCGAGCCGGCGCCCGCCGCATCGTCGGCCATGGCGGCAAGGCGCTCGCTCTCGGCTGTGGCGGCGGCCAGCGAATCCTGCAGCGACAGGATGGTGACTTCGAGATCGGCTTTTTCGCGCCGTTCCAGCGACAGCTGGTTCACCAGTTCGGCGATCTGGCTGCGCAGGCTGTCGAGCGCCGAATCCTTGTCGCTGACCAGCAAACTGAGGAAAAACTGCGTGATCATGAAAATGGTCAGCAGGAAAATCAGCACCAGCAGCAGGCTCGACATGGCGTCGACAAAGCCCGGCCAGTAGTCGCCGGTCGGGGCGCGGCCGCGAATGCGTCTGTTGGCGAGCGCCATTCCGCGTCAGCTCCGGCCGTCGAGGCGACGGGCCAGTTCTTCGAGAACGGGCCTGAGCGCCTCCTGGTTCTGGGCGAGCTGGCGGACAAGCTGCTGCTCGCCGCGCAAATGCTCGGTCAGCGCCGATATCTGGCCGGCCAGTGCCATCAGCGTGGCATTGGCGCCTTCGTTGTTGCCGCCGCCACCGCTCGTCAGCGCCTGTTCGATGTTGCGCAGCCGCCGCGTCGTCTCGCCCAGCATCGAGGGCGCGTCGGGATCGGTCTCGGAGAGGCTCGTCACCGTCGAAAGCCATTCCTCGAGTTCGTTGTAAAACCGGTTCTGTGCCTGGCCGGCCTGCAGATCGAGAAAGCCCAGCACCAGCGAGCCCGCCAGTCCGAACAGCGAGGAGGAGAAAGCCGTGCCCATGCCGCGCAGCGGCCCGTCGAGCCCGGCCTTCAGATTGGTGAAGACGGTGGCGGCTTCCGCCGTTTCGACATTGAGGCTCTGGATCGTGCCCGCGACCGAGGCAACCGTGGTCAGCAGGCCCCAGAAAGTGCCGAGCAGGCCGAGAAAGATCAGCAGGCCAATGACATAGCGCGATATTTCGCGCTGTTCATCGAGGCGGGAGCCGAGCGAGTCGAGGATCGAGCGCATCGACATCGCGTTGAGTTGCATGCGGCCCTTGCGGTCGCCCAGCATGGTGGCCATCGGCGCCAGCAGTCGCGGTGCGGCGGGGATTGTGAGGCCGGGATCGGCGCGGCGAAATTCGTTCACCCAGCGCACTTCGGGGTTGATGCTCAGCACCTGGCGGAACGCATAAAGGATGCCGATGATGAGGACGCCGACGATCAGGCCGTTCAGACCCGGATTTGCCATGAAGGCTGTTTCGATCTGCGGGAAGAGGATCGCCGCCACGAAACAGACCAGCACGACGAAGAGCAGCATGCGGGTGACATAGGGGCCGGGCCGGGAAAGCGCGATGCCGTCCTTGTGTTCCTTTGCCATGCGTCGTCAGTCCCCTCTCAGTTTCGAATATACCGGTCAGCCGCCTGCCAGCACGATATCCACGCGGTCCTGGGGGCCGCTATCGGGTACGCCGCCGAGCGCGCGTACATGAATGCGGCCGGCGCCAATGCCCTCGTCGATCAGCTTGTGCCTGACCGACAGCGCACGGCGCAACGACAGCTTGCGGGCCGTCGAGGAGGCGTCGCGTGGAGGCCCGGCATAAGCCTTTATCAGCAGGCGGCTGCTTTGCCGCCGGAGAATTGTGGCGAAGGCGGCAATATTCTCATGCGCGGAGGGACTCAGCGCGGATTCATTGGGTGTGAAATCGATGCGCAGCAGTGCTGCTTCCGGAGACGACAAGGGGGCTTCGGCAGCCGCGGCCGTGAGGATACCGGCCAGGAGGATGGCAATTGCCGCGGCTCCAATCCTGTCGAGAAAGATCATGCGGTGATCCGTGGGCGGGGTCGTGACCGGGCATCGAGGCCCTTCGCGGCCCAGTCTAGGCATGTTCGCGCCACGCGAACAGACCCGGCTCCGAGGAGGGGCACAGGCGAGGAATCGGGGAAAACCAGGATCGGGCGCGGGGAGGGTGGGGCTCAGTAGCCGTCGAAGAGGATATCGACACGGTCGGAGGCCGCATCGGTCGTGTCCGTATTGCCCATGCCACTGGCGCGAACGCGGCCGGTGCTCATGCCCTGCTCGAGCAAGGCCTGCTGCACCGCCAGCGCGCGCTGCATGGCGATATCGCTGGCCTGCGCATCGTTGCCGCCGGCGCGGTCCGCGTAGCCTCTGAGCTCGACATTGCCGATCCGTTTGGCAAAGGCGTTCACAAAGCCGGCGACCTGGTTTCTTGCGCCGAGGTCGAGGGTCGTCTCGCCAGGCTGGAAGTAGATGCGCGTGAGCGTTCCGCGGGGAAAAGCATCGGGCGTGTAGGGATAAAAGACGTCATTGGGCCGATACTCGTCCGGCGGCGCGTCGCGTGAGGGTGCCGGTTCGGAAGACGAGGTCTGCGCGGGCGATGTCACCGGACCGGTCAGCGTGCCGACGGGCTGCGTGAGGTCGCGTCCAAGCCGGTTGACGGTCGAGAGCGGTTGGTCGTTCTGGATCGTGTTGCCGACAGGCGGCAGGCCGAGCGTATCCGTCGTTCGGTTCACCGTTTTTCCGGCACCCGACACGGTGCCTCCAACCGTGTCCGTGACCGTCTCCAGTGTGTCATGAACGGGCGAGAGCGGGTCCGCCGCGGATGATGACGCGGGCGAAAGGGCGATCCCTGCGAAAAGGGCGCAAACGAGCAACGGAGCGCGCCATGGCCCGCGAGATGGTTTTCTCCGGATGTGGTCCGTCGCAACGCCCGTCATGGTTCCGCCCACTTGATTTTTGGCCCCGGCGAATGGCAAAGGAGCGCTTTTTTCAAATCTAACACGCGATTGCGGAGGTGACAGCGCTCCGGCCCGTATGTGTGCGCCAGATTGAAATTTTCGGCCGTTCAGTTGGGTTTATGGGCCTTTTTCAGTACATCGCCGAGCTGGCGATGCAGCATCTCGTTGCCGGCGAGGATGCCGCCGGTATCGAGCATGGCGTCGCGGCCATCGAGATCGGTCACGAAGCCGCCCGCCTCGCGCACGAGGATAATGCCGGCGGCGACGTCCCAGGGGGCGAGGTTTGCTTCCCAATAGGCATCGAAACGCCCGGCGGCGACATAAGCCAGATCGAGAGCGGCGGAGCCCATTCGGCGCACCCCGGCGACTTCGTTCATCACGGCACAGAGTTCGGCTGTGAAACGCTGGTGGTCGGGCCGGCCGATATGCGGAATACCGGTGCCGACAACCGATTGCGCCAGTTCGCGGCGGACCGCGACGCGGATGCGGCGGTCGT
>NZ_JBBECC010000014.1:0-8435 GCF_040882025.1 Parvibaculum sp. | reverse complement strand
GGACAAGCCGGGCCATGACGGTTTTGTCTAGAGGTAAGATAACGACACATGGCCAAGGCATCGCGCAATTTCGTCTGCCAGTCCTGCGGCGCGGCGTATACGCGCTGGTCGGGCCGCTGCGAGGCGTGCGGCGAGTGGAACACGATCGTCGAGGAAGCGGGCGCGACGGGCGGCATCGGCGCGGGGCCAGCGAAAGCAGCCGGGCGGGCGAAGGGACGGCGGATCGAGCTTGTGGCGATGAGCGGCGAGACGGCCGATCCGCCGCGCCATATCACCGGCATGGCCGAGTTCGACCGGGTGACGGGCGGCGGGCTGGTGCCCGGATCGGCGGTGCTGATCGGCGGCGATCCGGGGATCGGCAAATCGACGCTGCTCCTGCAGGCGATGGCGGCGCTGGCGCTCAAAGGCGGCACGGCCGTCTATATCTCGGGCGAAGAGGCGATCGCCCAGGTCCGGATGCGGGCGCGTCGTCTCGGGCTCGGCGAAGCGGCGGTGCAGCTCGGCGCCGAGACCAATCTCAAGGATATTCTCGGCACGCTGGAAAGCGGGACGCCGCCCGACGCCGTCGTCATCGATTCGATCCAGACCATGTGGACCGAGGCGCTCGATTCGGCGCCGGGCACGGTGGCGCAGGTGCGCGCCTCGGCGCAGGAGCTGGTGCGCTTCGCCAAGCGGCACGGGACAGCCGTCATTCTCGTCGGGCACGTGACCAAGGAAGGCCAGATCGCGGGACCGCGCGTGGTCGAGCACATGGTCGATGCGGTGATCTATTTCGAAGGCGAGCGCGGGCACCAGTTCCGCATCCTGCGCGCGGTGAAAAACCGCTTCGGGCCGGCGAACGAGATCGGCGTCTTCGAGATGGGGGAAAAGGGGCTTGCCGAAGTGCCGAACCCCTCCGCCCTCTTTCTCGGCGAGCGCGACGGCGAGACCAGCGGCTCGGCGGTTTTCGCCGGGATCGAGGGGACGCGGCCGGTGCTGGTGGAAATCCAGGCGCTGGTCGCCAAAAGCGCGCTCGGCACGCCGCGCCGGGCGGTGGTCGGCTGGGACGGCGGGCGGCTCTCGATGGTGCTGGCCGTGCTCGAGGCACGCTGCGGGCTGACGCTGGCGGGCCAGGACGTCTATCTGAACGTCGCCGGGGGGCTTCGAATCAACGAGCCGGCGGCCGATCTCGCCGTGGCGGCGGCGCTGATTTCGTCGGTCACCGGCCAGCCCCTGCCGTCGGATTGCGTGATTTTCGGCGAAATCAGCCTTTCGGGCGCCGTGCGCCCGGTCAACCAGATGGAGGCGCGGCTGAAAGAGGCTGAAAAGCTCGGCTTTTCGCGCGCGCTCCTGCCCGCCATGGGGCCGCGTGCGCGGCCCGCCGGGAGCCTCGCCTTCACTGAAATTTCGGATCTTCAGGGTCTAATCGCCCATCTGGCAACCGGTTCAGGTGCCCGCAAGCACGCGGGCGAAATGTGATAGGCTTTGTCCCGTAATGGGAGAGTGATTTGACGCTGTTCGACGGTATCGTCATCGCGGTTCTGCTGATTTCGAGTGTGCTGGCGCTGTTGCGCGGCTTCACCAATGAAATGCTGTCGATCGTCGCCTGGGTCGCGGGCGCGCTTGCCGCCCTCTGGCTTTTTCCCTATGTCGCGCCCTATTTCGCCAGCTTTATCGGCTCGGCCTGGCTTGCCGCGGTGGTGGCGGCGCTGGCGATTTTCCTCGTCGGCTACCTGCTGATTGCCTGGCTGACGGCGCGCTGGTCGGGCGCGCTGATGGATATTCACGACCGGGCCTCGATGATGGACCGGACGCTGGGTTTCCTGTTCGGGCTGGCGCGGGGCCTCTTGATCGTCACCGTCGCCTATCTCTTTTTCGTCTGGCTGGTGCCCGATCCCGACGATCATCCGGACTGGATTCGGGACGCGCGGTTCAAACCGACCGTCGAAAGCACGGCAAGCCTGCTGTTTTCGCTGGCGCCGACCTCTGAAACCCGGCCGGTCGAGAAGCCGCCGGCGCGACAACCCGCCCCGGCGCCGAGGAACGAACCGGCCAATTCAGGCGCTGACAACGGAAATGGGCCGGGCTATAACCCGTCCGAACGGAGGGGGCTCGATCGGCTTTTCGAGAACACGACCGGGGAGTGAAAGCCTGATTCTTCAGGAGTCCGCGTTCTTCAGGAGTCCGCGCAATGCCCGAACAGATGCAGCTTCGCTTCCCCTTTGCGACCGAAGCCCGAAAACCGGGCCCGCTTCCCGCCCCCGCCCCTTCCTTCCTGACCGATAACGAGCTGCAAGACGACCGGCCGCGCGAGGAATGCGGCGTGTTCGGCGTGTTCGGCCATCCCGACGCCGCCGCGCTGACGGCGCTGGGGCTTCACGCGCTGCAGCATCGCGGCCAGGAGGCGGCCGGCATCGTCGCCTACGACGGCGAACATTTTCACTCGGAGCGGCGGTTGGGCCTCGTCGGCGATCATTTCTCTTCCGCCAGTGTGGTCGGGCGCCTCAAAGGCGATATGGCAATCGGTCATACGCGCTATTCGACGACGGGCGAGACGGTGCTGCGCAATGTGCAACCGCTTTTCGCCGATCTTTACGGCGGCGGCTTCGCGGTGGCGCATAACGGCAATCTGACCAACGCCATCACGCTCAGGAACGAGCTGGTGCGCGGGGGCGCGATCTTCCAGTCGACATCGGATAGCGAAACCATCCTGCAGCTTGTGGCGCAGAGCCGGAAGCCACGCCTGATGGAGCGCTTCGTCGACGCGCTGTCGCAAATCCAGGGCGCCTATGCGCTGGTGGCGCTGACCAACAAGAAGCTGATCGGGGCGCGCGACCCCTTGGGCATCCGGCCGCTCATTCTCGGACGGCTCGCCGGTGCACCGATCCTCTGTTCGGAAACGGTGGCGCTCGACATTATCGGCGCCGAATTCGTGCGCGAGATCGAGCCCGGCGAAATCGTCATCGCGACCAAGGACGGCATCGAGTCCATTCGGCCCTTCCCGCCGCAACAGGTGCGGCCTTGCGTCTTCGAATACATCTATTTCGCCCGGCCCGACAGCATTGTCGGCGGCAAGAGCGTCTATAATGTGCGCAAGCGGCTCGGCCAGGAACTCGCGCGTGAATCGCGCGTCGATGCCGATGTCGTGATCCCGGTGCCGGATTCGGGCGTGCCGGCGGCGATCGGCTATGCGGCGGAGTCGGGCATTCCTTTCGAGCTCGGTATCATCCGCAACCATTATGTGGGGCGCACCTTCATCGAGCCGACGCAGCATATCCGCCAGCTCGGCGTAAAGCTGAAACATAATGCCAATCGCGCCATCGTCGAGGGCAAGCGCATCGTGCTTGTCGACGACAGCGTGGTGCGCGGCACGACCTCGGTGAAGATCGTCAAAATGATGTATGAGGCGGGCGCCCGCGAAGTGCATATGCGGATCGCCAGCCCGCCGATCACGCATCCGGATTTCTACGGCATCGACACGCCGGAACGCGAACAGTTGCTCGCGGCCAATTATTCGCTCGAAGAGATGCGCAACTATATCGGGGTCGACAGCCTCGCTTTCATCTCCGTCGACGGGCTCTACCGCGCGATGGGCTTTGCCCGCCGCGACCAGGAACACCCGCAACTGACGGATCATTGTTTCACCGGCGACTATCCGACGCCGCTGCTCGACCGTGACGGCGAGCAGCGGACGACGCAGCTGTCGCTGCTCGCCGAAATAGCCTGAGTATTCAAAAAGCATGGTTGGACGTTTGCAGGACCGCCTTGCGGTCATCACCGGCGCATCGCGCGGCATCGGGCGCGCGGTCGCTCTCGGCATGGCGGCGGAAGGCGCACATGTCATTCTCGTCGCACGCACAATCGGTGGGCTCGAGGAAGTCGACGACGAAATCCGGAAAGTCGGCGGCAAGGCGACGCTGGTGCCGCTCGACCTCACCGACCTCCCCGGCATCGACCGGTTGGGCGCGACGATTTTCGAGCGCTGGGGCAAGCTCGACATCCTGGTCGCCAATGCCGGTTCGCTTGGCACGCTGACGCCGCTTTCGCACCTCGAGCCGAAAGACTGGGACAAGACACTTGCGATCAACGTGACGGCCAATTACCGCCTGATCCGTTCCCTCGAACCGCTGCTGAAACGCTCCGACGCGGGGCGGGCGATTTTCGTGACCTCCGGCGCGGCGCAGAAATGCCAACCCTATTGGGGCGCCTATTCGGTGACGAAGGCCGCGCTCGACGCAATGGTGAAGACCTGGGCGGCGGAACTCGGCAAGACCGGCGTGTGCGCCAACCTTCTCTCGCCCGGCCCGACGCGCACCGCGATGCGCAAGAAGGCAATGCCGGGTGAAGACCCGACATCGCTGACGAAGCCGGCCGACCTCGTGCCGCTCTTCATCGAAATGGCGATGCCGGATTACACGAAGAACGGCGAGATCGTGCGCTATGAGAAGGTGAAGGCCTGAGGCATGGCAGCGGCGCGCGACATTGCTGTTGTGCGAACCGCCAGCGGCGACTCCCTCACTTTCGACGTCGTCATCCGCGACGGTAAAAGCGAAAGCCGGCATCGGGTGACGATGGCGCTGGCGACCTGCACCAAGCTCACGGGCGGCGACCATACGCCCGAGCAATGCATCGACGCCGCCTTCCGCTTCCTGCTGGATCGCGAGCCGAAGGAAGCGATCCTCGGCAGTTTCGATGTGAGCGTCATTTCGCGCTATTTCCCCGAATTCGAACGCGAACTTCCGGACTATCTGCGCGCAGTGCGATAGCGGCCGGACGGGAACGATGTGCTCCCCCATCGCTCATCGGGCGTCGTTCGGCCGGCCGCACCGTTATTGAAACAATTATATTGACATGAGACTACTATCTCAATAACAAACTGGCCGGCAACAGATACGGGAGCCTGTCATGACGCTGACCCACGAAGAGATGGACCGGAAAATCGACGAACATTTCGGCTTTGAAGCAGCCGACAATGTGGAGGGCGTGCTGGCCACGCTCTCGCCCGATGTCGAACACGACATTGTCGGCTGGCCGGCGGGGCCCACCCATGGGCCGGACGGCGCGCGCGGCTTCTACGAAGCGCTTTTCGCCGATCTCTCGGACGGGAAGGTCGAATGCCGGAAACGGCTCTATGGCAAGGATTTCCTGGTCGATGAGTCGTTGTGGCGCGGCAAGGCTCCCGGCCGCCCTTTCGGGATTGAAGGACGGAACCGCCCGCTCGAATTTCGCCTGCTGCATGTGATCGAGTTCGCCGGCAACGGCGACATTCGCCGCGAGAATGTGTGGGTCGATCTTGCCAGTATCATCCGGCAATTGCCGCAGGATTGAGACCGATGGCAGCAACAAAGCCCGGACGGCCGAACCAGCGGCAGCGGACACGCAAGGACCTACTGCAGGCCGCGTCACTTCTGATGAAGCAGGGGCGGCATCCAGGCATTGAGGAAATTGCCGAAGCGGCGCTCGTGTCGCGGGCGACGGCTTATCGCTATTTTCCGAATGTCGATGCTCTGCTGCTCGAAGCGGCGCTCGACGTTGCGACACCGGATGCAGACACGATTTTCAAGGATGAGAGATCCGACGATCCAGCTCTACGTGTCGCGCGCGTCGACACCGCATTCCAAAAGATGATAGCAGCCAACGAGCCGCAACTGCGGCTGATGCTGGCCAAATCGCTTGAGCAGAGCGTCAGCGGCACAACCGCTCCCGGTATTCCCGCCCGGCAGAACCGCCGGACGCCGCTTATCGAGGCCGCTCTCGAACCGGCGCGGCGGGCCTTCAAGCCGGATGCCATGAAAATGCTGGCCCGTGCCCTTGCGATCGTCATCGGCACGGAAGCTTACATCGTTACGCGCGATGTGCTGCAACTCAGCGACAAGGAAGCCGAGAAGGTCCGGCGGTGGGCGATCCAGGCCCTTGTCGCAGCGGCCCGGACACAAGGCTGACAGAACCGGTCGCGTCCATTCGCCGATCCCGTGCAGGGCGGGAAGCCGGAGGCGCGGAGAGCACGCCGCCATCGCCTCAATTCGATGCAGACCGCAGCGTAGACCGCTCTCCGTGGGTCATTGTCCTCCCCTGCAATGCATGGAGGGCCGCATGATCACCTGTTTTATCCGCTACGAGATCGATTCGTTCAGGAGTGCCTATTTCGAGCAGTATGCGCGGAACTGGGGACAGGCGATCCCACGCTGCGGTGCCGATCTCATCGGCTATTTCGCGCCGCATGAGGGCTCAAGCACCGTCGCCTACGGCGTTTACAACATCGAAAACCTCGCCGCCTACGAGACCTATCGCGCGCGCCTCGCGGCCGATCCGCTGGGCCGGGAGAATTACGATTTCGCCCAACGCGAGAAATTCATTCTTCGCGAAGACAGGATATTCCTGAAGCTTGTCTCGGCACCGCATGGCTGAAGCAAGAGGTGCGGTCAGAGATTTCGGATACCGAACATCTCGCGCAGCGCCTTGATGCCGGGCGGCGTTATTTCCAGCGCACGCGTGTCTCCGATACGACGAACGAATTTTTTCTCCAGAAAATGCGTGCAGATGGCCGCGCCGACCTTGCCCGCAACATGCGGGCGCCGCTCGCTCCAGTCGAGGCAGGGGCGGCAAAGCGGACGCGTGGAAGTCTGCGAGCCGGGTGCGATGCCGATGCCGAAACGCGCGAGAAACGCGATTCCGTCGGCGGAAATCAGGCCTGCTTCGTCATCGAACTCGATCACACGACGCGTAACCAGCGCGCCGGTGATGGCAACGCCGAGCTGGCCGGCGAAATGATCGTAGCAAGTGCGTGCGCGCCGCATGACTGCATCGCGCGGGCCGGTCGCTATCCGCCGTTCGGGCCGCGCGGTCAACGAGGCAATCTGCATGATGTCTTCAAGCAGGCGCGCAATGTCGGGCGACGCCAGGCGATGATAACGATGGCGCCCCTGTCTCGCCATCCTGAGGAGGTCGGCGGATGTCAGCCGCGCGAGATGCGTGCTGGCGGTCTGCGGCGTGATGCCGGCCGAACGCGCGAGTTCGGTTGCCGTCAATGCGCGACCGTCCATCAAGGCGAGAAGCATCGCCGCGCGGGCGGGTTCGCCGACGAGACTGCCAATTTCCGCAAGCCGGTTGGTGTTGACCATCGGCGGTTCCTTTCGCCGACCAGAATAACATGGCGGGCCGATGGATATTACGATGAAGATCGAAGTGGCGATGCTGGCCTATAGGAACAACGGCGAGATTGTGCACCACGAGGAGGTGAGGGCGTAGCGCCGGGGCGCCACGCCCCCCTCGTTTTCACGATTGCCAGGCGCCTATTCCCAGAAAGAGCGGGATTTCGCGGCGGGCGCGGCGCTGCGCCCTACCCTCCTCCCCTGTATTTCCGGCGGGAATCTCCTGCAACGCATCGATGACGAAGCCGCTGGCCGCCAGCGCCGCGACATAAGTCTCGAGCGGACGGTGATAGCTGCGCGTGACGCCCGGCTTTTCCTTGCCGTTTTTTCGGCCGTATTCCTGCATCGGCACATCGAGCGGCGTGAGATAGCTGTCGATGCGGCGATATTGTAGCGAGCGCCCGTCGTCCCAGCCCCAACCGCTTTGGCGGGGGATGCGGAAGCACGGATGCGTCATCAGCATCACGAGACGTCCACCAGGCCGAAGCGCCCAGGCGGCAGAACGCAGCGTCACGTCGAGCGGGTCGATGTCCTGAATGCTGAGCAGGAATGTCGCGGCGTCGAAACCGCCGGGCGCCAGCGCGGCGAGCGCCGAAAGCCGTGTTGCGTCGCCGACAAGGAGCCGGGCGTCGCCCCCATGATGCTTGCGGCCATGCGCGACGAGACGCGGGCTTTTGTCGATGCCGGTGTAGTGCGCGCCGGCCGCCATGACCGCCGGCGCCAGCGCGCCGGCGCCGCAGCCGATGTCGAGGACGCGTTCGCCCTTTTCCGGTGCGAGCAGCGCCATCAGTGCGGGGATCGCCAGCTCGCGGTGGTGGCGGCTTCCTTCCGCGCCCGCCCAACCGAGATACCAGCCGGCCACGGCATCCCAGCTTTTGCTCGGCGCGCGGCGTTGATTTGTTTTTCGTGCCATCGGACATGCCTCATCCATGATCTCCGGCTCGCGAATGGAGGGATGACGCGGCATGTCCCGCAGGCGCTTGCCTTGCGAGCACGATGAAGGCTTCAGGCGCAGCTCAAGGCGCGCACGGGCTCCGTGACGTTGGTTTGAAAAGGGAGCGCGCAGGCCTTAGCGGTGGGACGCCGCGTCGCCTGTCTCGCGCAACCGGACGGAGAAGAAACCCGTCGTACCGATGGAAAAGAATGCACTCATGGCGTACAAAATAGCGGCACGGCGGGTGCAGGACAAGGGGCTGGTAAGCTCGCTACTTCTTCTTCGCGTAAGGGTTTTTTCCCTTGCGCATGAAGAGGCGGATGGGGACGCCGGGGAGGTTGAAGGTTTCGCGCAGGCCGTTGACCAGATAG
>NZ_JBBECC010000013.1:0-8488 GCF_040882025.1 Parvibaculum sp. | reverse complement strand
GCGACCAAGAACGGCGCGATCGCGGCCGAGGCCGTTATCGTTTTCGATGCTGAGCTGGCGCGCGATATCGCATTTCGCCGCAAGCGGGCGGGGCATCTTCTTTCGAAGATGCGCTTTCTGTCTACGCAACTGGATGCTTATCTCGAAGACGGTTTGTGGTTGCGGCTGGCGGCTCATGCCAACGACATGGCGGCACGCCTCGGTGCAGGCCTGGCCGCAACGCCGGGCGCGACCCTGCATATCGAGCCGCAGGCGAATGAAATATTCGTCAGATTGCCAACCGCCACCATCGCGCGCCTCAGGAAGGGCGAAGCGCGGTTTCATCCCTGGCCAATGCCGGGCGACGATGCAGGGGCCCGGACTATTCGACTTGTGACCTCGTTCCAGTCGCTACCATCCGAAATCGACACATTCCTTGAGCTGGCGAGCGGTTGAGGCTGCCCCTTTCAAGGTTTCCTTAACGCTCCCCAGCTACTTTTATCCTGAGGCCGCGAGCCGGTCCGGCAAGCGTGGGTGGAGCCATGGGATTTCCCGAAGACGAGGCGACAGGCGACTACGCGACCATGATTGCGCAAGCGGAGGCTGCGGTCGAAGCTCTGCGCGACACCTATCGCGAACAGCTCGTCAACGATGTCGCCGAGCTGGAGAAAGTCTGGGCCCGCTTTGAAGGCGGTGCGCCGACCGAAGAAGCTCTCACCGAATTGCACAGCATTGCCCACAACATCAAAGGGCAGGGCGGATCGTTCGGCTACGATCTCGTCACGACAATCGGTGCTTCCTTTTGTGATTATTTGCGCGGTGGTTCGCGCGTTTCTCCGGACGAACGCAATATCGTCCACATGCATATCCGTATGCTGAAGACGGTTTCGGAGAACAATATTTCCGGTGACGGCGGCGAAACCGGCCGGCGCATTGCCGAAAAACTCAGTGCCCTGACAGGTCGAAGCGCGACCTAACCGGCCATCCGTTCCAGCTCGTTCAGCATGTTCGCCAGGGGATCTTCGATATTCGACGATGCCTGCGGTGCGGCCGTGGCTTGTGTCATATCCCCATCGGGCAGCGCATGCGTACGACGTTGCGTCGTGCGCTCCATTTCCGCCACCAGCAGATCGATCTTGAAGGGTTTCGACACAAACCCGTCCATGCCGGCTGCCATGTAGGCCTCGCGATGGCCGTCCATGGCATGTGCGGTCACGGCGACGATCGGAATATCGTGCCAAGGCTCGTCAAAGCTGCGGATGACCTTCGTTGCCTGGATGCCATCCATCAGCGGCATCTGAATATCCATCAGGACAATATCGAAGCTGTCCTCGCGCAACCTGCGAATGGCTTCCACGCCGTTCTCCGCGATCGTCAGATCGTGTCCGAGGCGTTCCATAACGGCCATCATCAGCTTCTGATTGACGGGCTGGTCCTCCGCGAGCAACACCTTCAGATGGCGCGGTTCATCGGGGGCAGGCGCCGGGGGCTGGGGCTGGGGCTGGTGCTGTATCGCTGCCGTTGCCGCCTCTTCGGCGATGCGAACCGGCAGGCGCACGCGGAATGCGCTGCCTTCACCTTCCCTGCTTTCCACGGAAATGGTGCCGTCCATCAGAGTCGCAAGCTCACGTGCGATGGCGAGACCGAGCCCGGTGCCGCCATAGGTGCGGGAGGTCGATGAGTCGGCTTGTTGGAAGCGCGTGAACAGGCGCGGCAGGATAGCCTCCGGGATGCCGATGCCGGTGTCGCGAACCGTAAAGAGCAGCTCCATCGCATCGGCCTCGCGATCCGGGATCGCATCGACGGTTACGTCGATGCGGCCGGCCGGCGTGAACTTGATTGCGTTGCCGATCAGGTTGAACAGAATCTGGCGCAGTCTTGTGGCATCTCCGACGATGCTGATCGGCACGTTGTCGCTTATTTCGACGTTCAGCGTCAGGTGTTTTTCCTCGGCGTTTGGTCGCATGACCTCGACAACCGTTTCGACGATTTCGCGCGGTTCCACGGCCGTGTGTTCCAGGGTCATCCGACCGGCCTCAAGCTTCGACAAGTCGAGGATGTCATTGAGAATCGTGAGCAGACATTCGCCCGACTCGCGGATCATTTCGACCCGTTCGCGCTGCGTCGATGGCATCTCGCCGGACAGCAAAAGATCTGCCAGGCCGATGACGCCGTTCATCGGTGTTCTCAACTCATGACTCATCGTGGCGAGGAATGCCGACTTGGCGCGATTGGCGTTTTCGGCCGCTTCCTTGGCGTCCGAGAGGTCCTGTGCGGTGCGCGCCAGATTGGCGCGCTCCCGGTCGAGTTGCTCATAGGTGACCTGGAGATCGAGTACGCGATCCTGCAGCTCCTGGCGGCTGCGTTTCAGCGCGATCTCGGTTTCCTTCGCTGCGGTGATGTCGTTTTCGATGACAATGAAATTGCGGATCTCGCCAAGGGGGTCGCGGATCGGGCGCACTTCGATGGCAGCCCAGTATTGTTCGCCATCGCGTTTCAGGCAGATCGTTTCGACGTTGCGTGCTTCGCCGTTGGCGACGCTTTCGGCAAGGACCGTCGGGGCACCGACGCCGGCATGTTCGCTCAGAATTTCGCGCGGTGTCCGGCCCTCGATGTCCTGCTGCGAGAAGCCGGTCATGGCGGCATAGCCGGCATTGATCCAGACGATGCGACCCTCCTTGTCTGCAATCAGGACGCCGGCATCGGTGCCGTTGGCGACCAGCGCAAGTCGCTCGTTCTCGCCGCGGCTCGATTGCAGGTGTCCGAACACACGCGCGAAGAGCTGTGCGAGGTCGCCGAGTTCGTTCTTCGGCATCCCGGACGGTGGATCGAAACGACCGGTAATGCTGCTGGCGCGCACGGCGTTGGCCAGCCGCGCAATCGGGCCGACAACGGCGCGATGCAGCAGCACGGAGAGTGCGATGGCGACGATGATGGCTGTCATTGCACGCCGCAAGGCGGCGGCCGTGACCGAGGCGGCAAGTTCCGCTCTGGATGGCCGCAGGTCGACGACCGTGACGGTGGCCAGGCCCTCGTCGGGCAACGCCGCGATATGCGCCCAGCTATCGATGCCGTTGGCGCTTGTTTCGAAGCCGGCGGCGATGCCTTCGGCAAAGCTTCGGCGTATCATGTCGCCTATAAGCGGGTCTGCGAGAAAAGAATTCGTGTCCTCGATCCGCGCGGCGCCGTGACCGGCTATCGGACGACCGGCCGGGTCGACCAGATAAACTGCAAGCAGGTCGGATTGCCAGCGCGTTTCGCGCGCGACGGCCTGGCTCGCTTCGGCAATACCGAAATCGTCGTCGAGGATCGAACGCATCGCCAGATGGTCGCTGACCGAAGCGGCGCGCTGCGCCACATGGTCGAACATCATGTTGCGGAGATTGCGATAGTCGAGGGCCGATTGCACCACGCAGATCAGGGTCAGCAGCGCGAACATTTTCAACGCGAGGTCGCGCGCCGTCGGCCCGATCAACGAGCGAAGCGTGTCGCCTCCGATGTTGGGATAGATGCGGTTGCCCATGTCCCCGTCGGTGTTCCTGCCGGTCGAAAGGGCGTTCGGGTCCCTTCGTCCACGAGCCACATGGCCCCTCTTCCGCACCCGTCGGATACGGTGAAACAGTCATAACAGGGGGTGAGTTAAGACGGCCCTAAAACAGCGGCCGATTCAGCATCGGAACTGGCCGATTTTTACGTTCATTTTCAATAGCTTACTGACTCAGTCCGCGGCATGTCGGACAGGACGGCCGGCGATTGCCCGGGCATTGAGAAAAGCCCCGAGTTCGGTCACCGAAGTGCGCGCTTCGGGAAGCTGCGGGAATGCCTGAAATACATGGGGCAGACCCGGCCAGACGCGCAGTTCGACGTTGACGCCGGCCGCCAACGCTTTCTCGGCGACGCGGCGGGAATCGTCGAGCAGGATTTCGTTGGCACCAACATGGATCAATAGCGGCGGCAGGTGCTCGAAATTGCCATAAAGCGGCGAGGCCAGCGGCTCGGTCGGCGATGTGCCTTGCAAATAGTGCCGGGCGGCCGTCAGCGTGGCCTGGAGGCTCAACATCGGGTCGAGCTTGCCATGCGTGATGTGCGACAAGCCGGACATGGCAAGATCGGTCCATGGAGAGAGCAGGGCCGCGCCGGCGGGCAAGGGCTCGCCCGCGTCGCGCAGTTTCATCAGCAGCGCCAGTGTCAGGCCGCCGCCGGCCGAGTCGCCCGCAATTGTCAGCCGCGACGGGTCGGCGCCCTCGGCCAGCAGCCATTTGTACGCGGCATAGGCATCTTCGACGGCCGCCGGGAAGGGATGTTCCGGTGCCAGCCGATAATCGAGCAGCAGCGCCCTCGCTTTCGCCGCGCCGGCAAGCCGCGCCACCAGCCCGCGATGCGTGTCGGGCCCGCATATCGCATAGCCGCCGCCATGCAGATAGAGAAGCGTATTGCCTGCCTCCTCCGCCGACGGATGAATCCACTCGGCCGGAATTCCGGCCACCGTCAATTTTTCGACATGGACGCCTTCCGACACGCCGCCGAAGCGCTGTGCAAGTTTCGTTGTTCGGGCGCGGATCGCGCGCGGATCGGCATTGGGATTGAAGCGGCTCTTGACGAGGAGACGCAGCATCTTGTCGGTCAGGCGGGCTTGAATACTGGCCATGGCTTGTGTCCCCGGTGGTGATATCCATGCGGCGAAAGGTGATCCAGCACCGCTGCTGCAATTTTGTCATACTCTATCTCTATGTCCATCGTCGGCGTGCCGTCAGTCGCGCGCCGATCTCCCGGGAGCCAGGTCCATGTCGATCCGCAATCTCGACCGCATGTTCGCGCCGCGCTCGGTTGCCCTTGTCGGCGCCAGCGCCCGGGAGGGGTCGGTTGGGCATGTTCTCCTGAGCAATCTCGTTGGTGCGGGCCTTGAAGGGCCGGTCTGGGCCGTCAACCCGCGCGGTGGACAGATTGGCGCTGTCGAGCTTCACCGCGATGTCGCCAGCCTGCCGCAGGCGCCAGACCTTGCTGTGATCGCGACGCCGCCGCAAACGGTGCCGGGCCTCATTGCTGAGCTCGGTGCGCGCGGTACGAAAGCGGCGGTGGTCATCACCGCCGGTTTCGGTGAATTGGGCGAAGAGGGCAGGGAGCTTCAACGGCAGATGCTCGATGCGGCGCGGCCGCACCTGCTGCGCATCGCGGGCCCGAATTGCCTCGGCCTGATGGCGCCCGGCAAAGGGCTCAATGCCTCTTTCGGCCATGTGCAGCCACTGAAGGGCAACGTGGCTTTTGTCTCGCAATCGGGCGCCGTCGTCACCGCCGTACTCGACTGGGCGACCAGCCGGGGTATCGGCTTTTCCTCGATTGCATCGCTTGGCGGCATGTCGGATGTCGACTTCGGCGACATGCTCGACTATCTCGCCGCCGATCCGCAGACGAAAAGCATCCTGCTTTACATTGAATCCATTACCGACGCGCGCAAGTTCATGTCGGCAGGCCGGCAAGCGTCGCGTTTGAAGCCCGTCATCGTCATCAAGTCGGGGCGCCACGAAGCGGGTGCGAAAGCCGCAGCCTCTCATACCGGCGCGCTGGCGGGTTCGGACGCCGTCTATCAGGCCGCGTTCCGGCGCGCCGGCATGCTGCGCGAACTCGGCATCGAGGATCTTTTCGAGGCCGTCGAGACACTGTCGACCCGATCCGAACGCCGTCCGATCCTCGGCGATCGCCTGGGCATCCTGACCAATGGCGGCGGCGTTGGTGTCCTCGCCACCGACTTCGTCATCGATCAGGGCGGGCGTCTCGCCGAGATATCCGCGGAGACCGTAGCTACGCTCGACAAGGTGTTGCCGCGCACATGGAGCCGCGCCAATCCCGTCGACATTATCGGCGATGCCGGCGCCGAGCGCTATGCGCATGCAATGGAGGCGCTTCTCGAAGACCCGGGTACGGACGCGCTGCTGGTGATGAATTGTCCGACCGCGGTCGTCAATAATCTTTCGGCCGCGGAAGCCGTCATCGAAGCTGCAGAGGCGAGCAGCAAGCCCGTCTTCACCAACTGGCTCGGCGACAAGGGTGCGCAGGCGGCACGCGAAGCCTTCATGGCGCACAAGATACCGACCTACGACACGCCGACGGGCGCCGTGCGCGCTTTCATGCTGCATGTCCGGCACAACCGAAACCAGCGCCTGCTGCTGGAAATTCCGCCGGCGGGACCGGCGATGCCGCGGCACGATCTCGACACGGCGCGCAAGCTTGTCGAGACGGCGCTTGCCGCAGGGCGCGAATGGCTGAGCGAGGTGGAGGCAAAATCGCTACTCGCCGCCTACGGCATTCCCGTGGTCGAGACACGGATTGCCGGTTCGGCGTCGGAGGCCGCGCGGATTGCCGATGAACTCGGCTATCCGGCGGCGCTCAAGATTCTTTCGCCCGACATCACGCACAAGTCCGATGTTGGCGGTGTGGCGCTGGCGCTTGAGGACGCCGCGGCCGTCGAGGAAGCGGCCTCGCGTATGCTGGCCCGCGTGACGCATTCATGTCCCGGTGCCGAGATCGAGGGCTTCACCGTGCAGCGCATGGCGACGAAGCGCGACGCATTTGAACTCATTCTCGGGCTTGTCGACGATGCGACTTTCGGCCCGGTCCTTCTTTTTGGACAGGGCGGTACGGCCGTCGAGGTGGTGCGCGACAAGGCGATGGCGCTGCCGCCGCTCAACAAGGTGCTTGCCGACGACCTCATTTCGCGCACCCGCGTTTCACGTCTGCTTGAAGGCTATCGCGGTCGCCCGGCGGCCGATCGCAACGCGATCGCCGGCGCGCTAATGGCGCTCGGCGATATTGCCGCCGACCATCCGGAAATTGCCGAACTTGACATCAATCCGCTCTGGGCCGATCACGACGGCGTCATCGCGCTCGATGCGCGGGTTCGCGTTCAACCGGCCAAGGGTCGAGGGACGTCACGCTTCGCGATCCGGCCTTACCCCGCGTCGCTCGAAGGCGTGCTTGCCGATCGCGAAGGCGGAGTCTTTCCCCTGCGCCCGGTACGTCCGGAAGATGCTGCGCTGATCGACGATCTGCTCGTGCATACGAATCCGGAGGATTTGCGGCTGCGTTTTCTTTCGCCGCTGAAGCGTTTGCCGCGTCAGCTCGCCGCGCGGCTGACGCAGATTGACTATGACCGCGAAATGGCCTTCGTCGTTTTCACCGATGAAACCCATGCACATCTTGCGGCGGTTGGGCGGCTCTCCGAGGATCCCAACAGGGAGCGTGCAGAATATGCAATTCTCGTGCGCAGCGACATGCAGGGGCACGGTCTCGGTTATTCATTGATGTTGAAGCTCATCGACTATGCGCGAGGGCGTGGCATCGGCGAGATATTTGGTCATGTGCTGCGCGAGAATCGCGGCATGCTCGACATGTGCGACGATCTCGGTTTCAAGCGCCATCCCATCGACGGCGACCCGAGCCTTGTCGAGACGCGATTATCCTTGAAGGACTGAATAAAAAAGGGACGTCCCTGCAGGGACGTCCCTCCTGTTTTTACGGGCGGCCCGACCTTCAGTCGGCGGCCGTCGCCAGGTTGCCCTCGATCGTTTTCCGGTCGGCGGCAGCGGCCGAAATCTCGATGCGGCGCGGTTTCAATTCCTCGGGCACACGGCGCACGAGGTCGACATGCAGCAAGCCGTTTTCGAGACGGGCACCCCTCACTTCCACATGATCGGCGAGCTGGAAGCGGCGCTCGAAGCTACGGCCGGCGATACCCTGATAGAGATAGTTCGCTTCTTCGGGCTCGGTGCGCTTGCCGGCGATGGTGAGCACGTTCTGCTTCACCTCGATCGCAAGGTCGCTCTCGGCAAAGCCCGCCACAGCCATGCTGATGCGGTAGTCGTGTTCGCCGGTGCGCTCGATATTGTAGGGGGGATAGCTCGGCTGGCTGGCTTCGCGGGTCACCGAATCGAGTAGCGACTGGAGCTGATCGAAGCCGACGGTTGAGCGGTAAAGCGGGGAAAAATCGTAGCTGCGCATGGGTACATCCTCATTCAAGCGATGTTGTCGATTAGGAAAATGCCTCGCCACCGCCATCATGGCCGATGACCATTTTCCTTCTGCCGGACCCGCGACACGCGGCGCCCGGCATATTTTATCTGGGAATTTCACATGCGGCCGTCAAGACGGGTATAAAGGTCGCGGTTCGTGGGCGGTTTCTAGGGGAGGCGACGATGCGGAAGGGGCTGTTTGCCGGGATTTTCCTGGGCCTGACGTTGCTGGCCGGTCCGGCTGCTGCCGAAGAGCCCGGCGTCATCCAGCTTGGTGCCGCCGTCTCGCTTACGGGTAAATATTCCTCGAATGGCGCCTTCACCCGGAAGGGCTACGACCTTGCCGTGAAGCGCATCAACGAGGCCGGCGGCGTCACCGTCGCCGGCAAGCCCTATCTCCTCAAGGTCGTTTATTACGACGACGAGTCGACGCCCGCCCGCGGAGCGCAGCTTGTCGAGCGGCTGATCCAGCAGGACAAGATTCAATATGTGCTCGGGCCCTA
>NZ_JBBECC010000012.1:0-1448 GCF_040882025.1 Parvibaculum sp. | reverse complement strand
CGCTATCCGCATGAGTTCTCCGGCGGGCAGCGCCAGCGCATCGCGATCGCGCGGGCCATGGCACTGAAGCCGCGTTTCGTGATGCTGGACGAGCCGACGAGCGCACTCGACATGTCGGTTCAGGCGCAGATCGTGGAACTTCTGCGCGAGCTGCAGCGACACAACAATCTGGCCTATCTTTTCATCAGCCACGATCTGAAGGTGGTGCGGGCGCTTGCCGACGACATCATCGTGATGCGGGATGGCAAGGTGGTGGAAGCCGGCAGCGCCGACGAGGTGTTCGACGCGCCGAAGACCGACTACACCAAAGCGCTGATGGCCGCGGCCTTCGAGCTCGCGGCAGCGCCGAAGGGCGTCGTTTCGGAATAGTGGATCAGCGGTTCGGAAAACGCTTGATGCTGGTGACGTGACCGGCATCCGAACGGGCGATGCGCGACATCGCAACGTCGAGCCGCTCGACCGCGACCATCATGTGGAAGGCGTTGGCGTGGATCATGCGTTCGGCATCGACCATGATGGCGACGTGACCCTTCCAGAAGACAAGATCGCCACGCTTCAGTTTCGTGAAGTCGATGGGCTCGGGCAGCGCTTCGCCCAGCGTCGCTTCCTGCATATCGGTGTCCCTGAGGGACGAAATGCCGGCGCGTTCGAGTGCGGCCTGCACGAGGCCCGAACAGTCGAGGCCGGTGCTGTCGCGGCCGCCCCAGAGATAGGGCACACCCAGAAACTCCTCGGCGACGGCGACAAAGTCGCGCACATGGGCGCCGATGGCGGCAAGATGCGCAGTGAAGACCCAGCCTCCCCGATCGATCTCGCTGAAACTGCCCCGCGCGCCGGCGACGCGCAGCTTGGCGTTCATCGGCAGGGGCGCTACCGGTCGCGTTTTGAGATCGGGTTTTGGATAGACGAAGGTTCGCAGTGCGGCCACCGCATGTGTCGGCACCGACGGACGGACCGCCAGGTCCTTCGTCTCGACATATCCCACATAATCGTCGAGTACCGCCTGTCCCCAGGCCCAGCCGCCCTTCTCCTCATAGACGCGGAAGACTTCGCCGAAGAGCAACTGCGTGTCCATCGGCGCATTCGCCTCGGGCCGGCGCAGCAACGGCAGCGAGGGCGCAACGACCTGACGATCCGTCCCTTCGGAAAAGCGGGTGGCGCTGACCTCGCCGCGCAGATGCGCCGCGGCCAGATCGTCCCGGTAGGGGTTAAGGCGGCGATCGGGTCCGCGCGCGCGGTTCATGCCTCGACGCCTCGCGAGGAGGCAACGATGAGGTCGGCGAAGTCATGCACGAAGGCCGAGCCCTTGACCGTCCGCTGCACCAACACGTTGCGGCGATCGGCTTCATCCCGGGCGCGTTTGAGCAGGTCGAGTCCGCCAAGCGTATCGAGAGCCCGCGTGATGGCGGGTTTCGAGACATCAAGCGCCGCGGCAAGGCCGCGAACCG
>NZ_JBBECC010000011.1:2022-8569 GCF_040882025.1 Parvibaculum sp. | reverse complement strand
AGCTCGAGCTTTCGGTGCGCTCGGCCAACTGCCTGAAGAACGACAACATCGTCTATATCGGCGACCTGATTCAGAAGACGGAAGGCGAGATGCTTCGCACGCCGAACTTCGGCCGCAAGTCGCTGAACGAGATCAAGGAAGTGCTGGCGCAGATGGGCCTCCATCTCGGCATGGAAGTGCCGAACTGGCCGCCGGAAAATATCGAAGAGCTGGCCAAGCGCTACGAAGACCAGTACTGAGTTTCAAGAAACGCCGCGTCCCGGTGACGCCGCAGGTAACGAGGAGAAGGGCCCATGCGTCACGGAAATTCCGGCCGCAAGCTCAACAGGACGGCAAGTCATCGCAAGGCCATGTTGGCGAACATGGCGGTCGCGCTCATCAAGCATGAGCAGATCGTCACGACGCTTCCCAAGGCCAAGGAGCTTCGTCCCTATGTCGAAAAGCTGGTGACGCTGGGCAAGCGGGGCGATCTTCATGCGCGCCGCCAGGCCTATTCCGCGCTTCCCGACAAGGTCTGGGCGGCGAAGCTGTTCGATGTGCTGGGCCCGCGCTATCAGGAACGTGCCGGCGGCTATATCCGCGTCCTCAAGGCCGGTTTCCGGCATGGCGACAGCGCACCGATGGCGGTGATCGAGTTTGTCGATCGCGATGAGAGCGCCAAGGGTCAGGATTCAGGCCCGGTGCAGATCGAGGCCGAAGACGAGGTCGCTTGAGCGGTCGTTCAAACCGGCGAATTCAAAAGGGCAGTTCCGGTATCCGGTGCTGCCCTTTTCATTAACTGTGCCGTTTCCGGCCATTTCGGCCTTGTCAGCACCGCCGTGAGCACACAGAATTTTGCCTGCGGTGGTATGTCCGGGCTGGGGTCGATTGCCCGTCCTTGTGTCAGGGCGCGGGTTATGGTGGTTGAGATGTTGTCCGAATCTTCCTGGGCGGGAGCGTTTTCGATGGCGCTGGCCGCGATCGTGCTTACGGCGGCGTTATCGTTTCTGTCATTTGGCGCTGCCGCGCAGGAGCGGCAACTGCCGGGCAGCCGCGCCGAGGTTCAGCTGTCCTTTGCGCCGGTCGTCAAGCGCGTCGCGCCCGCTGTCGTCAATGTCTACACAAAACGCGTCGTGCAGGAGCGGGCGTCGTCGCCCTTTTCCGACGATCCGTTCTTTCGGCAGTTCTTCGGCAATCGCTTCAGCTTCGGCATGCCGCGCGAGCGCGTGCAGCAATCGTTGGGTTCGGGTGTTATCGTCGATCCGTCGGGCCTCATCGTCACCAATCATCACGTCATCAAGGGCGGGCAGCAATTCACCGTGGCGCTGTCCGACCGGCGCGAGTTCGATGCGCAACTGGTGCTTGCTGACGAGCGTACCGACCTTGCGGTGCTGAAGATCGACGTCGGGGGCCAGCAGCTCCCTCATCTCGCCTTCAAGGACTCCGATACCATCGAAGTCGGCGATCTCGTGCTCGCGATCGGTAATCCGTTCGGTGTCGGCCAGACGGTGACGAGCGGCATCGTTTCGGCGCTGGCGCGCACCCATGTCGGCGTTTCGGACTATCAATTCTTCATTCAGACCGACGCGGCGATCAACCCCGGCAATTCGGGTGGTGCGCTTGTCACGATGGATGGCGGTCTGGTCGGCATCAACAGCGCCATCTATTCGCAGACCGGCGGCAGTATCGGTATTGGTTTTGCAATCCCGTCAAACATGGTCGAAAGCGTCGTCGCCTCGGCACGTGATGGCGGCCATGTGAAGCGGCCCTGGTTCGGCGCGCAGTTGCAGGCCATCGACAATGATCTCGCACAATCGCTCGGGCTTGACCGGCCGGGCGGCGGCATCGTGCGCGACGTGCATCCGGGTGGGCCTGCCGACAAGGCCGGTCTCAGGGTTGGCGATGTCATCCGTTCGATCGACGGTTTCGATATCGAGGATCCGCAAGCGGTGCGCTACCGGCTTGCGACCAAGGGTCTCGGCGGCCAGGCGCGGATCGGCTATCTGCGCGACGGTGCGGTTCGCGAGACGCGCGTGGCGCTGATCGCGCCGCCCGAAGAGCCGGCTGCGGAGGAAACCGAAGTCACCGGGCGCAATCCCTTTGCCGGTGCAACGGTTGCCAATCTTTCGCCGGCCGTTGCCGACAGGCTCGGGCTCGAAGCGATGAATGCGCGCGGCGTTGTCGTTACCAATGTCGGGGTCGGCACGCCGGCGGGCCATATGCAGCTCCAGCGCGGCGACATCGTTGTCGAGATTGCCGGCACGAAGATCGCTACCGTGCGCGATCTCGTTCGCATCACGGCGACGCCGCGCGCCCAGTGGGATTTCGCGATCAAACGCGGCGACCGCACCTTCCAGGCGACGGTGGGTGGGTGAGAGGCGGCTTGCGGAACGCAAGCGCAAAGGTCCCGGTGGACCTTTGCGAGCCTTGAACGCCCGGAGCGCAAGCGGAGGGCCGGGGGGCAGAAAATGCTTCCCTACGATCCCTCGTGCTCGCCCATCTGCGATTGCAGGTAGTTTTCCAGCCCGACTTTCTTCACCAGCTCGAGCTGCGTTTCGAGGAAGTCGATATGCTCTTCCTCGTCCTCCAGTATGTCCTCGAAGATTTCGCGGCTGACATAGTCGCGCGCCTGCTCGCAATGGGCGACGGCCTCCTTGTAGAAGGCGTGGCCCGCATATTCGAGCTTCAGGTCGCATTCCATGCACTCGACGACGTTTTCGCCGATCAGCAGCTTGTCGAGATCCTGCAGGTTCGGCAGGCCTTCGAGGAAGAGAATCCGCTCGATCAGCTTGTCGGCATGCTTCATCTCGTCGATCGATTCGCGATACTCGACCTCGCCGAGCTTCCTGAAGCCCCAGTTCCTGAACATGCGCGCATGCAGGAAATACTGGTTGATGGCCGTCAATTCGAGTCTCAGCGCCTTGTTCAGATATTCGATGACCTTGCTGTCGCCGCGCATGTCCGACTCCTTTTGCCTCACGATGCGACATGGTCGTCCCGCGGACGCGCGGCGTCAAACCCAATTCAGGAAAATCGAGTGGCGGCAAGTGGTTGCGAATGATCTTGAGAGTATCTCGCGAAAGCTGCGCGATCAGTCGGCGGCGGCCATCAACCCGGCAAGCGTTGCGTCGGCGCGCGCTTCGGCGATCAGTTCGGCGAGCGAAGGCAGGCAACGTCCGCATTGCGGCTTGCAGCCCATGGCGCGATGGAGGGCGGCCGGTGTGTCGATATGCGGCCCACAGGCCAAGGCTTCACGTGCGGTGCGGTCACTCTTGGCATTGCAGACACAGACGATCATGCGGCTTCCAGTCCGGGCTCGGGCCTTTCGGGAAGGGGAGGTTGCCACCCCTGCGAATGGTTTGCAACAGCACTGTGACTGCAAATCGATTGCAAATTGTCGCAGGGTAAAAATAGTCTCAGCGGGCACCGGTGAGGGGTCTCCCGAAACGTGCTAAACAGCGGCCATGAGCAATCTTTTCGAGGCTGCGGGGATGGATGAGGGGGCGCCGCGCCCGCTGGCCGACCGGCTGCGGCCGAAGGTGCTCGAGGAGGTCGTGGGGCAGGAGCACCTTCTGGGTCCCAAGGGGCCCCTGGGCCGGATGCTCGCGTCCGGCCACCTCTCCTCCGTCATATTCTGGGGTCCGCCCGGCACCGGCAAGACCACCATCGCCCGGCTGCTGGCGGATCGTGTCGGCCTTCATTTCGAGCCGATGTCGGCGATCTTTTCGGGCGTCGCTGATCTCAAGAAAGTCTTCGAGGCGGCCCGCGCCCGCCGCTCGACCGGCAAGGGCACGCTGCTCTTTGTCGACGAGATCCACCGCTTCAACCGCGCCCAGCAGGACGGTTTCCTGCCGGTGATGGAAGACGGCACCGTGACGCTGGTCGGCGCCACCACCGAGAACCCCTCCTTCGAGCTCAACGCGGCGCTTTTGTCGCGCGCGCAGGTGCTGGTGCTCAACCGGCTCGACGACGCGGCGCTCGAGGAACTGCTGACCCGCGCCGAAGCCTTTTACGAAAAGAAGCTGCCGCTGACCGACGACGCCCGCGCCTCGCTTCGCGCGATGGCCGATGGCGACGGGCGCTATGCGCTCAACCTCGCCGAGGAGGTCTTTGCGCAGGCGCCCGAGGTGCCGCTCGACACGGGCGAACTCATCGCCGCCGTACAGCGCCGCGCGCCCCTCTACGACAAGGGCAGGGAAGGGCATTACAACCTCATCAGCGCGCTTCACAAGTCGATCCGGGGGTCGGATTGCGATGCGGCGCTTTACTGGCTGGCGCGCATGCTCGCCGGTGGCGAAGACCCGCTTTATATCGCGCGGCGTCTGGTGCGCGCGGCGATCGAGGATATCGGCCTGGCCGACCCGGAAGCCGTGCATCAGGCGCTGGCGGCGAAAGACGTCTTCGATTTTCTGGGTGCGCCGGAAGGCGAACTGGCGCTGGCGCAGGCGACGATCTATCTCGCCACCGCGCCCAAATCGAACGCCTCCTATGCGGCATTCGGCGCGGCGCGGCGCTCGGCCCGCGACACAGGCTCCGTTGCGCCGCCCGCCCATATTCTCAATGCGCCGACACGGCTGATGAAAGACCTTGGCTATGGGGCCGGATACGAATACGACCACGACGCACCGAATGCCTTTTCGGGGCAGGACTATTTTCCGCAGGAAGTCGGCCGGCAGCATTTTTATCAACCCGAGGAGCGCGGCTTCGAGCGCGAGATCGGCAAGCGGCTCGCCTACTGGCAAAAGCTGAGAGAGGA
This sequence comes from Parvibaculum sp., assembly GCF_040882025.1. Taxonomy (GTDB): domain Bacteria; phylum Pseudomonadota; class Alphaproteobacteria; order Parvibaculales; family Parvibaculaceae; genus Parvibaculum. The sequence goes on along the minus strand of NZ_JBBECC010000011.1, from coordinate 3,834 downwards.
ACGGCAGGGATGAACAGTCTTTTCGCGGTCGCCGCGGGCGGCGCCGTCGGCGCCTCGGCACGTTATCTTTTCAACCTGCAGATGCTGCGTCTCCTCGGTCCCAATTTTCCCTGGGGCACATTCGGCGTCAACATCATCGGCTCGATGCTGATGGGTCTTCTCGCCGGCGCCCTTGCGCTCAAATACGACCTCTCGCCCGAAATGCGCAGCTTCCTCACCACGGGCATTCTCGGCGGCTTCACCACTTTCTCCGCTTTTTCGCTCGACGCCGCCAACATGATCGAGCGCGGCGACATGAGCCTGGCCGGGCTCTATATGTTCGGCTCGGTCGCGGGCGCCGTCGGCGCGCTTTTCGTCGGCTTGTGGATTTCGCGCATGTTATTTTCGGCATGAGCCAGGTCACGCAAATCGATGTCGGCGCGGACGAGGACGGCATCCGGCTCGACCGCTGGTTCAAGCGGCGGTTTCCGGCGCTGACGCATGGCCGTCTCGAAAAGCTGTTGCGTACCGGCCAGGTGCGCGTCGACGGCGCGCGGGCCAAGGCCAGCGCGCGGCTTGCCGCCGGCCAGACCGTGCGCGTGCCGCCGCTGGGCGAGGATGCCGAAAAACCGGCCCCGAAAATCGAACGCGACCTCAGCGACAAGGACGCGGCCTATGTGCGTTCGCTGGTCATCCACAAGGACAAGTCGCTGCTTGTGCTCAACAAGCCGGCCGGTCTCGCCGTGCAGGGCGGCACTAAAACCGAGCGCCATCTCGACGGCATGCTCGATGCGCTGCAATTCGAGGCAAAGGAGCGTCCGCGTCTCGTTCACCGTCTCGACCGCGACACATCCGGCGTTCTCGTTCTTGCCCGCACCGCCAGGGCGGCCGCCGCGCTCGGTCGCGCCTTCCAGCAGAAGGACGCGCGCAAGATTTACTGGGCGCTGGTGATCGGCACGCCGACCCCGTTGCAGGGCACGATCGACCTCGCGCTTGCCAAGCAGGGCGGCCCGCGCGCCGAGCGCGTCTCGCCGGCCGCGGCGGGTGACGAGGATGCGCAGCATGCCGTCACGCATTACTCGGTCGTCACCAGCGTCTCGACCAAATTTTCCTGGGTCGCCTTCATGCCGCTGACGGGCCGCACGCATCAGATCAGGGCACATGCGCGCGCCATCGAGGCGCCGATTGTCGGCGACGGCAAATATGGCGGCATCACCGCGCATCCCGGCGGCGAAATCCCGCGCCAGCTTCATCTCCATGCCCGCTCCATCGACATCGCGCATCCCGACGGCGGCCGCTTTTTCATCGAAGCCGAACTGCCGCCGCATATGAAGAAGAGCTGGAAGCTGCTTGGGCTCGAGGAGCGCGACGCCGAGGGTGCCTTTGACGGTTTGGAATGATGACCGCGCCGCTCCGCCTTGTCGTCTTCGATTGCGACGGAACGCTGGTCGACAGCCAGCACATGATCGTGGCGGCGATGGCGCATGCCTTCGCGGCACATGGTCTGGCCGAGCTGCCGCGCCAGCAGGTGCTCTCGATCGTCGGGCTGTCGCTTGACGAAGCGCTGGCGGCGCTTATGCCCGAAGCCGAAGCGGGCTTTCGCGGCCGTATCACTCAAAGCTACAAGGATGCGTTTTTCGAAATCCGCCACCGCGCCGATCTCGCCGAGCCGCTCTTTCCCGGCGTGCGCGAGGTTCTGGAGAGGCTTCACGTCCGCGCCGACACCGTGCTTGGCATCGCCACCGGAAAGTCGCAGCGCGGGCTTGCCCATATCCTCGAAACGCACGGCCTGTCGCACTATTTCGTCACCCTGCAGACGGCCGACGATGCGCC
>NZ_JBBECC010000011.1:0-1922 GCF_040882025.1 Parvibaculum sp. | reverse complement strand
AAACGCACGGCCTGTCGCACTATTTCGTCACCCTGCAGACGGCCGACGATGCGCCTTCGAAACCCCATCCCGAAATGCTCAACCGTGCGATGGCGGCGACGGGCGCGACACCGGCCGACACGGCGCTCGTCGGCGATACCAGCTACGATATCGAGATGGCGCGGGCGGCGGGCGCCCATGCGCTCGGCGTCGAATGGGGCTATCATGCGCCCGAGATCCTCCGGTCGAGCGGCGCGCATCTTGTTCTGTCCGATTTTGCCGCGCTGTCGCCCGCGCTCGATACGCTCTGGCCCGCGGAGGTGTCCATGACCATTCACGAGAGGCAGAAGCCATGAAAAAATTGCTGCGTATCGTCGTTGTCGTCGCGCTTCTTCTGGCGGGCGCGCTTTACGCACTGACCTTTGTCGACCTCGGCCGCTTCGCGCCCGAGATCGAGACGGCGGCGAAAGACGCCACCGGCCGCACACTGAAAATCGAAGGCGGGCTTCGCATCGGCTTTTCGCTGGTGCCGACCGTCGTTGCCGAGAAGATCAGTTTCAGCAACGCGGACTGGGGCACGCGGCCGCAAATGGTGACGGCCGAGAAGCTTTCGCTGCAGCTCGCCTTGCTGCCGCTTGTCTCCGGCAATGTCGATCTGCGCGAGATCGCGCTCGATGGCGCGGATATTTATCTGGAGACGGACCGTCGCGGTCGTGGCAATTGGGAATTCGGCGAGGCCGCACCCGCCGCTCGGCCCGCCGAAGGCGGCGGCATGTCGCTTGCCGGCATTCCGCAGGTCGAGATCGCCAACCTGAAACTTGCCTATCGCGATGGCGAGACGGGCCAGCTCAGCGAGGCGGAGTTCGAAGAGGTCTCCCTCATCTCGCAAGGCGCAGGGTTCCATGCCGTCATCGAAGGCGACGTCAACGGGTCCGCCGTTTCCTTCGCCGCGGATATTTCCGGCGACACACAGAAGGCCTCGCTCAGCAATGCCACGCTCACCGTCGCGGATACGAGCGTCGGCGGCGATCTCACGCTCGATCTCGCGGACCGGCCGAAACTCACCGGCGCGCTCGCCGGATCGGCCTTCGACGTCACCCCGTTCCTTTCGGACGGCAAAGGCGGCGGCGCGGGCGGTCCTGTTTTCAGCCGCGATCCGCTGCCGCTTGAGGCCCTGACGGTGGCCGACGCCGATATCGCGCTTTCGCTCGGCGAGTTGCGCTTCGGCGATCTCGTGCTCACCGATCTGAAGCTGCCGCTGAAGCTCGACAGCGGCAAGCTCTCGGCGCCGCTCGCGGCCGCCTATCGCGGCACGCCCGTCAAGCTCGCACTCTCTGCCGACGGCAAGGCGAAAACCGTCGCCATCGACGCGAATGCCGCCAATTTCGATATCGGCCGCCTCCTTGCCGATCTCGATCTGACGACGATGCTGACGGCGCGGGCCGATTTCGGCGCCAGGCTCAAGGGCCGGGGCAATTCGCTGCATGCGATTGCCGCCTCGCTTGGCGGGCAGACCAATCTCGCGATCGGCGAGGGCACGATCAATTCGCGCGCCTTCGCGGTCGTCTCCGACGATCTCGTCAATGTACTGATCCCCGGCGGCGAAACCGGCGACACGGCCGAACTCGTCTGTGTCCTGAGCGCGTTCGATTTCGCCGGCGGCGTCGGCACCGCGAAGGCGCTGGCGCTCGAAACCGACAGTCTCGTCACCACGGGCTCGGGCACGGTTGATCTCGGCGATGAGAAGATAAATCTTCTCTTCAAGCCGAAGCCGAAAAAGGCAAGCCTTGTCAGTCTCGCTTTTCCGGTCCGTCTCTCCGGCCCGCTCGGCGCGCCCACCGCCGGGCTTGACCGTACCGGCGTCGTCACCGGCGTTGCGACCGCCGTCGGCGGCGCGGCACTGACGGGCGGCATCGGCGCGCTGCTGCCGCTGATGAGCGCCG
>NZ_JBBECC010000010.1:0-47271 GCF_040882025.1 Parvibaculum sp. | reverse complement strand
GGCGCCATCTACGCCGTCACCAGAGGGCGGCTCAGAAACGAATACCGCCAGATTCTGAAGGAATACGGTCAATCGACAGACGTCAGGGAAGATGTCGACAAGCTGAGCCTTGTGACGACGTTGATATTCTATTTTTTCCTCGCCGGCGAGAGCGAGGAGGCGATCGCTCGTTCACAAAAAAACGAAGACGAAGATCGTGCCCGGCCTTTCGGCCAATCCAATTCCCGACCATCGGTAGTCGTTGTGCAAAGCGAGTCGTTTTTCGATGCTCGCCGTATCATGGAACAGGCGCCGCCTGGATTTCTGAAACACTTTGATCGCATGGTCGGCGCCGCGCGTTATAGTGGACGGTTGCGCGTTCCCGCCTGGGGCGCCAACACACTCAGAACCGAGTTTGCCTTTCTCTCAGGCATACCGGACGAGGCTATGGGCGTCGATAGGTTCAATCCCTATCTCGGTTATTGCGCCAAGCCCGTATGGACGATCGCATCCTATCTGCGCAGCATCGGTTACCGCACCATTTGTATTCATCCCTTCCACAAATCTTTTTTCCGGCGGGACAAGGCTTATCCCCATCTCGGTTTTGACGAATTCGTCGATATTGCGTCGTTCGAAGAATCTGACCGCATAGGGCCCTATATGTCGGATGCGGCGGTGGCGACAAAAATCGAAATACTGCTCAGGGAAACGAAGCAACCGCTCTTTGTTTTCGCGATTACAATGGAAAATCACGGCCCGTGGTCGAAGCCGCGTATTGAGGTGCCGGCGACAATCCGCGCTGCGACGCCCGTCAGATCAAGATCGGTTCAGCAATACCTCAGCCACGTTCAGAATGCAGACAAAATGATCGGGCGAATTCGCAAAGTCTTGCAAGAGATAAAAGGGGATGCGGTTTTTTGCTTCTACGGGGATCATTTGCCCAGCCTGCCAAAGGCGTTCCGGGCAATTGGGTATGATGACCCGCGGACAGATTATTTTATCTGGTGCAAAAAAGCACGGAGCGACGCGCGTGCCGTAAATGTCAGCGCCGATGCACTGAATCGCCTCCTTCTCGAAACTGTGACGGCGGCGCTGACCGATGCCGACGCGAGAGCACATGACAAAGACGAGGGCAGCGTGCTGGGTCTTGGCGGTGACGGCTGGAGCGATGAAAGGCGTACAGGAGAGTCTCGATGAGCCGTGCCTTTCTCTTTCTTCAAGGAAACAGCAGTCACTTCTTTCCTGCGCTCGGCCGTGAGATGGCCGAGCGCGGTTACCGGGTGAAACGAATCAACGTATGTGGTGGAGATCGCTTCTTTTGGGGAACATGGAATGCGGTCGACTATCGCGGTGCTGCGGATGATTTCGGCACTTTCGTGCGCAATCTTGTCGTGTCGGAGGAGATATCCGACATCGTAATGCACAATGATTGCCGCCCTCTCCATCGAGCGGCGATCGATGCAATTCGTAACATTGCATGCCGCGTCTGGGTATTCGAGGAAGGCTATATCCGGCCGCACTGGCTCACCCTGGAAGAGGGCGGGATCAATGGTCATTCGCCTTTGCTGGACGACTCGCTTCTGCTGTCTGACACCGGTGAGGGCGGAACATCGGAGGAGGCGGACTTTGTGTCCGTCAGACCTGCCATGCGTCGCCGTGTCATCTATGACTTTCAATGGCAGATTTGGAACTATCTAAGGTGGTTGCGCTATCCGAAGTATCGGACGCATCGCCCTTTTCCGATCTGGGCGGAATATGCGACATGGATGCGGCGGCTCGCGACGTTGCCTCTTCGTGGCCGCCAGGCAGGCAGAATTGTCAGACGCCTTGCTGCGATGGGGGAGGATTTCTTTGTCTTCCCGATGCAGCTCGACAGCGACTCGCAAGTGCGCTTGCATTCGTCCCATAGCAGCATGACCGCAGCCCTCGAATACGTGATAAGAAATTTTGCGGCGCATGCACCCGGAACTGTGCGGCTTGTCGTCAAGGCGCATCCCCTCGATAATGGCTGGACGAACTTTCGACATCGCGCCCGGCTTCTTGCCGATCGATATGGGGTATCTGGCCGGGTCGATTATATCGACGGAGGCGATCTGCAAACGCTCATTCGCAGTTCGCGTGGCGTTGTAACGCTGAACAGTACGGTCGGGCTGATCGCACTTGACCTCGGACGGCCTCTGATCTGTCTTGGCAGGGCGATTTTCGATAGACCGGGGCTGACCTTCCAGGGTGAACTGGAAGATTTCTGGCTGAATGCGGCGGCGCCCGACAAAGCCCTCTTTGCAGAATTTCGACGTCAGCTTTTGAAGCGGAGTATGATTAATGGTGACTACTATACTCCCGTCGGAATTCGCCTTGCTGTTACAAATGCCATCGCTAGATTTGAAGATGTCAGCCGAAGAAATGTCGAAGTAGCGTCGTCGAAATCTATAGTGGCGCCAAAGTCGAAACATAATGAGCGACGGGCTGTTGCCGACCGAGCTCAGGACGCCACTACAGTGGTCGTCTCGCAGCAGCCGAGCGTTTCGGCAGGCCGTCTCTGACCGGGTTCGCGCCCGAATCGCGCGTGTCCGGTAGGATCGGAGCGAAGGGTGCGCCCTGTATGTTTATTTGGATGTATTGTGAGCGCAGGCTTGGAGTTCTGCGGCGCTCGCTAAAGACAGGCGGATTTATCCGGTGAGCTTGAGCGTTGTCGAACCTGAGCAGCCTTCCGGCCGAACGGAGGAATTCTCGCGCGCTTATGGCGCCGGCGACGAGGTCGCGGCCGTCAAAATTGCCATTGAGGCACTTGAATCGAGATCGTCGTTCGTGCCTCCGTTCGAAAGCCTGTGGTGGCTGTGCGGCGAATTGCTGGCGCGACGGCGCTATGGACTCGGTCTTGATCTGACGGAGCGAGTCTGGAAGCGTGGATATCGCGGCTGGCGGGCGATGTATCTTCGCGGTGTTTTTCTCGCGCTGAATCGCGACATTGAAGCCGCAGCGGAAACATTGGCAAGCGCGCGGGAACTTGCGCCAGCAGACAAGAAGCGGGAGATCTCCCTGTTGGAGGCGAGACTGCGCGCGCTGCTTGGGCAAGACAATGCGGCGTTGAAGTTATTTACTGAAAATCTGAAATTTGACCGGGAGAGTGCCCGCTATATCGATGCTGCACTGCGTGTAGCGCAACGCTCAGAGAAGAAGGCGCTTATCGCCCGTTGGCTCACAAAGGCGAACAGCGCGCTGGGGCCCAGCATTGCGCGCATGGCATTGCTCGCGAAGCTGCACTACGAACGTGGCGAATGGACAGAAGCTCACAAGGCTGCCACTGCTGGCATTCGTCTGGCACCCGAAGACAAGCGGTTTGGACGAATTGCAGCCCGAAGCGCCTATCGAGGAGCTCGTCTGGTCCAGGCCATCAGTCAGCTTGAGCAGCAGGTGGCTCGGGATGCCGAATGGACCGAGGGAAAAATTCTTCTCAGCAGGGGACTGCTCGCCGGTGGCCGTGAATCGGAAGCGCGGCGTGTTCTGAGATCAATCGAGCCGGGGACTAAATATGAGGAAGAGCGGCGGGAGATGCTCACGCGGCTCGGTGAAAGAACGGAGGATGACGTCCCGGTCGATGCGCAGGCGACGGGGAAGGCCACGGGGGCGGAGACGAAGCACCGCCGGAAAAAAACGAACCCTCTGGATGACCCCGAGGTCAAAAAAATCATGTCGGATATTCCAGCGGATTTTGCGCCGTGCTGGACGCCTGCAACACTTGCGGAACGTGGAAATCTCTTTGTAGCAATTGGACGACTCTTTCATTCGGTGCGAACGCTTATGTTGCGCGAGACGATGGCGCGTTTCGGACGCCACGAACTTGGTTACCTATGGGCGGTTATCGAGCCCATGATTCATGTAATGGTTTTTTCCTTCGTCTTCTCCTACATCCGGATGCGAGATTCGCTCGGCATGAACGTCATTCTCTTTGTGACGACCGGCGTGGTGCCGCTCTTCTTCTATCTGAAGACTTACAACCACCTGACCAATGCGCTGAAACAAAACCGCCCGCTTCTAAACCATTCGAGTGTTCAGCCGATGGACATATTTTTCGCGAGAAGCATACTCGAATTCTTCACGCAGATGTTCGTATTGATTTTGTTTGTTTCCTTCATCTATGTCTTTGTCGAAAAGTATGCGTTCGGCGATGCGCTATCGGTGTTGGCAAATGTGTTCGGTCTCTGGATGGTCGGAGTTGGTATGGGACTCGCGATGGGTTCGCTGACGACCTTAGCCGAGTCGCTCAAGAATGTGATGGACGGCTTCAACCGGATAATTTACCTCACATCCGGCGTATTCTTCACGCTGGATATGATGCCCGCCTCTGTCGCCAAATATGCTTCCTACAATCCCTTGCTGCATTTCGTTGACGGTGTGCGGGGTAATTTCAGCCCGCTCATGGGCGGCAGCCGTGTAGACATTACATACGGCTATTCTTGGGCGGTCGGAATTTTCGTATTCGGTCTCGTCGCCGATCGCGCGCTTCGAAGGCGAGTACTAGATCGATGATCCATCTGATTGGTATTGAAAAACATTTCGATACGGATGTCGGCGTACGTCAGGTGCTGAACGAAACCAATCTGTCAATACCGACTGACAAGCGTGTCGGCGTGTTGGGCAGAAACGGCGCGGGAAAGTCGACGCTACTCAATATGATTGCCGGCGTCGATCAGCCGAGCAAAGGCATGATCGTGAGAAGCGGACGGTTGTCTTGGCCGCTGGGCTACGCGGGCGGGTTTCATGGCGATCTTACCGCGCGAGAAAACATTTCATTTGTCGCCCGGCTATACGGTGTCGACTACAAGAAGACGTTCGAGTTGACAGAGGAGTTTGCAGAAATCGGCAGTTATGTCGATATGCCGGTGAGAACCTACAGTGCCGGCATGAGATCGCGGTTGGCCTTCGGCCTCAGCCTCGCCATCAAGTTCGACTGCTATCTGATCGACGAAAGTATTGGCGCCGGAGACAGGTTCTTCCGCGCAAAATCACGCAAGGTATTCCTCGAGCAATCGAAGGGCGCAGGCATGCTGCTTGTTTCGCATAGCGACAATACAATTCGCGAGTACTGCGAAATCGCGCTGGTTCTCTTCGAGGGCATTCTGGTGCCATTTGCCGATATCGAAGATGCAATCGATTTTTATATGAGAAGGTGCGCGCCATGAATTCATCGTTCGGCAAGGAGCGTTTCGAGCGGTTGGTTCGGCCTGGTGGGCCCTACGATCGTTTTCGGGCATTCGTTAGGGAAAGGGCGCGGCCGTTTGTTGAACAGGAACTGGCGGAGGTCGTGAAGCTCGGCGTATCGAAGATATTGTTTGTTTGTCTTGTGATCGCCCCGACCTTTGTTGCATTTATCTATTATGGCTTCTGGGCCTCGGATCGTTACGTGTCGCAAACGTTGATGACGGTGAGGACCGCCGACTCGCAGATCGCCACAGCCGTCGGCGGGTTGCTGGGGTCGATCGGTGCCACCCCGGGGGTTGTCGATGGCCATGTCGTTGAGGAATATATTCAATCCCGCGAAATCGTCCGGAAGCTTCAGGAAGCGGTTGATCTGCGTACAATCTACGTGGCGCCGGAAGCTGACGTGTGGTCCCGGTTAAGCTCTGATGCCGGCTTCGACGACCTCTTTCAGTATTATCTGAACCGTATCGATGTCTACTTTGACAGCACCGCGAATGTCGTCCATCTCGACGTTCAGGCATATCGCCCCGAAGACGCAATGCGGATCGCGGCAGCGGTCGTCGAAATCAGTGACGATATGGTCAACCGGATTTCGCAGGAGTCGAGGTCCGATGCGCTTCAGTTTGCGGTCGACGAGGTGAAGCTGGCGGAAAACAGATTGAGGGACAATCGGATGTCTCTCTACAGGTTCCGCGAGGAACACGGCGATCTCGACCCTGTTCGTTCTGCCGAAGCCATTGGCGGAATCGTTGCAAGCCTCGAAGGCGAACTGTCGCGGTACAAGACTGAGTTGGCGTCGCTCAGGAGCTACATGCGTGAGGACAGTGCGCAAATCGCGGGCGTCAAAGCCCGAATTGCCGCTATCGAGCAGCAGATGCAAGCGGAGAGGGGCCGTTTGACCAGAAACGAAGACCGGCCGGGAATGACTTATTCGGATTTGCTGGCTGATTATGAGCGGCTGCTAATCGAGGAAGAATTCGCCAAGGCGGCTTACACTTCCACAGTGTCCGCGCTGGAGTTGGCGCGCGCCGATGCCGGCCGCAAGCAGGCCTATCTGGTTGCTTTCGTCGAGCCGTCCTTACCGGATGATCCTTCCAAGCCAGAGAGATTGTTGATTATCGTGTCGTTTCTCGTCTGCGGCCTGTTAGCATACGGGCTGCTGATGTTGATCGGGGCCGCTATCAGGGAGCACGCGCGTATATGAGAACTTGGGGGGCGATTTTTATCGTTGTGCTGCTGACGGCGCTTGGCGCCGAGGCACTCCATGCACAGGGGTCGACGAGTGGGCAGGGGAACAACGCTCCGTTGCGCGCGCCATCGACCTTGGCTGAGCCGGAGCCGCTGGGCGACATCTTCGACGACCCGGGCGGTTACGAGCAGCCGCAACCGGTGCAGACGAGTCCTTCGGGGGGTGATTTGCTTTTGCGTGAGCAGAGCGGTTCGCGCACGGATATACCAAATGCCGTTCCTCCGATTACGACTCAGGGTCTGTTGCCCTTCGGCTCTCAGATTTTTACCAATTCCGGTCTGGTCGATCGCAGCGTTGGTGTGAACCCCGACTACCGGATCGCACAAGGTGACCGCATCGCTGTCAGAATGTGGGGGGCGAGAACGTTTGACGGCATTCTTGTGGTCGACATTCAAGGCAACATCTTTCTCCCGGAAATCGGGCCCGTCAAAGTAGAAGGTGTCACCAACGCACAGCTCGCGCAGAGAGTACGAAGCAGTGTTGCGAGCGTTTTCACCGACAACGTGAAGGTCTATACAAATCTCCTCGGTACACAGCCGCTCGGTGTTTTCGTTACGGGGTCCGTTCCGTTTCCCGGACGTTACCCGGGCTCGAAAGACGACAGCGTCCTCTACTATCTGGCGCGCGCCGGCGGTATCGATCTCGACAGCGGCAGCTTCCGGAACATCAGGGTGGTCAGACGCGGCGCGACGGTCGCGACAATTGATCTCTACAAGTTCCTGAAGGACGGCGAGATGCCGCCGGTGCGTTTCTCTGACAACGACTCGATTGTTGTCGGATCGCAAATGCCGACCGTCGCAATTTCGGGCGATGTGAGAAGCGAGTATCGTTACGAATTCGACCCCGGTCGCTCGACCGGCGGCGAGCTGATTGCATTGGCGCAGCCCAGGCCGTCAGCCAGCCATGCATTGATCCGCGGCATTCGCGCGGGAAAGCAATTCAACACATATGTTCCGCTGAGTCAGATGACGGCCTACAAGCCGATTGATGGAGACTCCATCACCGTCGAGGCCGACCGGGAAAGCGAGACGATTGTCGTCACAGTCGACGGCAATGACATGGGACCGTCTGCATTTGCGGTTCCGCGCGCGACCAGATTGGGCGCCGTGGCACAACTGGTTGAGATCGATCCAACGCTTGCGGATATCGATTCAATCTATCTTCGCCGCCAATCGGTGGCGCTGCGGCAGCAACAAGCGATTGATCGGGCTCTCTATGAGCTGCAACGATCTGTTTTGACCGATAGCTCCATAAGCTCGACGGAGTCGGCAATGCGTGTGCAGGAAGCGGCATTGGTCGAGCGTTTTGTGTCGCAGGTTCGTACGGTTCGGCCGGAAGGGCGCGTTGTGTTGGCCGGCAACGACTGGCGGGAAATGCTGTTGGAGGACGGCGACGAAATAGTGATTCCGAAAAAGAGCGATGTTGTGGTGATTTCCGGTGAGGTAAAGCTTCCGCAGACCGTTCTTTGGCAATCACGCCGGTCGGTGCGCGCATATATCGAGGATGCCGGTGGCGTAAGCAACAGGGGTGATGCAGGACGCATTCTGGTCATGCGAAGCGACGGGTCGGTGCATGACGGTGGCGAGCCGATTCGTCAAGGCGACCACATCATGGTACTTCCCGCCGCCAACCAGAAGACCTTCGCGGTGTTCAGGGATATTGTTGAAGTCGTCTTCCGCGTGGCGCTGGCCGCCGCCGTCGTCCTCGACGCAAACTGATCGCGACGATGAATTCGGCTATGGACGATTATCGTCCGCTCATCTCCGCGTCGTCTTTTCGCTGCCGCGGCGAGTATACGCGTGCTCCGGAGCGCATCGTCGTGCTCACATGGGAGCACTCGCCCACTTGCGACATATATCTACGCGATCGACTTCGGCACGCCACTTTGCCCGTACACTATTGGATATTGGGAAAAGCACCACCCGTCGCCCTGGACAACGCGTTTGTAATCGTAGTGCGATATGTCGATACCGCATCGCTGGCGGCGCTTGAGCGCGCAAGGAGCGGTCTCGGGGGCGTCGCATATCTGCTTGACGACGATCTGGTCGGGGCGATCGGTGACAGCAGCCTCCCGCTCCATTACCGGTTCTACATGGCGCATTTCTGGTTCCGCTATGCGCGGCGTATAGGAGCGCTTGCAAGCGAAATGTGGGTTTCCTCCGGCGTTCTGGCGCGTCGCTATGCCGAGGCAGGCGTCGTCTATCGCATTGATCCCGCACCTGCCCGATTCGCATTGCCCAGCGCACGTCCGCCAAATGAAAGGCCCGACATCAGTATCTTTTATCACGGGCAGAAGACGCACCGGGCGGACCGGCGATGGCTCAGGGATGTGATGATCCCGGTCCTCGATGATTGTCCGACTTGCGGATTCGAGATTGTCGGCGGTCGGGAGGCGCGGCGATCCTACGCTGGCTTGCCGAGGGTTACAGTTCTGCCGCCGATGCTTTGGCCCGAATACTGGCGGAGGAGTCAAACGACACGCCTCGATATCGGTCTCGCACCACTGGTGCCGACACCCTTCAATGCCGCCAGGTCATGGGTAAAATATCTCGACATCGCTCGCTTCGGAGCTGTTGGAGTCTTTGCGGCAGGCGAGCCATACGAAAGCGTCGTTCGGGACGGTCACAACGGCGTTGTGCGGCCGGCTGACAACAAGGCCTCTTGGTCGGAGGCTTTGATCGCTCTCGTACGGGATGCCGCATTGCGGAACAGGCTGACGACCGCGATCGATTGGCCGACCAACGTGGAAACGCCACCGACGCTTCGGCGGTTCATGTCCATGGATCATGCGAGGAGCCCGACATGACAATCGATTTTTCTATGTTAGGATCAGCTAACGGCGTCGCCAAGAAGGGCGTCTTTGCCTATGCGAGAGAAGGTGGGGTATGCGGGGTTTCTTGATCGTTTTGGTCTTGTCGGTCGGACTTGCGGCCTGTGAGACCACGTCGACGTCAAACGAGCATAGCCCCGCAAGCGAGGTCGCCAGTAGCGGTCTGACAGGAGATCCGATTGCTCTTTACGCTGTCAATGCGGCGCCCGGCACCTCAGGGCCCGTCGTCGCACCCTCCGGAAACAGCATGTTGGTGCATGTCGGGTCCGACTATGTTTCCGCGACTGGAGACCGTTGCCGCCGCGTTATCCTGGCAGACGGCAATGGGCGGTCGCAAGTGAGCGCTGTCTGTCTGACCGAACAATCATGGAAAACGGTTGTTGGCCTCTAGGGGCTATAGCGGCGCAGTTTCAAGATGTTTCTTCTGGCTGGCCACCTCCGCAATTGTATAGCGTATTTGATCTTCGCTATGGGCGCTGGAAAGGAAGAAACGTAGCCGAGCGATCCGCTCCTCGACGGCCGGATAGATGATCGGTGGCGCGTTGATGCCGCGCTCAAAAAGGGCGCGCGACAAACGCACTGCCAGAAGCGAACTGCCGGTGATAACGGGCAGAACCGTGGAGCCGATTGCGTAGCCCGTGTTGAGCCCCGCCCCGTGGGCAAGATCGAGCATTAGCTTGCCGTTTTGCTGAAGCTTCTGCACTCGCTCCGGCTCCTCCTCCATGATCCGCAAAGCCTCCAGCGATGCTGCCGCCATGGGAGGCGGCATTCCGACGGAATATAGAAATCCCGAGGCTGTGTGCTTGAGCAGCATGATCAACGCTTCGGAGCCGGCCACATAGCCGCCACAGCCCGCAAGCGTTTTGGAGAGCGTTCCCATCCAGATATCGACATCTCCGGGCTTTAAACCGAAATGCTCGCCGATGCCGCGGCCCCGCGCACCGAGAGCGCCGAAGGAATGTGCCTCATCGACCATCGTCAGCGCTTTGTGCTTGCGCGCGATCTCGATAATCTCGGGCATCGGCGGAATGTCTCCGTCCATCGAGTAGACACCTTCGACGCAAATCAGGACTTTCTCGAATTTTCGGCGCGATCTGGTCAACAGGTCATCCAGACCGCGCCAGTCGTTGTGGTCGAACGGTTGCCGCTGTGCGCCGGAGAGAAGCGCTCCCTGCAGCACCGAATTGTGAATTAGCCTGTCATGGAGAATAAGATCGCGCTTTCCGAGAAGTGTGCCGATCGTCGTAACATTCGTCGCATGGCCCGACACGAACGTCAAAGCAGCGGCTGTGCCGTGGAGTTCGGCGATCTTGGCTTCGAGTTCCCGGTGGGGTCGTCGTTCGCCTGAGACGAGCCGGCTTGCCGAAGCTGACGTGCCATACTCGACCATAGCCTGATATGCCGCTTCGTTGACACGCGGATGCCCGTTCAAATCCAGATAATTATATGTTCCGAAGTTTATGAACTCCTTGCCGCCGATAATCGTCGTATCGCGCGCCAGAATGTCGTGTTCCTGAAAATACGGGCTTTCAAGATTAACTTTCTTTGCCAAGCTTTGCTGCAGCATTAGCGTTTGGTAGTCGGCGAATTTTTCGATTCGGTAGTGGGACTCAGGAATGCTGGAGGAATCGCGCATGGCGACGCCGTTCATCTCTCCAGAGATATCGTGGCGCTTCTTTAGGATGCGCCGTAGCGCCTCCTCCTTGGACTCCTTGGAGAGCCTGCGCGGTTCGTTGGGATCTGATGTTGTCACGTGCCGAACTGATCTTCGCTTGTTGAAATATCGCGAGTGTCGTCCGTTCTGCGGATACTTTCAACATCATCGTCATTGATATGACGAGAGATAATGGATTGCACGTCGCCGGTAAATTGGTCCTCCAGATTGTCGCCGCGAATTTGGGCGACAATCTGGGCGGAGAGGGATACGACGCTGCCGCCTTCAGAAAGTGCCATGATCGGAATCTCAATTCCGAAGCGATCCTCGATTCCAAGTTTCAATTCGAGAGCCATAAGCGAGTCCATACCCAGGTCGAATACCGACTTGCCAAGATCGATTTTATCGGGAGTCAGACGCAGAACCTGTCCGATTTCTTCCGCCAGAGCACCGGATACCAGGCCAATGGCCTCTTCCGGCGAAACTGTCAACAATTTCGATAGAATATCGTCTGCGCTGTCGCCCTCAGTCTTTCGTTCTATCTTCGATGTCAGCTCTCCAAAGACTCGCGCTTGCAAAACCGGTAGTCCTGCGCGCAAGCGCTGCCAGTTTATGCCGGCCGCGTAGAAATTGGATTCGTCGCGAGCGACGAACCCCTCGAGAAACGTCATCGCGTCGCTGGTGCTGAGCGGATCGGCGCCAAGTCTTGAGGCAAGTTGATCCCGCATATCTTCGTTGCGGGCGAGATAGCCCGCATCTCCGATAGCGCCCCAGCCGATTGCCTGAGCTGGCAGTCCGGTGGCCCGGCGATGTTGGGCCAGGGCTTCGAGAAAGGCATTCGCGGCAACGTAATTGGCCTGACCAGGATTGCCGAACGCGGTGGTTATCGACGAATAGAGCACGAAGAAATCGATTTCGCGTCCAAGGCTGACTTCGTGCAAGACCAGGGCGCCATGAATCTTCGGCTCAACAACGCGCTGGTATTGGCGTTGATCGAGCGTCTCCATTGTTGCATCGTCGAATACTGCCGCCGCGTGAACGATGCCGCGTATTGGATAGCCCGCCAGCTCCGCTTCGTCGAAAAGAGCGCCAACGGCTCCGACGTCCGTCACATCGCACGCGCGGGCAATAACGTGTACGCCGAGCTTCTCAAATTCCGCAATTGCTGCGCGTGCATCTTCGCTCGTGGCGCCGGAACGTCCAATGAGAACGAGGCTACCAGCCCCTTTTTGTGCGAGCCACCGTGCCGTCGCAAGCCCGAATCCCGAAAGGCCGCCGGTCACGAGGCAGGCAGCGTCGCGCCGGACCGGGAAGGCAGCGCTCTTGCGCTTTGGTATTTCCGCACCGGCCGAGGGCGGGCGGATGAGTATTTTGCCGGTATGACCGGATTTCTGCATCAGACGAAAAGCGTCCGATACGCGGTTCGCGTCGAACACTCGATAAGGCAGGGGTGTATAGGTACCTTTCTCGAAAAGGTCGATTAGTTCGTCGAATATTTCACGCGCCAATGCCGGCCGCTCGATCATCAGTTGGTCGGCATCGATACCGAAATAGCTGAGGTTGTTCCGAAAAAACTTCAGTCCGATCCGGTTGTTCTCATAAAAGTCGCGCTTGCCGAGCTCCATGAAACGGCCGAATGGCCGAAGCAGCCCCAGATTCCGATGTATTGCCTCTCCTGCGAGTGAATTGAGAACAACGTCCACGCCTTCACCGTTGGTCGCCTTCATGATCTCATCGGCAAAAAGCAGAGATCTCGAGTCGAATATCCGATTTTCCGGAATACCAAGCATCCGCATAAACCGCCGCTTCTCCGGCGTTCCAACGGTCACGAAAATCTCGGCACCGACACGACGTGCGACCTGAATGGCAGCCAGGCCGACACCGCCGGCCGCACCATGAATCACGACGCGTTCGCTTTTTCTCAGACGTGCCAGATGATCGAGCGCGTACTGTGCCGTGAAAAAGGCAGTCGGAATTGTGGCGGCTTCTTCGAAGCTCAGGCGGGCAGGTTTGAGCGCCGCAGCTGTCGCCGGCGTCACGATATGGCTATCGAAGCAATGTGGCGCGAAACACAACACTTCGTCGCCCGGGCGAAATCCTGCAACGCCTTCGCCGACATCGGTCACGATGCCTGCGGCTTCCATGCCCACGCTTGGTCCGGCAAATCCCGCTTCCAGCGCTTCCTCCGGCAACACACCCAGTACGTACATCACGTCGCGGAAATTGAGACCGGCGGCTTGCGGTGCAACAACAATCTCATGCGCCTTTGGCTTCGGTATGGCGGAGGGCCGCCATGCCAGCGAATTGAGGCGACCGGTGGCGAAAGTCAGTTTCCTTGCTATTCGGCCTGTTTCCACTAGCTCTTCATTCGGCACAACGCGCAGGCGCGGCGCGAACGAACCTTCTGTGCTGAGCACAAGTTCAGATTCTGGATCGGTGTCGAGAAGCGACGCACAGAGTGCCGCAATGAGCTCCGTTTGCGTTGGGTCATCGCCTTGCAAGTCGATCATGCGCAAGCGTGTTTTCGGCACCTCGTTGGCAATGACTCGGCCAACGCCCCAAAGCGGCGCCTGTGTGAGATTCATTTTGTCCGTCGCCCGGAAGCTCGATGCATTGCGCGTGACGATATGCAGGCGTGGCATCGCCTTGAACTCGGCATGCGACATGGCGCGCGCCGCGAGCAACGCGCTCCAGCCGGGACGAGCGTCGGCCGACATGTCGCCGAAGAGAACAATGCCATGAAGGTCGATGCCGGTTCCGGCGAGGGCCAGATAGGTCTCCAGCCATTGCATCTCGACGTCCGGGTCGAGCGGAAAGGCATCGTCGTCATGCATGGGGTTCTCACCGGCATGAGCTTGTATTGTGATCGCGCCGGCCCGCTCCAGCTCATTACATAGCGCCCGCGCGCTATTGGCCTCCGCCTTGGATGGATCGTAAACGATCAACCAGCCCGATCCCGTGGCGTCGACGCTGGAACGCGCGGGAGCGGTTCGGTAGTCGCCGGGACGGGGCGCATCGGCGATCAGTACTGTCGTATCTCCGGCGGCGACGGTGTGAATGTTGCAAAACCCGTCGCTTGCGAAGAAACGGACAAGCGTTTCAGCGTCCATCTGGTCGCTTTGCGCTTCTGCCTGCAAAATCGAGGTGCCAGCCGCAAAGACGGTGTCAATCCAGAGAGCAGACCTGGGCTCCGAGAGGAGCAACAGTCCGCCCGGAGCGAGAAGATCGTTGATATTCCCTCTAAGCGCTGGCGTCAGGCCGCCGACCGCCGAAGGCAACGGACAAACAATAACGTCGAACTCGCCGAGTTTCTTCATGTCACTCTCGGAAAGAAGCCCCGCGGGATCTGCGTGTAGAAACCGCACATTCGGAGCCTCAATGTCCATTTCGAGGTTCGAGAGCTTCGTTTCATCGTCCGAAACAATCGTGAAGTCGACAGCGCCCGCTGTGGAAATGGATGCGGCATCGCGCACAAGGCCATTCGCTGTGCCGACTTCCAGTATCCGAAGTCGGCGGTTTGTCGGCCAGAGCGCCGCGACCTTGATCAACGCTTCCGCGAGAAAATCTCGTGCTGGCGAGAAGCTCGGCGAACTTTCCAGCAAGTGATCTCGGCTGACTGCGCTCGGCTTTCCTGGCGCTTTGTCATACGGAGTTGCTCCATCACACAGCATCAGAGCGTTGAGTTCAGCCAGATATGCCGGGTATCGTGCCAATGAATCTTGCCACAATTTTTGCCCGTTCTGGCCTGGCGGCATATCCATGGTGCGAATATCGTCGCGGCTCTTACCATTCACTTTCGACGGTGCCGCCGTCGTGTCGGCGTGCCCGTTCAAACCGCCGTCGGCGCTTAGTTGTTCGATGCTGTCACGGATAAGCATGCCGCGGGCAATCGCGTCGAGGTCGGGGCCATCGCTCGCGGACGAAATCGCATCGTTTCGTTCGGCAAAACCCAGCGCGGCGGCGAGCGTCGCTGCATCAGGAGTTTCGCACTCGGCAGAAACGTAATCGAGTGGCAGTGTTTCAAACCGGAAGCGTCGTGTGCCGACGCTGGCGTTTTGAAGTTCAGTTCGCAAAAATCGCAATCCGGTTACGGCCGCGACGCAAGCATCATCCGCGTCGAACAGCGCAAAGTCGGCAACCAGTGATTTTTCGCTGCGCACACGCAATCTTGTGTGGCATCTGACAGCAAGGGTGTGTGGCTGGAATATGCTGACGCCATTGAACTGATACGGCAGATAGGCATTGTTCTCCCTCACGCCTGCTTCGAACAGAATGGCAAGCAGCGTTTGAAGGCAGCTATCGAGAAGGGCTGGGTGCAGAACGAATTTATCGATTTCTCCGACAACATCGTCTGGTGCTTTCAGCTCGGCGATTGATTCATTTCCCGATACATGGACCTGTTCAACTGCCCGGAAAGCCGGGCCGTAATTGAGCCCAAGCGCTGCGGCAATTCGGTGGTGGTCGTCTCGCGAGATATGACCCGCGGCTGCTCCTTTTTCGGGCAAAGTAGGAGCGTCGTGTTCACCAACAAGAGGCTCCGTCAAGCGACCCACGGCGTTCAGTGTCCATGGGTCGTTGCTTCCACGCTTCAATGTCTCGATTCGGAAAGCTTTGTCATCTTCGTCATAGGTGAGCCGAATATTGAGCATCTGCCCACGCGCGAGCACAATCGGGCGACGAATTTCGAGCGTCTCGATATCGTGACGTACACCACCGAATAAGGCGGCGGAGGCTTCCAACACGCATTCGACATAACCCGACGCCGGGAAGACGATCGAACCGCCGACATTATGGTCGGCAAGGAAGGGAAACATTTCTGCGTCGATCTGGTTTTCCCAAAGTGCATGGCCGCGCTGCGGCCGGCTGCCGAGTAGGGGGCCGTCGACATGCGCATACATGCGTCCATCGACTTCGGCAGTCACCGGCGTCCAATGATCTTCACGCTGCCACGGGTATCTCGGTAGTTCGACGCAATGTCCGTGCACGGGAAACGATTTATGGAAATCGGGCTCGGCGCCGGCGCAGAACACAGCATCGGCAACGCGATGCAACATCGACGCGCTATGCGAAGTGCGGGTCATGCTGGTGATTGGTGCGTCGCTTTTTCCTTTTTCGCGCAGTATCTGGCGCAGATAAGGTTGAAGGACGTTGTGCGGACCGATCTCGATCAGCACATCGATGCCGCTGTCGATCATCGTGACGATGGCGTCGCGGAACCGCACGGGTCGGCGCATGTTGTTCCACCAGTATTCGGTATCGAGATGCGCGCCAGGTATTTCGTCTCCGAGGACCGCCGAATAATAGGGAATATTCGTCGCGCCCGCCGTCACCGAGCCCACCCGATTCAGGAAGTGGCTGCGAACGGGATCGAGCGCGCGACTATGAAAAGCGTAGTCGAGATCCAGCATACGAAAGAAGACCTTGTCGGCGGCCAAACGGTCTCCCAAACAGATCAATGTTGCTTCGTCGCCCGCCAGCGTTACCGAGGTCGACGTGTTGATCGCGGCGAGTTCAACCTTGCCGCCGAACTCTTCCTCGATTTCCAGCGCCTGTTCCGGCGAAATGCCTGCCGCCGCCATGCGTCCATCGCCGCGCGTGCGCCCTTGTGCCTCGGATCGAGCGACGATCAGCCGCGTGGCTTGGGCAAGATCGAAAGCGCCGGCGAAATAAGCGGCAGCGACCTCGCCGACACTGTGCCCGGCGACGGCATAGGGCGTCAGTCCTTCAATCTCAAGGCAGCGGGCCAGACCGACCTGCAGCGCGAACAAGGTGGGCTGCGCGATTTCTGTTCGCTGCAGTCGTTGCTCGACGTCTTCAGCGTGCAACGCTTCGACAAGCGACCATCCCGCGATCTCACTGATGAGCGCATCGACAGCGTCGACTTCGCGACGGAACGCATCGCTCTCGGCATACAGCTGACGCCCCATGCCAGGCCATTGTGCACCGTTGCCGTTGAAGACGAAGCCGACCTTTCCACGGGAAACGGTTGTCTCGTTTGACACGACCGGGCTGTCTGCCTCTTCTGCAAAGGCGGAAAGATGTTCGATGATCTCCTCGACCGTGTCGCCTCGAATGACGGCGCGATTTGTCAGGTGCGCGCGCCGGAACGCCGCCGTGAACGCGGCATCGTAATAATCGTCCCGGTTGGCCGGCCGCAGGAACTCTGCCCAGTCTCGAGCCATGGCGCGCAGTGCCATTGGTGACTTGGCGGAGAGGAAAAGCGGCGGTGGCGCCAGCGGGACCTCGCGTGCGGTCGCAGGTGCAGCGACATGTTCGCGCAGCAACACCGTCGCGTTGGCGCCGCCGAAGCCGAATGAATTGACACCCGCGCGGATGGGGCGCCCAGTGACGTTCAGCGGTGTCAGTTTCTGCACCGGCGCAATACGAAGACTGTCGAAATCGATGTCGGGGTTGAGCGTCTCGGAATGAAGCGACGGCGGCACAGACCGGTGGCGGATAGCCATGATCGTTTTGATGAGCCCGGCCATGCCCGACGCTGGCTCCAGGTGGCCAATATTTGTTTTTGCCGATCCGATAGGAAGGGGTCCGCTATCCGCTTTGCGCTTTTGCCCGATTGCTTCACCGAGGGTCCGGCTTTCGGCGGGATCGCCGACCGTGGTGCCTGTGCCGTGCGCTTCGAAGAAGTCGATTTCGGCCGGATCCACTTTGAACCTGGTCATCGTCTGCTCGATGAGGAGACGCTGCGTCTCGTGCGACGGCAACGCGATGCCGTTTGTGTGTCCGTCTGCATTGACGCCCGCGCCCTCGATGACCGCGTGGATCGGGTCGCCGTCGCGAAGTGCATCGGTCAGGGGTTTGATGACGACGACACCACCGCCTTCGCCCCGCACATAGCCGCCAGGTTTCTCGCCGAATGCCCTGCACTGACCATAGGTCGAGAGCATGGTTGCTTTCGAAAATCCGATATAAGGCAAGGGGCTGAGAAGCAGACTTATACCGCCGACAAGCGCCATGTCGCAACGCCCGCTCCACAACGCGTTGAGCGCCTCATTGAGTGCGACGAGCGATGACGAGCAGGCGGTGTCGACGGCCATGCTCGGTCCGCGCAAATCGAACTGATAGGAAAGTCGATTGGCGGCGATCGAAAGTGTGGAGCCGAGCATCGTGTAGGCGTTGATGCCATCGCCGTTGCCCTGTTGGATCGAGCCATATTCGGTGGAGGAAATGCCGACATAGACAGCGCAATTTCTGCCGACGAAATGATTGGGAATCTGTCCGGCGGATTCGAGCGCCTCCCAGCCCATCTCCAGCAGCAACCGCTGCTGGGGATCCATCATGTCGGCCTCGCGCGCCGAGATGCCGAAAAAGGCGGCATCGAAACCCCGAATGTCGCCCAGTGTCCCAGCCGCGAAAGTATAGGTTCGCCCTGGCGCCTTTCGATTCGGGTGCTTGAAGAGCGTATGATCCCAGCGGTCGGCCGGCACTTCGGTAACGACGTCGCGGCCGGCTGCGAGCAAGTCCCAATACGCTTCGGGCGTGTTGCAACCGCCGGGGAACCGACAAGCCATACCTACAACGGCCATGTCGGTCTTTTTCATGTTCCCACTCTCATTAACACACGCCCCCAAGCGCTACGCCCTCAATAACCCCGATCCAATGGCCGGCTGCTGCCCCGGTCCACAACCTCTTCCTCGGAATTGAGCTGAACAACTCCGGACTATAATGGAGTTGTCGGCGTGGAAGCTACAAGCCCGAGCAGATTCCTGTGGTTAATTGCGGGCGGAGCCCCGATCAGGGTGCCCCGGCAATATTGCGTAGTTATAGTCCGTGATTTTAGAGCAAGGCTACCGGGAGCTCTATCGTAAATCCTCGGGCAAGCCACCAAGCCTGCTGATTTGATCGAATACTTCCAGGCAGAGCAGCATGATCGCGGCTGAACAGGGCGTTTCCGGCAGGCCGGGATGAACAAAGTCGCGAATATTCATGACGATGGCTGGTACAAAGTCGATTTCACAAATAAAATCATCTCCAATAAAGTAAAGTAATTTCATATATTTATTTTAATAAATATAGTAATTGACCTCATTTTCAGAGAAAAATATATGAATTGAGCTCCTGATTATTATCGGTCAGAAGTAAAATCTCTCGGGTCTTTCCCCGATGGAGATTGCGGCGGTCTTCGTGATCGCGGTTTGCGTCGGTCCGTTAACGGCCATCTGGATGCCGACCGGCTCGTGCTCGGCCACAAGACCGGGTTCCCGGTTGATCAATTGATCAGGATCAACGTCGTCGTGACAATCAGACGTCATAATTTCAAACAACAAATAGATCGCGGCTTTTGGAGAGATATGAACCAATGGAATATGCGTCGCCAAAACGGAACCGCCTGATGCCATGGTATATTGGCATTGGGATCATTTTAGCCTCGGTGATCTTCATCGGCTTTCGTATGTGGGCTGGGAACTGCCCGGCGCCTGCCGTTGTTGAGTTGGGTGTGTTGATACTTATTCCCCTCGTGTATCTCGTCCTGATGTACCTGACGCTCACCAGCCAGGATTGAGGATGGTCGGCCCACACGGACACAAGGTCGATCAGTCTCATTCATTCTCACCTGTTTCAATTCCGATCGGGTCAACGAAGACAATAAACAATTATGGCCGATTACCGCACCGCGCACGAGCACCGAAAGTCGCATCAACCGGCGCTCACCGGTGTGCTGCGCGCGCATGCGGAACCTCTGCCGCCACCTCAGAAGGCGGAAGAATTCGGCGGATTTTTCGCACGATTTGCCGACGCGCGCGTCGTGTTGCTCGGCGAGGCGTCACATGGAACCGCCGAATTCTATAACGCGCGCGCCGCCATCACCCGCGAACTCATCCAGCACCACGGCTTCAATATCGTGGCCGTCGAGGCGGATTGGCCAGACGCGGCACATATTGACCGCTATGTGCGCCATCATGCGGCGCGGCCGGGCAGGGGCGAAGCTTTTTCCCGTTTTCCCGTCTGGATGTGGCGCAACCGGGAAGTCATGTCTTTCGCCGACTGGCTGCGCGCCCACAACGAAACGTTGCAGTCCGCCGCGCGGGTTTCGTTCAACGGCCTCGACGTCTACAGCCTTGGCGAATCCATACACGCCGTCCTCGCCTATCTCGACCGTGTCGATCCCGAAGCGGCGAACCTCGCGCGGCGACGTTATGGATGTCTCACCCCATGGCAGGAAGAGCCCGCGCAATACGGCCGCGCGGTTCTCTACCAGGGCAAGGAAACCTGCGAGGGGGAAGTCGTCAGGCAGCTAAACGACATGCTCGCGCGCCGTCTCGACTATATGCGCGAAGACGGCGAGGCCTGGTTCGATGCGACGCAGAACGCACGCGTCGTGAGAGCGGCGGAACATTACTACCGGATCATGTATCGCGGTTCGACGGAATCCTGGAACCTGCGGGATCGGCATATGTTCGACACATTGTCGGCGCTTCTCGCGGCGCGAGGCCCCGACGCCCGCGTCGTGGTGTGGGCGCACAACTCGCATATCGGCAATGCCGCGGCGACTTCCATGGGCTGGCAGGGCGAGTTCAACGTCGGAGAACTCTGTCGCACGACATTCGGAGACGGCGCGGTTGCGATCGGATTCGGAACGGATCGCGGAACCGTGGCCGCCGCCAGCGATTGGGGTGGCGCCATGGAACTCAAATCCGTTCTCCCTGCGCGGACCGACAGCTATGAATATGCATTCAGGAAGACAGGCGTCTCCCGCTCGTTGACGGATTGGCGCGGCACCGCGCGCCGCGAACTTGCCGAAGCCCTGCGCGAGTCGATGTTGGAGCGCGCGATCGGCGTCATATACCGGCCGGAGACGGAATTCCTCAGCCACTATTTCGAAGCTGTGCTCGCCGATCAGTTCGACGCCTATGTCTGGTTTGAGGAAACGACGGCGGTGACGCCGCTAGCCTCCGGGCGCCCGCATGGCGCGCCCGACACTTATCCATTTGGACTCTGAAAAATGGTGGTCATCCACGAACCCCTTGTCGTCGAGATAGGCCCGCAGAAACTCCAAGGGTATCTTGCTCTCCCGGGTGATCCGAAAGGCTTGGTGATTTTCGCACATGGCAGCGGCAGTGGACGCATGAGTCCGCGCAACAATTATGTCGCTGCCGCCTTGCGGAAAGCGGGGTTCGCGACGCTGCTTCTCGATCTGCTTACGCCGCTCGAAGAGAAAGACAGGCGCAACGTCTTCGACATCGAGCTTCTGGCAAGCCGGCTGTCGCTCGCAACACGGTGGGCGGCGGAGCGCGCCGACACCGGCAATCTGAATGTCGGCTATTTCGGCGCTAGCACGGGCGGCGGGGCGGCGCTGATGGCTGCAGCGGAGCCGGATGCACGGGTCGCTGCCGTCGTGTCGCGCGGCGGACGGCCGGATCTGGCGGGGCCGGCGCTGGTGCATGTGCATGCACCGGTGCTGCTCATCGTCGGCGGACTGGACGGCCCGGTAATCGGCATGAACCGCGACGCCTTCGGGCAACTGCGCGTGGAGAAGGAGCTCGTCATCATCCCCGGCGCGGGCCATCTGTTCGAAGAGCCGGGAACGCTCGATCAGGTCGTGCATCACGCGATCCGCTGGTTCCTGACCCATCTGCCGAATGCAGAGGAGTGCTGACGTGGTGAAGGCACAAACGAGCCTTACGGGCCGCATGTTTCAGGATCGCCGCGATGCGGGGCGACAGCTTGCCGCCGCCTTGCGCGGATATTCAAAAGACAATCCGGTTATCCTCGCGCTGCCGCGCGGCGGTGTGCCGGTCGCGTTCGAGGTTGCGAAGGCATTGGACGCGGAGCTCGATCTCCTGTTCGTGCGCAAGATCGGCGCGCCGGGTCATGACGAACTCGGCATCGGCGCGGTGGTGGACGGGCTGCACCCGCAGCTCGTGCTGAACGAGGACCTCGCGCGCCGCACCGGCGCGAGCAAGGACTATGTCGAGGCGCGGATGGCACGCGAACTCGACGAGATCGAGCGGCGGCGAGACGCCTACAAGAAGGGTAACCCGCCGGCCGATCTCGGCGGACGTGTCGTCATCGTGGTCGATGACGGTATTGCGACAGGCAGTACGGTGAAGGCGGCACTTCTAGGTATAAGCCGCAACGGTCCTGCACGGCTCGTGCTCGCCGTGCCGGTCGCGCCCACGGAAGCGATAGAGGAAATGAATGTGCTGGCCGACGAGGTGATCTGCCTTGCGACGCCGGAGCCGTTCCAGGCGGTCGGCCTTCACTATGTCGATTTCAGTCAGACTGCCGACGACGAAGTCGTGGCGTTACTGGAAATGGCAAAGACCTGGCGGCAATGAGGGAACGCGGGCAGCGATAGCTCCGTTGCAATTCGCCCGATCTCGACCAACGAGGTGAGCGTGCCCTGTTGGCGTTGCCCGGCCTTGAAGGACAGCGACGGCGGTGGGACGAGCCGGGCGAGGGTGATTTCGGCGATCAGGAGCCGGGCGCGATGCAGCTGGGTGACAAGCCTCGGTCTGCAGGACCCAAATATGACTGAGATCAATGACGAGTGCCTGCCGAAGCGCCACGCTGCTTGGCATGGGCCGATGCGGCTCGTGCACAGGAGAATCGATATGAATGCTCGATTGACCGCTCTTCTTCCCGCATTTGCCACCGTCGGCGCCTCTGGACCCGCATATCGCGAAAATAGCAGCGCACCGACGCAGCGTAGGGTCGAAGGTCCCGGTGTACCCTTTCTGGTCCCTTTGTGGGTTGCAATGGGGATCGTTGGAACGGCAACGATATTGCCTTTCTATGGCCCGGTGATGTGGGCTCTGCCGGCACTCGCCTTCCTTGTCGCTTGCCCGCTACTTGTCGCTTGGGTGCTTTTTGTGGAAGGCGGAAACGGACCCGCAACCTAGTCCGAGAGGTGGTGTTTGCCGATCGGAACGACACTGCTTGCTTGTGCGCCGTGTTCGCTCTCATCTTCAGCGATCGACAGTCTAACCTCGCTACCAACCGTTAGCGCATCGAAGGCTCCGCGTATCACGCTGTTCCGATGAAAGTAGATTTCTTCACCCTCGCTGGTCTCAATAAAACCATACCCTTTGGAAGGTAGAATTTTCGTCACTGTTCCATGTGGTGATGTTTCATGTGACTTCACGTCGCCGCGCATGCGGCGGGCACGATCTTCAAGCCGCCTTGCAATGGCATCGAAAGCATCACGTACGGCGACGTATATGTCCTCATGAGCGTGGTTCTTCGGGCCCGGACCTCTCACAGCGATTTCGCCGGTCGGGATTCTGACGGTGACACCCACACGATAGAGTTTTCCTTTGTGATGACGGTCTCCTGATACGTCCACGGTAACCTGACAGCTGACAATTCGGTGAAACAAATGTTCCAGTTTCGCTGCGTGCTCACGAATTCGATCCTCAACAGCGGGCGAGGGATCCATGTTGCGAAAGATGATCGAAACCGGTCGTTGCATGGGGAATCTCTCTATCGTCGATTGGAAGAGTCTCGTCGTGTTCTTGCTCTTAGAACACTTCGCCGGTCCTCCGAGCATTGATCCTGGTCAAGGAGTCGCGCGGTTTTTCGGCGCATGATGCTTTTGCTGTCGAAGGTCAAAACCCGTTGGCAGGTGATATGGAGAAATGGCGATGCTGACCATCAACCCAAATAAAGTCTGCCACGTCATCGTCAAGGCGCGCACTTTCGATGTGAAGGAGGGTGTCAGCGATCCGTCGCCGGGCTCCAATCCCACGGATGATGGCAGCACCGACATTCTGGAGGATTTTGCGGACGATCCGACGCGCCAGGAACTCATCGAGTTCATTCGCGGCATGGATGAAGACGAACAGGTCGAGCTTGTCGCTCTTTCATGGCTCGGACGCGGTACCTATGAATTTTCGGAATGGAACGAAGCCCTCGACGAGGCGCGTGCGGCGCACAACGAGCGTACCGCCGAGTATCTGATCGGTCTGCCGCTGCTTGGCGACTATCTGGAAGAGGGGCTCGCAGCCTTCGATGAGAGCTGCGAGGACTTCGAAAAGAATCGATTGTGATGCAGATCAATGCCACCCCATCTCAGCCGGGTTTTGATTGGCAACGGCAATATCTCGGTGTGCCGGAACTCACCGCTCACCGCCATCAGGGAGATAGGACAATGAAGGTCAAGGAAATCATGCACAGCAACGTGACATGGGTAGCGCCGGACACGACCCTGTCCAAGATCGCGAAGAAAATGCGGGACGAGGATATCGGTGCAGTTCCAGTGGGTGAGAACGACCGCCTGATCGGCATGGTGACGGATCGCGACATTACATGTCGTGCGGCCGCCAATGGCGGAGACATGAAGAAGCTGACGGCGCGCAAAGTCATGACCAAGAATGTCGTATGGTGCCGTGATACTGACGATGTCAAGGTTGCGGCCCGTCTCATGGAGAGCAAGAAAATCCGCCGTCTCCCGGTCATCGATGAAAACAAGCGGATGGTCGGCATGCTGAGCCTCGGCGATTTCTCGGGCCAGACTCCGAAAAGTCTTTCAGGCGAAATCGCTTCGGCGGTGGCGGCCCATCACGGCTGAAATGCGCAGGCGGGGGCCGTCATCCGGCCCCCGCCTGTATTTCTCCGCCTATGCGCCGTGGAACGATTCTGGCCAAAGCTTGCGCATGTCGCGTGGCAATTGGCGAACGACCTTGGCGATCTCGCCGGCATCGAGCCGATCAGCCATGACGGCAAACGCCGCGACTACTGCTGCTTCAGGATCGACGTCGAGCCCTGCGGGGAGCGTTTCGTCGACGCGGTCGATAAAGTCATCCGCATGCTTTTCGTTTGTCGGCGTATCGGACGGCCGCCAGCCCTCGTAGTAAAACCCGCGTACGAGCATCGGCAATTGTGCGCCGAAATGGACAGCGCTTTCGGGCGTCAGGCGATCGCGTAACGCATGGAGCGTGCAGCGCAGCGTCGAATAAGCAAGGCGCCGATTATCGCTTTTCAATCGCTCCATAATATCTTTGAGCCAAGCATTGGTCTCGTGAATGGTCGTATCGAATGTATCGAGTCCAGTCGTGGTCATTGTGGGCGTCCTCGGTAGAAAGCTTCAGCATAAGATCGGCAAGAAGCAGCGCCTTGATCCAGAGCAACGCGAGATGGATTTTCTCGATCGTTGATTGTGATCAAGGCGACGCCTCGGAAATTCAGCTGTCCTGTCTGAACAGACTGGCAATCCTGATCTTCGAAAATGATTCAGCACGGGAGACAATGATCATGACGCTGCAGAGATTTACGCGCGAGCACGGAACAGGGAACGGCGAGGTGGACATTTTTCGGCGGCTGCGCGGCGATGTAGAACGGCTCTTCGACGATTTCTCGCATGGACTTGGCTGGCACCTGGATCCGTCGATATTCGGGACACTTTCGCCGCATCTTGACGTGACGGAATCCGACGACGGCATGACGGTGACTGCCGAATTGCCGGGTATGGACGAAAAGGACGTCGAGGTGACATTGACCGGCGATTTGCTCTCGATAAAAGGCGAGAAGAAAGAGGAACATGAGGAAAAGAAGAAGGATTACTATTTGAAGGAACGGTCATGGGGATCGTTCGAGCGTACTGTTCGTATGCCGTTTCAGGCCGAATCCGACGCCGTCAAGGCGTCGTTCTCCAAGGGTGTGCTGAAGGTCGAAGTGCCAAAGCCGGCCGACCTCAAGAAGGCATGCAAGAAGATCGCGGTGAAGGCAGCCTGATCGTCGTCAGACCTTGTCCTTGGCAAGCCAATGGCCTTCCATTTTTCGGTACTTCTTCTTGACCGCGGCCCAGGCAACACGGTGGGCGATCTCCTCGCGGCGGTCGCCCTCGAACTGGTAGTGTTTCCAGGCGTTATTGTAAGCGTTGCGGAAAATATCCTGGGCGTGCGTCGGAAGATGTTCGCGGATGGCGGCAGGGAGGTCGACATTGGTGCGGTAGGGCATCGCCGATGTCCTTCTGTTCGCGCTTCGGCGCGTATCTAGTGGAAAGTGAAAATCGGCAGCGACGCGCCTCGGAGAACCTCGCGTGTGAAACCGCCAAAGACAAACTCCCTGAGCCGGCTATGGCCATAGCAACCCATGATCATGAAATCCGCGCCGGTCGCTGCTGCCTCGAGCATCACGGTATCGGGCGCCGAACGGCCTGCCGGCGTGACGGTCCGGCCTTCCACGTCGAGGCCGTGCCAGCCTAGCTGCCGAACAAGCCTCTCTGGATGGCGCGGTGTTGTATCACCGGCTTCGACGGCTGAAATCACGACGATCTTTTTCGCTTTTTCTAGAAACGGCATGGCGGCGGTGACGGCCCTGGCGGCCTCTGGCGTATCCTTCCAGGCAACGGCAAGCGTGCCTGTCGCCGGTCTTGCCGGTTTTGTCGACTCGATCGGACCGGGAAGAAATACGGGACGACCGCAGCCGAGGAGAATGGATCCGGTCGAAAACAGGTCGAAACCGCCCTCCGGCAACTGGGGCCTCAGGATCAGAGCGTCCCGCGTTCGCGCCCAGGCAGTGAGAAGATCGGCCTCCGCGCCCGTCGCCTCGTGCCACGCGGCCGAAATGCGCCCCGGACCCGGCGGGGTGTCGCAGATCGATATGTCCTGAAGCCCGCAAAAATCGTCGAAATGAGCGCGTGCGGCTTTGGCCTTCTCTTCTTCCTCTTGCCGCAACGCATCGACCACGCCGCCAACGACCATACCGGCGCCCATTGGAAAGGTTGCACCAGATGTGAGGAGTTGCGCAGGGTCTGACCGGATGTGGAGGAAATCGAGATGAGCGTCGAAATGCAACGCCAGCTCCCGAGCCATACGGAGTGTTGTCACATCGTTTTTTTGGCCCGCAACAGGCACGAGAATTGACTTGATCATCGGAAATTGCCTTCGCTCGTCTCGATACTTTCGATATTGCAGAGGCGAGCGGCCTCAAGCCTTGATCGAGGTCAACTCCGGCGGCCCCGATTGTGAGTTTTGACGCAGGGGGATCGTGGATCTGGGAATGTCTCGAACTTGAACAGCCCGCGCGGCCCACGCGGCAATCTGCGTGATTCAGTGGTGGCCTCAAAAACAGCATGGTAGTGTGAAACCTTAGTTCCCATTGACTGGGCGGCGGACGATGAAAACCGGCATGGATGCGCCGTTTAAGGACGCGGAAAACGCTGCGCTTTTCCAGGTGCTCATCAACACGGCAGTGGACGGCATCATCGTCATTGATGCCGTCGGCAATGTGCGTCTCTACAACAAGGCCTGTGAGCGCCTTTTTGGTTACGTGCCGGAAGAGGTGCTCGGCCGCAACATCAAGATGCTGATGCCGTCGCCATACCGCGAGCAACACGACGGCTACATTGATGCATATCGGACGACCGGCGAGCGCAAGATCATCGGCATTGGCCGTGAGGTGTTAGGCCAGAACAAGGACGGCTCGACCTTCCCGATGTACCTTTCGGTCGGCGAGGGCCGGCTCGAAAATGAGCGCATCTTTGTAGGAATCATTCACGACATAACGGAACGGCACAATGCAGCAAGCCGTCTGCAGGAAGTGCAGTCCGAACTTGCGCATGTTTCGCGACTGAACGAGATGGGGCAGATGACGTCGGCGCTCGCCCATGAGCTCAACCAGCCCCTTACAGCTATTATGAATTATTTGCGTGCGGCGCAGCGAACTGTCACCGCGCTTGACGACCCGGCCGTTGTTCGGGCGCGAGAAATGATGGACAAGGCCGCCGGTCAGACCACACGTGCCGGAGAAATCATCCGGCGTCTGCGCGATTTCGTCGAGAAACGGGATGCGCGTCACGCGCATGAAGATGTGAACAAAACGATCGAGGAAGCGATCTCCCTTGCTCTTGTCGGGGCATCGGATGCGAACATCGGCGTTACCCTGAATTTCGACCGGAGTATTCCCCCGGTGCTCATGGACCGCATACAGATACAACAGGTAGTCCTGAATCTCGTACGGAACGCTGTTGAAGCCTTGCAGGAGGTAAGCGTTCGCGAGTTGACGATAAAAACCGGCCTTGAGGAGAACGGTTATGTTTATGCTTCCTTTTCCGACACGGGACCGGGTTTGCCGGATGAGGTGGCAAGCCGGCTATTCCAACCCTTTGTCACGACGAAGGAGAAAGGAATGGGCATAGGCCTGTCGATCTGCCAGTCCATCGTCAACGGTCACGGCGGCCTCCTGTCGGCGACACCGAACGAGAGCGGCGGTACGACTTTCTGCTTTCGGTTGCCTGCCATGGATGCATAGAACAGAACGATGAAACCGGGGGAAACAGTTTTTGTCGTCGACGACGATGATGCAGTGCGCGAGTCTCTTCGCGCATTGCTGGAAGCGGCCGCGTTTCACGTCGATGATTTCGGTTCGGCCGCCGCATTTCTCGATGCCTATAAGCCGTCACGGCCGGGTTGCCTCGTCGCGGATATCCGAATGCCGGATATGGACGGGCTTGGGCTTCAGGAAGAGCTGGTCCGCCGGCGCATCGAACTGCCGGTTGTCGTCATAACCGGTCATGGCGATGTGCCACTCGCTGTGCGCGCGATGAAGGCCGGGGCCGTCGATTTTATTGAGAAACCCTTTGACGATCAGTTGCTGCTCGACAGTGTGGAGCGTGCGCTTGAATCCGGTCGAAAATTAAAAAGCCATGCGAATTTCTCGCAGATGGCGATTGATCGGGTGGCCAGCCTTACCCGACGCGAAAGACAGGTTCTGGAAGGCCTTATCGCGGGCCACCCCAACAAAGTCATCGCTTATGAACTGGGCATTTCGCCCCGAACGGTTGAAGTGCATCGCGCGAACCTGACGGAGAAAATGCAGGCACGGAATTTATCCGACCTCGTACGTATGGCACTGGAGGCCGGTGTCTCTCCCGCCGGTGAAACCTAGGCAAACTACGTATTTCGCGAACCATGCTTCTCCTCTATCTTTCGTCGCGGCCAAGGCGATCGTCTGGAGACGGTAGTGAAGAATCTCGGTACGGTAACAATCTACGTCGTGGACGATGACGACGCTGTACGGGATTCCACCCGCGCTCTTTTCGAGTCATATGGTCTGACCGTGCGGGACTATCCATCCGCACATCATTTTCTCGACGATGACCGGTCGCGCGAACGCGATGGCCTTTCCTGCTGTCTGTTGCTCGACCTGCATATGCCGGGCATGAGCGGCGCCGAATTGCTGGAACATCTGAGGGAGTCGGAAATTTCCTTGCCCACGATCGTTCTCACGGGGCGGGCCGATCCGCAGTTGCGGGAGCGGGTAATGCGCGCCGGTGCGCGGGCTCTTCTCGAGAAGCCGGTGAACGACGAGGATCTGGCGCAAACGATAAGGCAGGCCCTTATGGATCGTGCGGCCGACTGAGCCGATCGATTGTCGCGCTACGTAGATTCCCTAATTTTTCGCAAAAAAAAATCGTGACATGGTTACTCAATTGCAGAAGCACGAGGCCGTTGGGCTGAGTGCCATGTGAAAAGGGGTCCCGAATGTCCGTCACGGTCAACGCTACCCATCCCGCATATCTCTCCTACATTCCTCCGCGCACAAGCGGGCGTCGCGGAAATACATCTCAGCATCTTGAATCGCTTGGCCATGACGAAGCCACGGCTCGCAGCGATATCTCCTCGCTGCAGGGCGTCGGTGCGGCCCTGAAATTCAGTCGTAACGAGACGATTTTCAACGACGGCGATTGCGCGATGTTCTCCTATCGAGTGGCGAGCGGCGCCGTGCGGCTGTGCAAGCTGTTTTCCGACGGTCGTCGGCAGATTGCGGATTTTTGCCTTCCGAACGATTATTTCGGTTTCGCATGGACCGATGAGTATGCGTTGACCGCGGAAGCGGTGAGCGACGTGGTTCTCGTTCGTTATCCTCGGAAGCAAATTGAGCGTCTGGAGCAGGTTTCATCGAGCCTCCGGGAGCATCTGACAGCGCTGCTCCATCGAAATCTCTCGTCCGCGCAGGATCACATCCTGATGCTTGGCCGGCAAACGGTCAGGGAGCGTGTTGCGTCCTTTCTCCTCCTGATGCTGAAACGGCAGGGATATGAAGGAAGCAACGGCGATCGTCTGGACCTTCCGATGGGACGGCAGGACATTGCGGACTATCTCGGTCTCACAATTGAGACGGTTTGCCGGGCGCTTAGCGATCTGAAGCGCGCCGGTATCATTGTCGCGCCGACCACACGCGAGATTGTTGTCGAAAATGCCGCTGTCCTTCACGCCATGGCTTCAGGCAAGACGTAGTTGCCGGCTAATGGGATGACATTGCCGCTGCCCTCCCCCCCCGGGCGCCCCCCCGAACGGCGGCAGTAAAGGGGAGTTCCGTTTCGGCGGAACTCTCCGATCCCATCCACTGCGATTGACCATGGAGCACACCATGAATCTCATTAAAGGACTTCTCGTCGGTATCGTTTCTCTGTCGGTTCTTGCAGCTTGTGATCAGAATATGTATGGCGGCGCGGGCCCGAAACAGAGCGTTGGAACGCTGGGTGGCGCGGTGGCTGGCGGTTTGCTCGGCTCTCAGGTCGGTGGCGGTTCCGGCCGCCTCTGGGCAACGGGTGCAGGTGTCCTGTTGGGTGCCATCGTCGGCAGCGAGATCGGCAAATCCCTCGATCGCGCGGACCGGGCTTATATGGCGCAGACGACGTACCGCGCGCTGGAATCGGGTCCCTCCGGACATCCCGCGCGCTGGATTAACCCGGACACGGGCCACTATGGCGCTGTCGTTCCTCAGCCGGCCTATCAGCAGGGTGGGCTGCAGTGCCGCGAATACACCCAGACGATCAATGTCGGCGGAAGAAGCGAGCAGGCATATGGTACGGCATGCCGCCAGCAGGACGGCTCTTGGCAGATTCGCAACTAATCGACCATTGGCGGCCCGGGTGTGTTCGAAATTCGATGCGTTATTGATCCGTATCAAGGTAGCGCTCGGGGCGTGCCGTTAACCTCCGTGCATCGAACGCGATCCACATTGATGCGCTCGCGCGACGTGGGCGAAAGGAAGGTAAGCCATGTCTGCATCTTCCGTAAATCCGGAACGAAGCTCACCTGAACATGCCGTTGCAGCAGCTTCGGGTGCGCAAACTTCTTTTGCGCGTGTCGTGGCTTGCGTGGACAGGTCTGAATTCACGCCCAAGGTTTTGTCGCACGGGCTCGCCGTTGCGAGCGCACTGGATGCGCCTTTCATACTGCTGCGCGTGCTGGAGGTTAGGTCCCCGGAAAACAACGGTCCGTCTGATCCGGTCGAGCGGAAGATCCGCCGGCGCGAGGCTCAAGGGCAGACCGCGCGTCTTGCACAGGCTTGCGCGCGCGACGGCGGGCGTGTCGATATCGAGGTTATCGAAGGCGGCGCGGCGGAGCAGATTGCGCTCTGGACGCATGAGCACAGGTCGGATCTCACCGTGCTTGGTACGCATGGTGAGGGCGGGGCAACGGGATGGAGTTTAGGCAGCACGGTCCGTCGGGTCATGGAGAGAGGCGCCGGATCTATCCTTCTCGTGCCTTCTTCGGCCCGTTCGGACACTATTCCCTACCGGCGACTGCTTGTGCCCGTCGACGGCTCCTGCCGGGCGGAAAGCGTTCTTCCGCTGGCCGTTCGCATAGCGAAGGCGAATGGCGCCGAACTTGTCCTGGCGCACGTCGTCCCCGTGCCGGAATTGACCGAAACTGGACCGCTCGACAAGGAGGATATCGACCTGCAGGAGCGGCTGGCCGCGCGAAACGAGCGCGTTGCCCGAGACTATCTTGACCGATTGCGAATGCGTCTCGCCGCAAGCGGTGTTCCGACCAGGGCGGTTCTCAAGCGAGGCGACGTTCGGGGCAATCTATCTCACCTGATCGCCAACAATGCCGATCTGGTTGTCCTCTCGGCGCAAGGCCATGCGGCCCGTGCCGACGTTCCTTATGGCCGCGTGACCGCCCATCTTGTAAATCATACCGCTGCGCCGCTTTTGATCGTGCAAAGTGAAACTCGCGCATCGAGGACAGGTGATATGGGTCTTCGCGACGTCGACACGCGGCTGTCTCGTCACACCGGACATTGACCGTGCCCGATATGGAGGTCCAGCGCGGCCCGCTCGATCTGGCGGCATCGGAGCTTGGGCAACGCCATGTGATTTCGGGTCGACCTGCGGCTCCGCTCGCGGTCTGGACGCATGCCGGATCGATGACCGCGTGGCTTGCTGAAGCGCGACGTCTCTGCGCCGATCCGCCCCCGGACGCGACGAAAGCGGCCGAGTGGTTGCTCGATAACGATTATCAGGTACAGCGCGCTATCTCTCAGGTGCAAAGGGACCTGCCGGCGCAATTCTACAGACGACTGCCGAGCCTTGTGAACGCCGGCGAGGAGAAGCACCCGCGCGTCTTTGCTCTGGCGCATGGCTTTTTGAAGGCATCACACCTTCAGCTTTCGTTGCCGGCCCTCAATCAGTTCGCGAAGGCATACCAGCTACGAAGCGCACTGACGACCGCGGAGCTCTGGGCTTTCCCAACGATGCTCCGCTTGGCTTGCCTTGAGATTTTGGTTGTTGCGTTCGGCAGGTTGTTGCCGGAACTTGAAACACCTCTCGAGCCCAGCGGGTATGCCGATGACTGCGGCGAGTTCGAGGACACGGAATGTGTATCGCGCGCACTGGCCAATCTGTCTGTAATTTCCTCGCTTCCATGGAAAGAGTTTTTCGAACGAAACAGTCTGGTTGAAGCCGCGCTCGCCGGAGATCCGGCCGACGTCTATACGCACATGGACTTCGAGACGCGGGATGCATATCGAAAAGCGGCAGAAGACCTGGCTTTTGGCGCCCATCGGCCTGAAGTGGATGTGACCGACTTCGTGCTGGAGTGCGCACGCAAGAACGGTTCTATTCGATCACGCAATCATGTCGGTTACTGGCTGGTCGGAGAGGGACGGCGGGAAACAGAACTGGCCATCGGATATCGCCGCACGCCGCTCGCGGCCTTCGGCAACTGGCTCCATCGCAATGCTGGACGCGCCTATGCCAGTGCCCTCGTTCTGGCCGTGTCTGTGGCGCTGGTCGTGCCCGCTCTCTACCTCGCAGTCGTCGGGGCGGGGCTTGCAGACTGGCTGCTCGGTGTAGTGCTTGCGCTGCTGCCGGCCTCTGTGTTGAGCGTGACGCTGGTGCATTGGGCCGTTACCTCGATGGTGCCGCCGCGTGTTCTTCCGAAAATGGACTACGAGAAGGCCATTTCACCAACTTGCGCAACCGCCGTGGCTGTTCCCGTTCTGGTTGCGGGCCCGGCAGAAGTAGTGCGGTTGATCGAGCAACTCGAGATGCATCGCCTTGCCAATCCGGATCCGATGTTGCGGTTTGTGTTGTTGAGCGATCATGCGGATGCGCTCGAGGAGCACTTGCCCGGCGATACAGATGTGGAGGAAGAGCTGATTGCCGGAATACGTCGGCTCAACAGCCGCTACGGAAACGAGGGAAACGGACCGTTCCATGTGCTTCATCGGCCACGCCGCCACAATGCGTGTCAGGGGTGCTGGATGGGCTGGGAACGGAAGCGGGGAAAGCTCGAGGACTTCAACCGGCTTGTGTTGGGGGAGGGGGAGTCCGGTTTCTCGATCGAGGAAGGCGACCGCGCGGCGTTGCGGCGCGTCCGCTTTGTTGTCACGGTGGACGCGGATACCACACTGCCGCCTGGCTCTGTTGCTCGTCTTGTCGGAACCCTCGCACACCCGCTGAACGGCGCTGAATTCGATGCCGAAACCGGGCGCATTCGCACGGGCTACACCATCGTTCAACCGCGCGTGGAAATCGCACCCGAGCGAGGCAATCGCTCTCTTTTTGCTCGTCTCTATACTGGCGACACATCGATAGACATATATTCGCGTGCTGTATCGGACGTCTATCAGGACCTGTTCGGCTCGGGCATCTATGTCGGCAAGGGAATATATGAGGTCGAGCCTTTTCATCGCAGCCTCGAGATGCGCGTGCCGGAGAACGCGCTTGTAAGCCATGATCTCTTCGAAGGCGCACATGGACGCGTGGCGCTTGCGACCGATATCGTTTTGTATGAGGGATTTCCCGCCGACTATGTCGAGTATATGCGTCGGTGGCATCGTTGGGTCCGCGGCGATTGGCAACTTCTACCGTGGCTCGCAAGACAGGTGCCGGGCGCGGGCGATCGGCGCTTCGCGAACAAGTTGTCGATCCTCGACCGCTGGAAGATATTCGACAATCTTCGTCGAAGCCTGATCCCCGTCTCACTTCTTGCGCTTGCGACGGCCGGGTGGCTCGTGCTGCCCGGTAGCTCATGGGTATGGACGATCCTCACAGTCGCTGTTCCGGGTGCCTATCTCTTCGCCGACCTCGTAACCGGACTTGCGGGCGGACGTCGGCGGGGCGCAGTGCGGAGCTTGATGCGGCGCCTTGTCGACCACGCGGGGCGTTGGTTTCTCGCTCTGGCATTCCTCGTCAGCGATGCCGCAACAGCGATCGATGCAATTGCCCGAACGCTTTGGCGGTTAGCCGTTTCGCGGCGCGGTCTCCTGGAATGGACGTCGGCGGCCCACGTGGCCGCGCATCTGGCTACAAACGATACGCGGGCCAAAACCTGGCTGCACATGGCAAGCGCGCCGGTCTTCGCCGTCACGCTCTTCATATTGCTTGCCGCGGCAAACCCGTCGGCTTTGCCGGCCGCCGCACCGCTGCTGCTGCTCTGGCTGGTGGCACCCGAGATAGCGATCTGGGTTCGCCGCCCGCGGCGCGCGCCAGTTGGGAGGATCGATGAAGCAGAGAAAATCTTCCTGCGGCGGCTCGCGCGGAGAACATGGTTCTACTTCGAGACGTTCGTCGGGCCCGAAGACAATTGGTTGCCGCCGGATAATTACCAGGAAGAACCGCATGCGGAGATAGCGCATCGCACGTCGCCGACCAACATCGGCATGATGTTTCTCTCGACACTCACCGCTGCCGATCTCGGATATATTGGCCTGATCGACTTCTCGACGCGCATGCAGAACGCCCTCGATACGCTCGCCCGGCTCGAACGTTGTCACGGGCATATTTTCAACTGGTACGACACCAGGTTTTTGACCCCGCTCGAGCCCCGGTATGTGTCGACCGTGGATAGCGGGAATCTGGCCGTCTGTCTGCTGGCATTGAAGGAGGGATGTCTGGAAGCTGCGAGGGGTGCGGCGCTTCCGGTCGCGCTCTGGGACGGGCTTGGCGACACGCTCGACCTTCTCTCGGAAGCGGGAAGGAAATTCAAGAATCCGGATGGTGGAAAACTTTGTTCAAGGATCGAGTCTCTCATTGCTCAGATTTCTTGCGCCCGCGGAAATCCACGGGCGTGGAGGGCGGCTCTGATGGATATAAGCGGCCGCGCGTGGCCCGAGATAGAGGAGATCGTCGACGAACTTGTTACAACCTCGAAAGCGCCGTCCGTTGAGGCTCTGAGGGAGATGAACATCTGGCTTGAGCGTGGGCGCCACCATTTGGCTGGTATGCAGCGTGACATCGATGCACTCACGCCTTGGCTCGCTCTCATCGCCGCGCCGCCCGTCGGTTGCGAGGCGTTCGCGCGTCACATTGAAGAAAACCTGCCACCTTCCATGTCGCTCGCGGGAACCGACGATGCCCATACCCGCATCGCCGAAATAGTGGCAACGGCCGCGCCGCATGAAGAGAGCGATACGGTGATCGGCTGGTTCTCGGAATTGAGTGTGGTATTCGCGCGAGGCGCGCGCGCACAACATGAGTTGCGCGAGAGCCTGCTGGACGCCGCAAGGCGATCGGAGCGCATGGCGGACGAGATGGACTTCCGGCCACTCTTCGACCAGGAACAGCGGCTTTTTTTCATCGGATACAATCACAGCGCGGATCACGTCGACGCCCATCACTACGATCTCATGGCGACGGAAGCGCGGCTGGCAAGCTTCTTTGCTATAGCGAAAGGTGATGTGCCACTCGAGCACTGGTTTTTCCTTGGCCGCCCGCTAGCACAGACCCAACACGGAATGTCGCTGGTGTCGTGGAATGGATCGATGTTCGAGTATCTCATGCCGCCGCTCCTGCTGCGGAGCGATTCCGGCACGCTTCTCGGTCAAAGCGAGCGGGCGGCGGTGCATGTTCAGCAACAATATGGCGAAGCGCACGGCATTCCATGGGGTGTGTCGGAATCGGCCTATGCATCGCGCGATGCTGACCACCGCTATCAGTATAGGGCTTTTGGCGTGCCGGGGCTTGGTTTGCGCCGTGGGCTTGCAGACGATCACGTCGTCGCTCCCTATGCGACGGTGTTGGCGCTTGCCGTGGATGCTGGTGCGGCAATAAGGAACCTGCGCGAGCTGGTACGGCTCGGGCTTGTGGGCGCGTTTGGCCTGTTTGAAGCAGCCGACTTCACGCCTGAGCGGGTGCCTGCGGGCCAACGCTTTTTGCCTGTTCGCGCTTACATGGCGCATCACCAGGGCATGATTCTGGGTGCCTTGGGCAACGCGCTCTGCGAGGACGCTCATGTCCGCAGGTTCCATGAAGACCGCCGAATGCGGGTCATGGAGCTTTTGTTGCACGAACGCATCCCGAGAGAGCTTCCGTCGGAGCCGGGTCGGGAGGAAGAACTCTTGCGTCCGTCATCACGTCAGACGGCGGTCCCGGTGCTCGATGCCTGGCAACCGGCGGCCATGCCGGTGGTTCCGCAAATACACATGCTTGCCAATGGCCGTATGGCGAGCTGGATATCGCAAGCGGGCGGCGGCAGGCTTCTTTGGCACGGTCAGGCGCTCACCCGCTGGCTGCCCGATGCCTGCGATCGGGACGGCTTGTGGATCTATGTTCGCGACGTAGACAGCGGTGCAATCTGGTCTGTCGGGCGGCAACCGACCGGCATTCAGCCGGAGGAGGCGCAAACCGTCTTTCATCCGCACATGGCCGAGTTTCATCGGCGGGATCACGGGATCGGACTGCGGATGGAGGTCGGGGTCGCGGCGGGCGACGATGTTGAAATCCGGCGTCTCACCGTCGTCAATGAAAGCGACGAGGTGAGGACACTCGAATTCACAAGTTACGGAGAGGTCGTCTTGGCGCCGCCGCTCGAGGACGAGCGTCATCCCGCTTTCAGCAAGCTTTTTGTCGGCAGTGAGCACATACCGGATCTGGACGGATTACTTTTCACGCGCCGGACACGTCACCCCGGCGAAAAGCCACCCGTCTT
The DNA here is from genome assembly GCF_040882025.1 of Parvibaculum sp. Lineage (GTDB taxonomy): Bacteria > Pseudomonadota > Alphaproteobacteria > Parvibaculales > Parvibaculaceae > Parvibaculum. Next base: position 10,231 of record NZ_JBBECC010000010.1, on the reverse strand, counting down.
GCTTCATCGGATTGTCTCGAATGGCACCGGTCCCGGTCCGATCGGATTTGAAACGGACCGCGCCGCCTTTCTCGGGCGGAATGGAACGTCGCGGCATCCGCGTGGCGTGGTTGGTGGGCTTTTGGGCGGTGCGGGCTGGACGCTCGACCCCGCGATGGCGCTTCAGGTGCGCGTCGAGTTGCAGCCCGGTGAAAGGCGTGAACTCGCATTCCTGACATTCGCCGCCGGCTCGCGTGAGTCCGTTCTGGAACTCGCCGAGCGCTACGCAACACCTGCCTCTCTGGACTGGGCTTTCTCCGATGCTGCGGCTGGGGTGGCACATGAGACCCAACGGCTTGCTCTCGAGTCACCGCGATTGCCCGAATTGCAGCAACTCGCCTCGCTTCTCCTTTATCCCCACCATGATCTGAGAGCCCGCCCCGCCGTGATCGCCGCAAATCGGCTCGGTCAGCCGAGGCTCTGGGGCCTGGGTATTTCCGGCGATCTGCCCATCCTCTTGCTCCGGGCAGCCGACGCCGAGACGACCGATCTCCTGCAACTGCTGGCCGCTGCCCATTGTCTCTGGCACCGGCGTGGCTTCCCTGTCGACCTCGTTGTGCTTCGCACAGGGCCGTCCGGATATATGGACCAGTCGCGCGAACGACTCTCATCTATGTTGCGGGAATTCGCCAAGGGACACGGAACCTCCGGTCATCATCAAGACGTCCATTTGCTTTTCGCCGACCACATGGGTGAAGAAGACATACGTCTGCTGGAAAGCGTCGCTTGTGTCATTCTCGACGAGTCGGAAGGCAGCCTTGAGAGCCAACTCGCGAAAGCTGTGCGGTTGCGGCCAATCGTTCCGCTCTTCGGCGGCTCTGGCGAGGCAATTCCAACGGAAGAAATTCCGCCGGTGACCCGCCCGGCCGATCTTCTGTTCGACAACGGCATTGGCGGTTTCACGCCAGATGGACGCGAGTATGTGATCCAGCCGGAAGCGGGCGGAGGCACGCCTGCCCCTTGGTCGAATGTTCTTTCAAACGAGGTGTTCGGCACGCTCGTCACGGAGTCCGGGGGCGGGTTTACCTGGGCCGTCAACAGCGGTGAGAACCGTCTGACGCCTTGGACCAATGATCCCGTCTCCGATCCTCAGGGAGAAGTGCTCTACTTGCGTGACGAGGAAAGCGCCAGGGTCTGGTCGCCCACGCCCGTGCCGGCCGGCGAGGGAGCGGCTTGCCAAATCCGGCATGGCGCGGGCTACACGGTATGGCGTCAGAACAACCACGGACTGGAGCAGGAATTGCTCGTCTTCGTACCGTCGGACGAACCGGTCAAGATCATACGGCTCCGCTTGCGCAATCCCGCCGCACGGGCCCGGCGCATTACCGCGACATATTACGCGGAATGGGTGCTCGGCGCGTTGCGTAGTACGGCCCGGCTGCATGTGGTCTGTGAATACGACAGTGGCAGCCATTCGCTTCTGGCGCGCAACCCGTGGAACCCTGACTTCGGCGAGCGCGTCGCATTCCTGACATCCAGCCATGCGCCGCACAGCCTGACCACCGACAGACAGGATTTTCTGGGCTTCGAAGGCGATGCGGAAAATCCGGCGGCGTTGCGGCGGTGGGATCTCGGTGGCCATATAGGAGCGGGTGTCGATCCGTGTGCGGCGTATCAGGTACATCTGGATATCGAAGGTGGTGAAACGGTTGAAGTCGTTTTTGTCCTCGGCCAGGGCGATAACAGGACGCATGCGGCGGAACTTGCACGGCGGTGGCAGGAACCCGCTTGCTCCGATCGCGCATTTGAAGCTTTGACACGTCAATGGGATTGCCGGTTGGGTGCCGTGACCGTCCGAACACCGGATCCGGCTTTCGATCTGATGATCAATCGCTGGCTGCTATATCAGACCCTTTCTTCACGCGTTCTTGCCAGAGCGGGTTTCTATCAGGCAGGCGGCGCATTCGGCTTCCGCGATCAGCTTCAGGACGTTCTGGCGCTGCTCCATGCCGATCCCGCACGTGTCCGCGCGCATATCCTCGCCTGTGCCGCACATCAGTTCGAGGAGGGCGACGTACTTCACTGGTGGCACCCGCCGCACGACAGAGGCGTACGGACGCACTGCTCCGACGATCTGCTGTGGCTCCCCTACGCGGTAAGTCACTATGTCGAGGCGACCGACGATCGCTCCATCTTGGCCGAGGAAGTGCCTTTCCTTCATGCGCCGATGCTGGCACCGAAGGAACATGATCGCTACGCGCGTTTCGACACGCCGGGCGAGACACGGATGATTTTCGAGCACTGCCGGCGGGCGCTGGAACGTGGTGTCACGCAAGGAGCGCATGGTTTGCCGCTGATCGGCTCGGGCGACTGGAACGACGGCATGGATCGCGTCGGTTCTCAGGGGCGGGGTGAGAGCATCTGGCTTGCATGGTTTGCGATTGCCGCGATGAACGGCTTTGTCAGGTTGGCCGGGTATATGGATCGTGACGATCTCGCGGGCTACTGGAACGACCGGGCGCACGAAATGGTGCGTGCCGTCGAAGACGAGGGGTGGGATGGCAACTGGTACATGCGGGCGCTCGACGACAATGGACGGCCCTGGGGTTCGGACAGCAGCGACGAATGCCGGATCGATTCCATAGCTCAATCCTGGGCGGCCCTTTCCGGCGCCGGCGCGCCGGATCGCGTCGACAAGGCCCTCGATAGCGCGGAGCGGGATTTGGTAAGCGAAGAAGACCGGGTGATCCGGCTCCTCTGGCCACCCTTCGACAAGACGCCGCGCGATCCGGGTTACATCAAGGCCTATCCGCCGGGCATTCGCGAGAACGGGGGGCAATATTCCCACGCAGCGGCATGGCTCGGGCTTGCATTTGCAAAGCGCGGAGAGGGGGATCGCGCATGGCGCATCTTCGAAATTTTGAACCCGATCAACCGGACGCGAAACGCCGCCGACATCATGCGGTATCGTGATGAACCCTATGTGTTGGCGGCAGATGTGGGCGGTGTCGCGCCGCATGTCGGTCGCGGCGGCTGGAGTTGGTATACCGGCGCTGCCGCATGGACATGGCGCCTTGGCGTCGAAGCGATCCTCGGATTGAAACTTTCCGATGGCGGGCTCGTTATCGACCCGTGCTTGCCGTCGCATTGGGAGTCGTTCGAAGCCGAGCTTCGGCGCGACAAGGGTTCCCTGCTCATCCGCGTCGAAAACCCGGAGCACCTCCAGACGGGAACGGTCGAGATGATCGTGGACGGCAAGGCTTGTGAGGGACAGACCGTCACATTTCCCGAAGACGGCATGCAGCGGAAAGTCACGATACGCCTGCGGGCAGTTGATGAAGACGCGAGTCGATAAGGCATGCGCCGATCCATGTCCTGAGCTGAAGTAACGCTTGCGGGACGACAATGAGGGCGGCCGCTGATCCCGAAATTTTTCATGTGCCAGTAGGCGGATCGGGAGGTACAACAGCGTAAACTTGGCCGCTTGAACGCTCCCTGGGCTTGAGTAAGCTATTGAATACACGAGGAAAAAAGATCGCCATCGCGCCCATGATGGACTGGACGGATCGGCACGACCGGTTCTTCCTGCGCCTTATCACGCGTCATGCGCTGCTCTATACCGAGATGGTGACGACGGGCGCGGTGCTGCATGGGGATCGCGAGCGCCTGCTTGGATATAACCCTGCCGAGCATCCGGTGGCGCTGCAGCTTGGCGGGTCGGACCCGGCCGAACTCGCCGAAGCTGCTGGAATTGCTGAAGATTTTGGCTATGACGAGGTCAACCTCAATGTCGGTTGTCCCTCCGATCGGGTGCAGTCCGGCCGCTTCGGCGCCTGCCTGATGCGCGAACCGGAGCTTGTCGCGCGCTGTGTCGAGGCGATGCGGGCCCGTGTGGCCGTGCCGGTGACGGTCAAATGCCGCCTCGGCGTCGACGAGCAGGATCCGGAAAAGTCTTTGCCGGCAATGGCTTCGGCGGTGCGCGCATCCGGTTGCAGAACATTGATCGTTCATGCCCGCAAGGCCTGGCTCGACGGGTTGTCGCCGAAGGAAAACCGCGACGTGCCGCCGCTCGACTATGAACTGGTCTATGCGCTGAAACGGTCCATGCCGGACATGGAAATCATCATCAATGGCGGCATCGAGCATGTTTCCGGCATGGTTGAGCATGTTGCTCATGTCGATGGTGTCATGCTCGGCCGCGCCGCCTATCAGAACCCGTGGATTCTGGTTGAACTGGACCGGCTTTTCTACGGCGACGACCATCCGCTGCCGACCCGGCATGAGGTGATCGAAAACTTTATCCCCTATGTCGAAAGCGAACTGGCGAGGGGCGTCCACCTCCATGCGATGACGCGCCATATCCTCGGTCTCTTTCAGGGCTGTCCCGGCGCGCGCGCCTTCCGCCGCCACATCTCCGAAAATGCGCCGCGCCCCGGTGCCGGTGTCGACGTTATCCGCGAAGCGCTGGTGCCGATCCGCGACCCCGCCCTTGAAACCCTCTCCGCCGCCGAATAGCGGTCCTGCCCGCCCGGTTTCGGGTCAACGCGAAAGTACACGGACGAATGAACATCGAAGCCATGTCGCTCATGGAACTCGCGCCGTTCGCGGCCGGTCTTGTCGTCACGGGGCTGATCGCCGGCGTGTTGGCCGGCCTGCTCGGCGTTGGCGGCGGCATCGTCATCGTTCCGGTTCTCTATCATGTGTTCACGCTGCTTGGCATCGACGAGGCGGTGCGCATGCATCTCGCCGTCGGCACTTCGCTCGGCACGATCATCCTGACCTCGATCCGCTCCGTCCGCGCGCATGCGAAAAAGGGCGCAGTCGATTGGGAGATGCTGCGGAGCTGGGCCGTTCCCATCCTTGTCGGTGTTGTCGGCGGTACCCTGATCGCGGCTTATGTGAACGGCAATGCCCTGACGGCCATCTTCGCCAGCATCGCGCTGCTCGTCGCGGCCAATCTCGCCTTCGGCAAGGAGAGCTGGCGCCTCGGCTCGAAACTTCCAGGCAAGCCCGTGCAATATTCCGTTGCCGGCGTCATCGGTGCGCTCTCCGCCCTGATGGGCATCGGTGGCGGCACCTTCGCGGTGAGCTTCATGACGCTTTACGGCAAGAACCCGCGCGAAGCCGTGGCGACGTCGTCGGGTCTCGGCGTGCTGATTGCCGTGCCCGCCGTTCTGGGTTTCATGTGGGCGGGCTGGAACGATCCGCGGCTGCCGCCCTTCAGCATCGGTTATGTCAACCTGATCGGCATGGCGCTGATCGCGCCGCTCTCCGTCCTCGCCGCACCATGGGGCGCCACCATCGCACATGCGATCAGCCACAAGGCGCTGGTCCGCGCCTTCGCGCTCTTTCTCGCGCTGACATCGCTGCAGATGTTTTACCGCCTGTTCGGCTGATCGCGCCTCAGGCGAGGAACCATTCCAGAATTCGCGCATTCTCCTCGCGCGGATAGGTGTGCGACAGGTCGGCGATCTCGCGATAGGTGACATCGGCGCCCGCCGCCGAAAGTTCGCTGTTGGCAAGCCGCGCCATGTCGGCGGCGAACATCCAGTCGCGCGCGCCATGCACGATATAGACGGGCAGCCTCGCGATCCGCGCCGGGTCGCTCATACCGAGCAGCATCGGATGCCAGGCGGATGACATCGGCGCCAGATGCGTAAAGGGTCCGCCGGCAAGACCCGCGAGATAGGTGAAGGTGCCGCCGTCGCTCATCCCGGTCAGCAATATGCGCGATGGTTCGACGTTCCAGCGCTCGCCCACATGCGCCATCATCCGCGCGAGCGACGTCCGGTCCTGCTCCGGTTCCATCAACGACCATGTGGCATCGAGCGATGTCGGCGACAGAAGGATCGCACCCGCCGAGCGCGCATCGCTGAGCCAGCTCCACAGGAAGCTGCGGCCATGCCCGCTGCCGCCATGGCAGGCGACGATGAGCGGATGGGGTCGGGCGGCGTCATATGTCTCCGGCACATAAAGCGAAAAGCCGCCGCGTTGTCCTTTCTCGTTGCCGAAATGATGAACGCCGGTTCCCTCCCGCGTCGCCCCTTCGGCAAGCGCGGCGACGAGCGTATCGTCGTCGCGCTTCGCCTCGTTGAGAAAGAAGCGGCTGACCGGCGGCAGCATGACGCTGACCGGATAGAGGCTCTCCATCGCGCGCGGCAGATAGCGCAGCGCGCGGTAGGCGCCGAACACCGGGCCGCCCGCTTCGGGCGGTGCTTCGTTTGTGGCCCTGAGCGCGGCGAAAGCCGAACGCGCCGCCTCCGCCGCCCCATGCACATGGTCGCGGAAGGGAGCGAGATGTTCCGGCCACACCACCGCATCGAAAACCGCCCGTGTCTCGGCAAGTTTCGCCTCGACAGGCCCCATCTGCTCGACAAGCTCGCCGATCAACGGCGGGTGCAGGTGCCGCGCGATAAAGCCCAGTGCCTCCAGCGCCTGCAACAAAGCCGGCAGCAGCGCGTCGACGGCGTCGATCAGGTCATCGCTTGTTGTCTCGCCCATGGTTCCGCGTCTCCCGCCTTTCTCGTTCGAGCGAGAGTGGTCGCCGTGGCGCACGAGGGCAAGCGCGAAGCCTGTTCGAATTTTCCACTCATCCAGCCAAATTTGTTCACACGGCTATTGCAGGGCGGCTCGAATCTTCTCGTCCCGCAGCATGGTGTCCACTGCCCGTTGAAAGACATCCGCAATCGCCTGTCCGCCTTTGTAGAGGGCGGCTGTGTCGATGGCTTCATCGCCCTGCACGCGGTTCTCGGCAAGCGGTTGCCCGTCCCTGTCGAACACTTGGGCTGTAATGTCATAGACGATCGAGGTGCGCATGAGCGAGTCGCTCCGCCATTCCCGGACGGACACGTAGACTTGACGATCGGTGCCCGGCGCGGCCAGCGCCGACTGCACCTGTTCGCGCCCCATCGTCGGTGCAAGCCCGACCGGCGTGATGGTTCCGCCGCCTCTGGACAGAGAGTTCTGTATCAGGTCGTTCACCTCATCGGCGAGCGGACGTCCGGACCCGGTCCTTACGTCGAAGGGGATGCCCCAGCCGTCGCGTTGCTTGCCGACATAGTCCGGAGATTTTTCACCCGAAACCACCGCAGACCGAAGATCCTGCACGCCAAGGGCAATCGTTGTGCCCGGTTTGACGGGCGTGGCCGCGGAGTATCTGCCGCTATAGTCGATCTTGTTGCCGGCCGCACATGCGGTCAGACCCGCCACGAAGACGAGTGCGAATAATTTTCTCAGCATGGATCGTTCCCCCTTGTTGCCCTGACATCAGGCCAGCGCAATCCCCACCGGCCATTGGAGAGAAATGATCCTTGCACGTCAATTGGAGATGCGCCGCGGGCACTTCCGGGTATCGGTGAGCGCCGCTAGATCTTCTGGTCGTATTCGCCAACTTCCGGCTGTGCCGAAAGCTGCCCGTCGATCTCGGCGAACATGGCGCGCATATTGGCTTCCGACGCGGGGCTTTCCACCACGACCACAAGCCCCGGCTTGTTCGACGAGGCGCGCACAAGGCCCCAGGTGCCGTCTTCCACCGTCACGCGAACGCCGTTCACCGTCACCACGTCGCGGATTTTTTGGCCGAGCAGTTTCTCGCCTTTTTCGGCCATGCCGGAAAAGAGTTTCACCATCCGCTCCACGACTTCATATTTCTTGTCGTCCGGGCAATGCGGCGACATGGTGGGCGAACCCCATGTCTTCGGCAGGTCCTCGCGCAGGTCGGACATCTTCTTTCCCGGATTGCGGTCCAGCATGTCGCAGATCGCGATCGCCGAGACGAGCCCGTCATCATAGCCGCGCCCGATCGGCGGATTGAAGAAATAGTGGCCCGACTTCTCGAAGCCGACCAGCGCGTTCAGCTCATGCGCGCGCCGCTTGATATAGGAATGCCCGGTTTTCCAGTAATCCGTCTTGGCGCCATTGGCGATCAGCACCGGGTCGGTGAGGAAAAGCCCGGTCGATTTGACGTCGACCACGAATTGCGCGTTCGGATACTGCGCGGAAAGATCCCGCGCCAGCATCACGCCGACCTTGTCGGCAAAAATCTCCTCGCCCGTATCGTCGACGACGCCGCAGCGGTCACCGTCGCCGTCGAAGCCGAGGCCGACATCGGCGCCCGTTTCGAGAACCTTGTCCCTGAGCGCATGGAGCATTTCCATGTCTTCAGGGTTCGGGTTGTAGCGTGGAAACGTGTAGTCGAGTTCGCAATCGAGCGGGATCACTTCGACGCCGATCCCTTCGAGAACCTTGGGCGCGAAAGCACCCGCCGTGCCGTTGCCGCAGGCCGCGACCACGCGAAGTTTGCGTTTGATCTTCGGCCGGTTGGTGAGGTCCGCGATATAGCGCTCCGCCATGTCGGGCACGCGAATATAGCGTCCGCCGTCGCGCGTCTTGCCACCGCCTGAAAGGACGATCTCCTTCAGCCGCGTCATCTCGTCGGGCCCGAAGGTCAGCGGCCGCTGCGCGCCCATCTTGACGCCGGTCCAGCCGTTTTCGTTGTGGCTTGCCGTCACCATCGCGACGCAGGGCAGGTCGAGTTCGAATTGCGAGAAATAGGCGGTGGGCGAGAGGGCCAGGCCGATATCGTGCACCTCGCAGCCGGCATTCATCAGCCCGATGATCAGCGCCTGCTTGATCGATGCCGAATAGGAGCGGTAGTCGTGACCGACCGCGATCTTCGGCGCCACGCCCATTTCGTGGATCAGCGTCCCGAGCCCGAGCCCCAGCGCCTGAATGCCGACGAGATTGATTTCCTTCTCGAACAGCCAGCGCGCATCGTATTCGCGGAACCCGTTGGGCGAGATCAGCGCCAGGTTTTCGAAATCGGCGGTATTGGGTTTCAAATCGGCGCGGGGCTTCTGCGTCATGGGCTCTCCAGGGAACGGCTTTTGAAAGGCTTGTAGCGCAAGGATTCGGGATCGGAAATGGGGCAGGCGCCTACGCAGTAATGACCAAAGCAGTGTGGCCGGAAAATGGCGCGGGCGGCCCTATTCGCGCAGGATCAGCCGTTCGCCCCGGACCTCGACGGATGAAAGCCGCCCGAGAAAACTCATGCCGAGAAGCGATTGCCCGAGCCCCTCGCGCGACACCGAGGCGGTCACATCCTCAAGCCGGATGTCGCCGATGCTGACTTCATCCAGTGTGAGGCGAGCGGCATAGATGGTGCCGTTGGCTGTTTGGTAGGGTGTGGTGTAGCGCAGGCTGTCGAGATCGAGGCCGATACGCCGCGCGTCCGACGCGCTGAGCGCGATATCGCTGGCGCCGGTATCGACCATGAACTGCACATGGGTGCCGTTGACGAGGCCGTCGGCATGAAAATGGCCCGAGAGATTGCGCGAAAGCCAGGCCGTGCCCGGTTCGCTGCTGATCGGTGCCGAGGGAATCAGCGCCGTGCGCGTGCGGCTGCCCATGTCGGAAAAGACGTCGCTGTAGCTGTAGCCGACGACCAGCGCCAGCGCGATGGCGATCCAGGCGAGCGCCTGCTTGAGGGCGAGCCCGGCCCGCTCGCGCCAGCCCAGCACCACGCTGCCGCCCACCAGCGCCAGCAGCAACAGGCTGTGGACAAGGCGCATCTGCGCGTCCTCGCCCTGCAACGCGCCCGGAAAGCGGTTGTTGAGGAAGAGCAGCAGCGCCACCAAAGCCAGAAGCAGCAGCGCCGCCCATGTCCAGTTGTTCTGTCTCATGGTGTGAATGTAAGGCGGATTGTGTGAGAAATCTGTAAGTCCGGACTTGGCGCGGGTGAGACAGCCCCTTATTTACATGATATGATTGCTTTGACCTATAAATAACGAATAAAAATAGTGAAATGACCGAACGAAAAGTCATATCCCTGACCGGGGACAGGAAAGCGAAGCCGGCGCCGCATATCGCGGACGACGCGGCCACGCGCCTCGGTCTGCCTGAATTCGAACCGGGCTGGGTGTGGCTGGTCGGCGCGGGGCCGGGCGATCCGGGCCTGCTGACGCTCCATGCGCTCAACGCGCTGAAGCAGGCCGATGTCGTCGTCTATGACGCGCTGGTCGACGAGACCGTGCTCCAATTCGCAAGCCCGCGCGCAAAACTCGAATATTCCGGAAAGCGCGGCGGCAAGCCGAGCCCGAAACAGCGCGACATCTCGGCCCGTCTGATCGAGCTGGCGCGACAGGGCAGGCGCGTGCTGCGCCTCAAGGGTGGCGACCCCTTTGTTTTCGGCCGTGGCGGCGAGGAAGCGCTGGCGCTGGTCGATGCGGGCATCCCCTTCCGCCTGGTGCCCGGC
>NZ_JBBECC010000009.1:0-8601 GCF_040882025.1 Parvibaculum sp. | reverse complement strand
TTCAGCGAACTTGCCTATATCATCGACAGCAAACGCGACGGCGCGGCGCTGGAGGTGGAGGATTAGGGCGTTGTGCCTGTGGCTCCCCCTCACCCTTCCGCCGTCTTGCGCCCGCGGAAAGGTGAAGGGGCGACAAGAATGCAGAGGGGAGAACCATGAGTCTCGATCTCAATCCGGTTTCGGTGTCGGACTACCGCGAAATGGCAAGGCGGCGGCTGCCGACGCAGCTTTTCGACTATATCGATGGCGGCTCCTATGCGGAGGCGACGCTGGGCGACAATGTGGCGGCGTTCGACCGGCTGAAGCTGCGCCAGCGGGTGCTGCGCGACGTGTCGACGATCGACACGGGCACCGAGATATTCGGCAGGCGCTGGAAAATTCCGGCGGCGCTGGCGCCGGTCGGTTTCGCCGGCATGTATGCGCGGCGCGGCGAGGTGCAGGCGGCGAAGGCGGCGGAGGGGTTCGGCGTGCCCTTCACGCTGTCCACCGTCGGCATCTGCTCGATCGAGGAAGTGGCCAAGGCGACGACGCAGCCCTTCTGGTTTCAACTCTATGTCATCAAGGATCGCGGCTATGCGCGCGCGCTGATGCAACGCGCGCATGAAGCGGGCTGTCCGGTGCTGGTTTTCACCGTCGATCTCGCGGTGCTCGGCGCGCGCTACCGCGACACGCGCAACGGCATGAACACCGCGATGTCGCTCGGCAAACGGCTCAAGGTCGCGATGGATTTCGCGCGGCGGCCGGGCTGGCTCCGCGACGTGGCGCTGGGCGGCAAGCCGCTCGATTTCGGCAACCTGCGCGAGGCCGTGCCCGATGCGCGCGGCTTCGGCGCATTCGGCGCCTGGGTCGCACAGAATCTCGACCCGGCGATGACGTGGAAAGACCTCGAATGGGTGCGCGCCAACTGGCCGGGCAAGATCGTCATCAAGGGGGTGATGGACCCGGAGGATGCGCGACTTGCGATGGCGGAAGTGGCGCCGGACGGGATCGTCGTTTCGAACCATGGCGGGCGGCAGCTCGACGGCACGCCGGCGACGCTCGACGCCTTGCCGGCGATCCGCGCGGAAGTGGGCGAGCGGACGACATTGTTTCTCGATGGCGGCATCCGCAGCGGGCTCGACATCGTCAAGGCGCTGGCGCAGGGCGCGGATGCCTGCCTGCTGGGGCGCGCCTGGGCCTTTGCGCTGGCGGCGCGCGGCGAGGCCGGCGTCAAGGCGATGCTCGGCACGATGCGGCAGGAGATGCATGTCGCGATGGCGCTGACGGGGCACACGAAGGTTGCCGAAATCGGTCGCGATACGATTGCGTGAGTCCCCCTACTCCGCTTTCACGACGCGGAGGATTTCGCCATCGGGCGAATCCGCCAGCAGGTAAAGGGCGCCGCCGGGGCCCTGGCGGACGTCGCGGATGCGCAGGCCCAGATCTTCAAGGAGCGATTCCTCGCCCGTCACCTTGTCGCCGTCGAGGGTCAGGCGATAGAGGCCGGGTCGCGCGAGGCCGCCAACGAAGAGATTGCCTTTCCATTCAGGGATGGCGTCGCCGGTGTAGAAGGCCATGCCGGAGGGGCCGATGGAGGGCTTCCAGTAGTGGATGGGCCCGACCATGCCGGGGGCCGCGCTCTTGCCGCTGCCGACCGGCGTCAAATCGTAATTGACGCCGTAGGAAACGACCGGCCAGCCGTAATTCTTTCCGGCTTCGGGGATGTTGACCTCGTCGCCGCCGCGCGGCCCGTGTTCATGGGTCCAGAGGATGCCGGTTTCAGGATGAAGCGCCGCGCCCTGCTGGTTGCGGTGTCCGTAAGACCAGATTTCCGGCAGCGCGCCGTCTTCGTTGACGAAGGGATTGTCTTCCGGCACCGAACCGTCGGGGAATATCCGCACGACCTTGCCGAGATGCGAATTGAGGTCCTGTGCCTGGGTGCGCAGGTTCGCCTTCGAGCGTTCGCCCAGGGCAATGAAAAGATGGCCGTCGCGGTCGAAGACGAGGCGCGAGCCGAAATGCAGCGTGCTCGCTTCCTTCGGCTGCTGGCGGAAGATCACCTCGACGTCCCGCAGTTGCGGCGACATGCTTTCGGTGAGATGGCCGCGCACGACGGCGGTGCCGTTCCTGTCCCCTTCGCCTTTTTCGGCGTAGCTCAGATAGATCAAACGGTTTTCCGCGAAGTCCGGATCGAGGGCGACGTCGAGCAGGCCGCCCTGCCCGCGCGCATCGACTTCCGGCACGCCGTAGATCGCATCGCCGACCTTGCCGTCGGGCGTCACGATGCGCAGGAAGCCCGGCCGCTCGGTGACCAGCATGTTGCCGTCGGGCAGGAAAGCGAGAGCCCAGGGATGCTCGAGGCCTTGCGCCACCGTCTCGACGCGGATTTTCATTTCCTCCGTGTCGAAGGTTCGATCCAGCGCGAGGGCCGGTGCGGCGGCAGAAAGGCTTGCGGCAAGAAAAATGACGGCGGCACGGCGGTCGATCATGGAGCACCCGGGATATGGAAAGGTCAGCCGCCAGCCTCGCCGCCGGAGGGGACGAAAATATGGCGGGGTGCGCCGACGGGCGGGATTGACAGATGCGAGGGCGCGGGTTTTAGTTAGGTATCCGAACTAAATAGCCGGGACGCACAGCCCCGCATTTCAGGGAGACGACCCCCAATGACCATCCGCACGCCGCTTTGCGACCTTCTCGGCATCAAATATCCGATCATGCTGGCCGGTATGGGCGGCGTCTCCTATGCCGAACTTGCGGCCGCCGTTTCCAATGCCGGCGGCTTCGGCACGCTCGGCATGGCGGGGCGGCAGCCGGAGGAAATCCGCGCCGAGATGAAGAAGGTGAAGGACCTGACGGACAAGCCGTTTGGCGTCGACCTGCTCGCGGCGGTGCCGGAATCGCTGGAGCGGACGGCGGACATCATGATCGAGGAAGGCGCGACGGCGTTCATCTCCGGGCTTGGCGTGCCGACGAACATTCTCGAGAAGCTGCACGGCTCGGGCATGAAGGTGATGAATGTCTGCGGCACCGTGAAACATGCGGTAGCGGGCGAGAAGGCCGGGCTCGACGGCGTGATCGCGCAGGGCACCGAAGGGGGCGGCCACACGGGCAAGGTGGCCGGCATGGCACTGATCCCGCAGATCGTCGATGCGGTGAAGAGCATTCCGGTGATCGCGGCGGGATCGATCGTCGATGGGCGCGGGCTTGCCGCCGCGCTCGCCTTCGGCGCGCAGGGCGTGTGGATGGGCACGCGCTTCATCGCAGCGAAGGAAAGCCACGCCGGCGACATGTACCGGCAGGTAATCGTCGAGGCGAAAGACACCGACACGATCGTCACGCGCTGCTATTCGGGCAAGACGATGCGCGTGTTCAACAACCCTTATGTGCAGGACTGGGAGAGCCGTCCGGCCGACATTCAGCCCTTCCCGCAACAGGCGATCCTGTCGCATCAGAACAATGTGATGGGCGGTATCGGCGGGCAGATCGAAGGGCTCGACCGGGAGCGTTCGTGCTTTGCGATGGGCCAGGGCGCGGGCGGCATTCACGATATTCTCAGCGCCGCCGAGATCGTCGAGAAAACGATGGCGGAAGCCGAAGCGGTGCTGGCGCGCCTCAAGAAATACGCTTAGGCAATTAACCCGTTTTCGGGCCCGCTTCCTGCAGCGATCCCGGCAACCCGCCCGAAAAGCGGGGCAAGGCGCCAATTCCGGCGCGGAACGGGACGTTGCATGTCCAGATTCGGGACGCAGGACCAAGGTAAATGGAGGCGCCGCGCCGGCGCGGCCCAGACGGCCGCGCTGTTGGCGATGCCGCCCGCCCCCGCCGCCGCGCAGACCCTGCCTGTCGAAATGTTCCGGCTGGCCGAAGTGCTGGGCGCCGTTCACCATCTTCGGACCGTCTGCGGCACGCGCGAGGGGCAGCTCTGGCGCAACAAGATGATCGAAATGATGGGCGCCGTCGGCCCCGAGGAAAAGGACCGGCAGGAACTGATCGCGCGGTTCAACGACGCCTTTCACAACACGCGCAACCGCTATTCAACCTGCTCGCGCAGCGCGGCCGGGCAGTCCGACAAGCTGTTCGAGGAAGGACAGCGCATCGCGCGGGATCTTGCGGCCAAGGGCTATGGCCGCTAGCGCGGTCCTGTTCACAAGACGATACACCTCGTCATGTATGAAACGCCCCGCGATGGGACAGCGTGCCGGCGGGCCTGTGTCTGTTAACCTCTCTTTCACGAATGGGGAGACATTCAGTCCGGGTGTGTTACAAAGGTGCGGTTAGTCCAACCACGAGAGGCCGGTTGTCAGCGGTAAAAATACCGGGCAAACCGCCGGATCGAGGAACCAATGGCCGAAGATTTTCCAGGTGACGCAACGCTCCGCTCCCTCGACGAGGACGGACACGATGTATCGCCGCTTTCCGAAACCGAGCAGCGCCGTGTTGCGCTCCAGAATATTCTGGACGCGTGGGACGAGGCGCTGGGCGAAGGCGTCGATGCCGATATTCTGGCGACGACCGCGATTTTTGCTGCGCTGTCCGACATGGTGGAAGCTTATGGCGAGGAAGCCGTGGCCGATATGGCGGCCGGCCTTGCCGATCGTGTGCGGCAGGGCGAATTCACGCTCAACCGGACAATGAACTGAATTTTCGCGATGGCGATACGAAAAGGCGGGCCCGAGGGCCCGCCTTTTTTATCGTCCGCAGCGACGGAGTTCGTCAGAGCATCACCTCGATCAGACGCGGGCCTTTTTGTTTCATCGCCGATGCGAAAGCCTCGGCGAATTCCTCCGCCGTTTCCACCCGAACCGACTCGACGCCCATGCCCTGCCCCAGTTGCACCCAGTTCAACTCCGGATTGTGCAGGTCGAGCATCGAGAGCGCCTTGGGGCCGGGATTCTCGGCGCCGACGCGCATCAACTCGATATTGAGGATGGCATAGGAGCGGTTGGCGAAGATCACGTTGGTCACGTCGAGCTTCTCGCGCGCTTGCGTCCAGAGCGCCTGCAGCGTGTACATCGCGCCGCCGTCACCATGAAGGCAGACAACTTTCCGGTCCGGGCAGGCAACGGCCGCGCCTGTGGCGAGTGGGAGGCCCTGGCCGATGGCGCCGCCGGTCAGCGAGAGATGGTCATGCGGCGCGGCGTTCGTCGTCGCTATGGCGGAGCCGATACCCGATGTCGCCGCCTCGTCGGAGATGATCGCGTTGTCGGGCAGGTAATGCGCAACGATCTGGCCGGCCGTGAACTGATCGAGCGCGCCTTTCGGCAGATCCGGCTTCTGTAGCGGCGCGACGCCGGCCGGGTCCTTCGGTGCACCGATGGCAGAGGCCACGGCTTCGAGCGCGGCGACGCCGTCTTCATGCGGATGGGCGAGATAGATGATTTCGGCGCCTTCCGGCGTGCACCAGCTCGGCTTGCCGGGATAGGCGAAGAAGGAGACGGGCGGCTTCGAGCCGACAAGGATGAGTTGCTCGACATTGGCGAGCGTCTCGACCATCTGCTCGGCGAAATAAGGAATGCGCTCGATCACGACGCGGCCCGCACCGCGCTGGAGGCGGGGCGTGAAGGTGTCGCACATGATGCGCGCGCCGGAGGCGGCGGCAATGCGGCCGGCGGCCACGAGGCCCTGCTCCTTCAGCGCGGCACCGCGCACGAGGATCGCGGTCTTCTTGCCGTTCTTCAGCGCCTTCGCAGCGGCATCGACGGACGCGGACGACACGGTGGCGGGCGCTGTCAAAGAAAGCTTCGGCGCGGGATGCTCTGCTTCGAGCCATGCCGTGTCGGCCGGCAGGATCAGCGTCGCGATCTGGCCGGGCGGCTGCATGGCGGCGTGAACGGCACGGGCGCCATCAGCGGCAACGGTTCTGGGGCTTGTCGATGAGTGAACCCAACCGGAAACCGGACGCGCGAAGCCTATGATGTCGGATGCGAGCGGCGCGTCATATTGCGCATGATAGGTCGCATGATCGCCAACGATGTTGACGATGGGCGTTTGCGCGCGACGCGCATTGTGGAGGTTGGCGAGGCCGTTGGCGAGGCCCGGCCCCAGATGCAGGAGCGTCGCCGCCGGCTTCTCGGCCATGCGGCCATAGCCATCGGCCATACCGGTGACGGCGCCTTCGAAGAGGCCGAGGATCGCGCGCATGCCCTCGACCTTGTCGAGGGCCGCCACGAAATGCATTTCCGAGGTGCCGGGATTCGAGAAACAGACCTCCACGCCCGAGCCCACCAGCGTCCGTACCAGGCTTTCCGCGCCGTTCATTTGCCGCCTCCCACACGATTTCTTATTGCGAACCTGAATTTGAATTCGAGACTAGAACAAAAACCTCGCCGCGACACGCGTGAGAATAAGGATACCGAAACCGAAGATCAGCGCACCCGATACCCGGTTCACGATGACCAGCATGCGGTCGTTCATGCGCTGACGAAACAGGCTGACGAAGCCGGAGACGCTGGCCCACCAGAGGATCGAGCCCGCCATCACGGCAAGGACGACAGTTGCCGCATGGCCGTAATCCTCGCCTGCCGAGGCCAGCCCCGCGATGCCACCGAAGATCGCGATGAAGCCGAGCATGGTCGCCGGGTTCGTGATCGTGAGCACGAAAGTGGCGGCGAAGACACCGGCCATGGCGCCGGAAACATTGATGGGCTCCTCATCGCCGAAATGCGGATGGGCAAACCAGGTGCGCAGGCCAAGGCCGATGAGAAAGAAGCCCCCGACGAATTGCAGTACGGTTTCGAAGCGGAAGACGAAATCGACCGCAGCGGTCAGCCCGAAGGCGGCGATCGCCGCGAAGATCGCATCGCCCGCCGCTGCGCCGCCGCCGGAGAGAAATCCGTTCAGCCAGCCGTAGCGCAGGGTGCGGCGGATAACGATGAGATTGACCGGGCCGATGGGGGCGGCAACGGCCAAGCCGATCGCAACGCCGTTTGCCACCAGACCGAGATCAATCATGCCGCCGCCCGCTCTCTTCGTTCCGGAGATCGTTCGCGAAACCGGTCATACGATGACAACATCGTTGCCCGGTGGATCGGCGTAAAGTTTTTCGACAAGCACCGCACGGCGACCGAGCGCGACTGCCTGGTTGATGTAACCCTTGTCGGTCAACTCGCCGGCATCGACGCTTGCGGGCTCGACCATCAACAGCGCGCGAAGGACTCGTGTGCTCGAGCCCGGATTGCCCGTGTTGTAGGCCCGCAAGCCCTCGGCCAGTCGTTCAAGCACTGCCGGATGATGCACGATGTCCTCGGCCGCCAGCGATTGATCGCCGGCGATGTTGCGGCAGGCGGGAAGATTGGGGAAACCGAGCAGACCGATGAATGCGCGGTCGAGTCCTGCCACCAGCGCATCGGCGAGCACGCCATTCGATGCGGCCACCGCATCAACACGCAGCTTGCCGGCGCTGACCCAAGTGCCGGTCGAGAGCTTGAAGTCTTCGGCCACGCGGCCGTCGAAGACGAGACCTTCGAGCGGATTGTCGGGATTGACGAAACGCGCACCATCGCCAAGGCGATAGAAGCCTTCGTCATCATAGGCTTCGCCGGTCTTTTCCGGATTCTTGTAGTAACCCGGCGTGATGCAGTCGCCCCGCACACGCACTTCCATCTTCCGGCCGACGGGCGCCAGCTTCAATTCGATGCCCGGCAACGGCAGGCCGAGCAGGCCCATGCGTTCGGTCGGCCAATGGACATTGGTGATGGTGGGCGCGGTTTCGGTGGCACCGTAGCCCGACGAAAAAACAATGCGCTCGCCGACGGTCCTTACCGCCACGCGCTGGACCCGCTCATAGAGATCCTGGCTCAGCGCCGCGCCGCCATAGGCCAGCGAACGCAGGCGCGAGAAGAAATTCCTTGCCAGCACTTCGTCGCGTTCGAGCTCGTCGGCCAGCATCGTGTAGGCGGCCGGCACGTTGGAATAGGCGGTGGGCGCAATCTCATACAGGTTCGCCACCGTTTCGGCGAAGCCGCCGGGAACGGGACGGCCGCCGTCGATATAGAGCGTGCCGCCCGATACCAGCAGGTTGTTGAGGATCGCGTTGCCGCCGAAACAATGGTTCCAGGGCAGCCAGTTCAGGAGAACGGGCGGTTCTTCGCCTTCCTGCTCAACGGTGACGCTTTTGGGCATCACCGAATTGACGCACATCATGCGTTGCGTCGTGATGACGGCCTTGGGCATGCCGGTGGAGCCCGAAGTAAAAAGATATTTCGCAACCATGTCGTAGTGGAGCCGCGCATAGCTTTCCTCGACCGCGGCGCCGGGGGCGGTGTCGAGCAGATCGGAGAAAGAAGTGCCGCGCGAGGCATCGACCGTGACGAGTTCCACGCCGTCGAGATCGAGCGCCGCGAGGCCGCGCGCGAAGGGGGCGCTTTCCTGCATGAAGATCAGCTTCGGTTCGACAAGATCGACGACGTAGCGCAGCTTCTCGAAATCGGAACTCATGGTGCTGTAGGAGGGCGAGACCGGCGCGACGGGAACGCCCGCGAGAATCGCGCCATAGGTCATCAGCGCATGTTCGATCGAATTTCCGGAGAGGATCATCACCGGCGTCTGCTGGTTAAAGCCACGATCGAGCAGCGCCTGCGCGATGGCGCTGACTTTCCTGTCGGCCTCCGCATAGGTCAGCAA
>NZ_JBBECC010000008.1:0-8675 GCF_040882025.1 Parvibaculum sp. | reverse complement strand
CTCAACACATCGGTGGGGGCGGTCAAGTCGGCCCTGCATCGGGGACGCGGAAGGCTGGAGGAGGCCGCCATCATGGAACAGCCGGCGCGTATGCCGTCCCGCGAAACCGTCGAGCGTTTCATGGCAGCGCTTGGCGGCCGCGACGTCGCGGCGATGAAGGAACTCTGTCTCGAAAATCTCAAGGTCGAACTCGTCGGCGGCGCCGAGATGGAAGGCTTCGAGAAATCCCGAAGCTTTTTCGAGCATGCCCATATGGTCTTGCCTGCGCTCGGCTTCGGTGAGAATCCGAACTGGCGCCTCGCCGACTATCTTGGCGAGCCGGTCGTGCTCGGCTTCCGTACGCTCGACGGCAAGGAGGGGCTCAACGAAATCCATCGTATCGAGGAGGAAGACGGCCGCATCGCCCGCATCCGCTGCTATTGCTTTGCGCCCGACACGCTGCGCGCCGTTGCCGCCGATCTCGGCCTCCCCGCGCTCGACCGCGCCTATCGAAGCCCCTGACGGCGTTTTTCGCGATTGTGCGCGGGCGCCTGCCGCGCCACGATTCCCTGGCGGTGCGAATCGCCCGCGCCATCAGCGAGGGAAGCCCCATGCTCAAGGAATTTCGCGACTTCGCCCTCAAGGGCAATGTGCTCGACATGGCCGTCGGCATCATCATCGGCGCGGCCTTCACCACCATCGTCAAGTCACTGGTCGACGACATCATGATGCCGCCCATCGGCGTCCTGATGGGCGGCGTCGACTTCTCGAATTACTTTATCGCGCTCACCTCGGGCGATGCACCGGCAACACTCACCGAGGCAAGCGCGGCGGGCATTCCCGCCCTCGCCTATGGCCGCTTCATCAATGCGCTGCTGCAATTCGCCATCGTCGCCTTTGCGCTCTTCCTCGTCATCAAGCAGATGAACGCCTTGCGGCGACGCATCGCGCGCGGCGAATCCCCCGCCCCCGCCGCCCCGCCGCGCCAGGAAGTGCTGCTGGAGGAAATCCGCGATGCGCTGAGAGGGAAGAATTAGAGGCGGCCTTGTTCTTTTTTGTCTTCGTCATTGCGAGGAGCGCAGCGACGAAGCAATCCAGAAGCCGCGAGTACAGAGTTCGACGCTTTCTGGATTGCTTCGCTTCGCTCGCAATGACGCCCCCGATGGGCCAGGGAAACGAGAGTACTCAGTCCCCCCGCCGCATCACATAGAAGACGTAGGAATACTGGCCGGGATTGTTCTCGATGAGGGCAATCTCGGCCTCCTCCGCAGCGAGAACGCTTTCCGCCGCCGCGCCATAGGTCGCGCGCATTTCGGCGATCCGGACGCGCATCGACGTGTAGTATTCCGCCCACCAGTCTTCTTGCGGCAACGTGAAGGTGCCGATGATCTCGTAGCCGGCGCGTTCCGCCGCGGCGCCGTTTTCGGCCACCGTTCCCATTCCCGGATAGGCGTCGTTCCAGAAGGCCATGGCTTCCGCCGCCGGCGCATCGGTCAGCCATGTGCATTCGGTGACCGCGACGAAGCCGCCCGGCTTCACGAGACGCCGCCAGAGCCGGAGCCCCGTCTCGAAGCCGACCAGATAGATCGCACCTTCCGACCAGACGAGATCGAATTCCCCGTCATGGAAGGGCAGCGCCGCCATGTCGCCGCGCTTGATCGTCAGCCGGTCCTCGCCGATGCGCGCGCGCTCGGCGCGCGCCGCCAGCTTGTCGAGAAAGGGTTCGAAGAGATCGACCGCCGTCACATGGCCCCTGGTCAGACGCAGCAGTTCGAACGTCGAGGCGCCTTGGCCGCAGCCGATATCGAGAATGCGCGCATCCTCACGCAGGCCCGGCAGCATCGCGAAGGCGCGCGCGGTCGAGGCGGCGCTTCCCGGCCCGTTGCGCGGCAGGCCGAGCTGCAGCTCGAGGAAAATCTTGAAAGGGTCGAGGTCGCCCGTCACATGCTCTCCCGCCAGCGTGCATGATCGGCGCCGGTATCCACATCGGCGAGGCTTTCGAGCCGCGCCAGGCTCAACCCCGCCCGCCGGATATTCGCTTCCGTGTCGGCGCGCGTGTGATCGCTCGACCAGCGCACGCCGGCAAAAATATCGGCGACGCGCGGCCGCCGCTTCAGGCCGATCAGCCAGTAACCGCCATCCTCGGCCGGGCCGATCACCGCGTCGTGGTTGCCGAGCGCCGCGAAGGCCGCTGCAACATGGGCGCGCGTGATGCCCGGAATGTCGGCGCCGACAATGACGACCGGCCCCGGCGGCAGGTCGCGAAAGAGGCGGCCCATGCGGTGCCCAAGATCGCCCGTTCCCTGTCCGATCCGCACCATGCCGGCCGGCCAGGGTCCCGGCTCATGCACAGCCCCGTCCGGCGCCAGCGCCAGCACCGTCTGCCAGCGGGGATCGTTCCCGACACGCCGGATCAGCCCCGCCGACGCCGTCCGGAAGAACCGCACCGCTTCCACGCCGCCAATATCGCGCGCCAGCCGCGTCTTGACGCGGCCGATCAGCGGCGCCTTCGCCATGATCACAAGTTGCGGGTCGAGGGACATCTGTGTGCAGATTTTTTCGATGAATGTGTTTCTTCCCACCCGCCCCTGGGGGGCGGGTCAAACGGCGCGGCTTTGGCCTTGCCAAAGGCGTGACGTTTGGGGCGGGGGCGCGGCGGAAATCCGGAATACAATCGAGAGCGGCTTCGTTCGGGAGAGTCAGAGCCCCCGCCCCGAACGACCTGCGGTCGTTCGACCCTCCCCCCAGGGGAGGGTGGCGATAAACGGAACACCGGCACACACCTCACCCGTAAATCCTCGCAATCACCCGAGGCGGCACACGCAGATAATAAAGCGCGAGGCAGGCGAGGTTGCGCATCGAGCGGGCGATGAAGCCTTCCTTGAGATAGCGCACGGGGCTGGTCACCGCGCGCGAACGCAGCATCACGAGACGGCGCCGGCCGATGCGCCGCACGAGATCGACATCCTCCATCAGCGGCAGGTCGCGATAGCCGCCGACGCGGTCGTAGAGACGGCGATTGACCAGCAGCCCCTGGTCGCCATAGGGCAGGCGCAGCAGCGCGCAGCGCAACGCGACCATGAATTCGAGGAAGCGGGCCCAGCCCGAAAAATCATCGAGCGCGAATTTGAAGGCCGCCGCCATTTCATGGTCGCGGAAGCGGCCGCTCTCGATCTGCTCGAACAGCTTCTCGACCTCGCCGATCCATGAGGCTTCAAGCACCGTGTCGGCATGAAGAAAGAGGAGCCAGTTGCCGCGCGCCGCCGCCGCGCCGGCCGCAAGCTGCGTACCGCGGCCCCGGGGCGCCTCGACCAGCTTGGCGCCGGCCGCCTCCACGATCTCCAGCGTCTCGTCCGACGAGCCGCCATCGACCACGATCACTTCCTGCACCAGCCCGCGCACGGCCGCTGTCACCAGCGGCGCCAGTGTCCGGGTCAGGGTCTGCTCGGCATTGAGGGTCGGGATCACCACGCTCAGCATGGCCGGCAACATAGCGGCCGGGCGGGGTTTTTCAAAATTGGCTGCGTTTTACATCGATGGATCGAATGCCGTCACCGCGGCCTGATCTCCGTCCCGAGCCCGGCGGTGATGAAGACGGCGCTTGCCGTGCCGTCAATATCGGCTGTGTGCCAGACGCCCGGCGGATTGATCGCGTATTCGCCGGCTTCGAGCGTCACCTTTGTCACGCCCTTCGGTGTTTCCTGATGCAGCATCATCCGCCCCGCGACGCAGAGCACCACCTCGGCGCCTTTCGGGTGCATCTCCCAACTGTCCCAGGGTTTGGTGAATGTATGCATCGAAACGAGGCGGCCCTCGAAGCCGTCGGCTGCGTGACGCGCGCCGTAAGCCTCATACCAGCCCATATCGCCGGTGAAGTCCGGCTCGACCACGGCGGTCGCGCCGCGCCCGAGATGGACCGGATTTTTCGACATCTCACTGACACTCATCGCATCCTCCCTCGCGTTTGTGCCGGTTCCGCCGCGCCAGCCTAGCGGGCATGCCGTCAGTCGACAATGTTCTTGTTATGTTCTCCAAACCTGCTATCTTCGCTCCATGACGTCGAGTCGCGACATAGCGCCCCCCGGCCGCCCCGCTCACCCCGCCAATTCCCCGATTGGTTCCCGAGCGGCCAAGCGGCCCGGACGCACGGACCAAGGCCCCGTTCCCCGCGGCGCCCCCCTCGTCCCCCCGAGGGTCCGTGCAACCCCTCTGCCCGAGAACGGCCGCCGCGGCCGGGGCGCGCTTACGAATGCGACCGGCCGCTTCGAGCCGCAGGCCCGCGAGGCGCTGGATGACGGCTGGGGCGTGCTCGACGCGCCCGCGCCCCTGAAAACCCAGGTCACCGCCGAAACGGCGCGCGCCGTTCTGACGCGCAATTCATCGCCCGATCTTCCCTTCGACCGCTCGATCAATCCCTATCGCGGCTGCGAGCATGGCTGCATCTACTGTTTCGCGCGGCCGACGCACGCCTATATGGGCCTCTCGCCCGGCCTCGATTTCGAGAGCCGGCTGTTTGCCAAGCCCAATGCGGCGGCGCTGCTCGAAAAGGAACTGGCGCGGCCCAATTATGAGCCGGCGCCGATCGCGCTCGGCACCAACACCGATCCCTATCAGCCGATCGAGCAGCGCTACCGCATCACGCGCAGCCTTCTCGAAGTGATGTCGGCCTATAATCACCCCGTCACCATCGTCACCAAGTCGGCCCGCGTCACGCGCGACCTCGACATTCTCTCCTCAATGGCCGAACGCAACCTCGCCAAGGTCTATCTCTCGGTAACGACGCTCGATGCGAAGCTCGCCCGCCGGCTCGAGCCCCGCGCCTCGACGCCCGCGCGCCGCATGGAGACGATTTCGATGCTCACCCAGGCGGGCGTGCCCACCGGCGTCATGGTCGCGCCGGTCATCCCCGTCCTCACCGACAGCGAGATGGAAAAAATCCTGACGGGCGCGGCCTATGCCGGTGCGAAGGAAGCGGGCTACATCCTGCTGCGCCTGCCGCTCGAGATAAAAGACCTCTTCCGCGAATGGCTGGAGGAAAACAGGCCCGACGCCGCCGCCCATGTAATGTCGCTGATCCGCCAGATGCGCGGCGGCAAGGATTACGACGCGGAATGGGGCAAGCGCATGCGCGGCGACGGCCCCTACGCCTGGCAGATCGCGCGGCGCTTCGAACTCGCCACCAAAAAACTCGGCCTCGCCAAAAAAACCGGCACCCTAGACACCACCCAATTCATGGTCCCCGGTCGCGGCAAACAACTGGCGCTGCTTTAGGGAAGAAAAGGTTTTTCACGCGGAGGCGCGGAGCCGCGGAGAAGAGCGATGTTTCGAGTCCAGCGGTTGCGCATCAAATGCAGTGCATGAGGTGTTGCTCTAATTTTCTTGCCGGGCTCTGCCCGGCAAAAAGAAAAATTTCCGACGCAATCCCGTGCAGAACATCGGTTGTTTTCTCTTCTCCGCGGCTCCGCGCCTCCGCGTGCCAAAAAACGAAGCCTGCGACACCCACAGTCACAAGACGCATGACAACCACTCCCAGAGGACTCGATGAAGTAACAGGCGAGATTGTCGATGCAGCCTACAAGCTGCATACCGGTCTCGGGCCGGGCCTGCTGGAGTCTGTCTATGAGGTCGTGCTCGAAAGCGATCTGCGGCGGCGTGGACTGAAGGTCGAACGGCAAAAATCCATATCGTTCGAATATGACGGCATGCATTTTGACGACGGTCTTCGGGTCGACCTGCTGGTGGACACCCGTATCGTGGTCGAAATCAAGTCGGTTGAGAGACTGTCGCCTGTGCACACCAAACAGGTTCTGACTTATCTGCGCGTTTTGAATCTCCCGGTCGGCCTGCTGATCAATTTCGGGGCGCCGACGCTGAAAGAAGGAGTGCACCGGATCGTGAACGGTTTTCGGCCGGCGCGGTCGCCGCTCCGCATCAATCGGGATACATCGCCCTAGCCTCCCCTTTCTTTTCGCGGCACACTCCGGCGCATGCCGCGCGCCTTGAAGAACCCGCTTCCCGATTTCCGCTTCGAGCTTGAGGCCGGCGCGCCGGCGCGGTTTGTCTGCGGTGTCGACGAGGCGGGGCGGGGGCCCGGGGGGGGGCGGGGCGGCGCGGCGGCCGTCATTCTCGACCCGGCCGACACGCCGCCCGGCCTCAACGACTCCAAAAAGCTCGACGCCGCGCGCCGCGAAGCGCTTTACGCCGCGCTTCAGGCATCGGCGCGGATCGGAATCGGCGAAGCGAGCGTCGAGGAGATCGACCGCCTCAACATCCTCAAGGCCACCATGCTCGCCATGACGCGCGCCGTCGCCGCGCTCGGCCTCGTGCCCCACTTCGCCCTTATCGACGGCAACCGCCTACCCGCGCTTTCCTGCCCGGCGCGCGCGATCGTCAAGGGCGACGCGCTGTCGCTTTCGGTCGCCGCCGCCTCGATAGCGGCCAAGACCGTCCGTGACCGGACGATGTGCGAACTTGCCCGCGCCCATCCCGGTTACGGCTTCGAACGCCACAAGGGTTACGGCACGGCCGCGCACCAGGCGGCGCTTTTGCGCCTCGGACCCTGCGCGGCGCACCGGTCGAGCTTTGCGCCCATACGCAAGATGTTGAGTCCGGCCGCCTGAGGGGGACTCGATCTTGTGTCCTCGAATCCGTTAACCTCTTGATTCAAAAAGATTATTGACCGCGATTCCGCGCGGACTCATCATGCCCCCCAATCCGGCGCTGGACCGGAAGCGACGTCAGTAACAGGGGTTTTCAGTGGGGCGCGTCACAGCCAAGGCCAATCCGGCCGAGACCATTATTCAGGGCGACTGCATCGAGGCGATGAATGCGCTTCCGGAAAAGTCGGTCGATCTCGTTTTTGCCGACCCGCCCTACAATCTGCAGCTCGGCGGCGAGTTGACGCGGCCCGACCAGTCCAAGGTCGATGCGGTCGACGACGATTGGGACAAGTTCGCGAGCTTTCAGGTCTATGACGAATTCACGCGCAACTGGATGAAGGCGGCGCGGCGCGTGTTGAAGGACACGGGCGCGATCTGGGTCATCGGCTCCTATCACAACATCTTCCGCGTCGGCGCGACGATGCAGGATCTCGGCTTCTGGATCATGAACGATGTCGTCTGGCGCAAATCGAACCCGATGCCGAATTTCCGCGGCACGCGCTTCACCAATGCGCATGAAACGCTGATCTGGGCGACGCGCGATGCCGAGCAGAAGAAATACACCTTCAACTACGACGCAATGAAGGCGCTCAACGACGATCTGCAGATGCGCTCCGACTGGCTCCTGCCGATCTGCACCGGCGGCGAACGCCTGAAGGACGGCGACGGCGACAAGGCGCATCCGACGCAGAAGCCGGAATCGCTGCTGCACCGGGTGCTGCTCGCGACCACCAATGCCGGCGACACGGTGCTCGATCCCTTCTTCGGCACCGGTACCACCGGCGCCGTCGCCAAGAAGCTCGGCCGCAAGTTCATCGGCATCGAGCGCGAGGCACGCTACATCAAGGTCGCGCGCGAGCGCCTGCGCCTCATCAAGACCGGCGCGCCCGACGACCTCAAGGTCACGACGTCGAAGAAAGCCGAAGTGCGCATTCCCTTCGGCACGCTGGTCGAGCGCGGTCTGCTCGAGCCCGGCGCCGTGCTCACCGATCCCGGCCGCCGCCACGCCGCCCGCGTCCGCGCCGACGGCTCGATCGTCTGCCGCGATGCGTCGGGCTCAATCCACAAGATCGGCGCCCATGTACAGGGGCTCGACGCGTGCAACGGCTGGACCTTCTGGCATTTCAAGACCGACGGCAAACTCAAGCCCATCGACATATTGCGGCAGAAGGTCCGCGCCGAGATGAGCGAGGCGTGAGGAGCGGTTCGCGGAACGCGAGCGAAGGGCCGGGCTATCAATCGTCATTGCGAGCGAAGCGAAGCAACCCAGAGGCGGCAGGCTCAATGCCTTGCGGCTTCCGGGGTGGCTTGGGTGCGCTCGCAATGACGGATTTTTAATCCGCCCTCGAACCAAACTTCACCTCTTCGCGAACAACGCCCCCGCTTCCGGCATCGCGTGCATCGCCACTTTCCGCATCACGGTCGGCAGCGCCTCGCCATGCAGCTCGTCGAGCGGCACCCAGCGTCCGTCGCCCCCGGGGACAAGTTTTTTTCGCGTCGCGGCGGCCAGCACGACCAGTTCGAGATCGAAATGGGTGAAGCTGTGGGTCACCAGACCGGGGATAAGTCGCCAGTCCGCCGCGACCGGCGCGTGGGGATAAAGTTCGTCCAGATCCTTTTGTGACAGTTTTTTGACAGTTCCGTGACAGAGGGGGGGGTCCCAGTCTGTGCCCGGTGCCTCCAGCATGCCGCCGAGCAGACCCTTTTCGGGCCGGCGGCGCAGCCAGACATGGCCGTTCCGGGTCAGCCAGAAGCAGGCGCCGGTCCGCATCGGCTTCGCTTTTTTCGGCGCCCGGCCGGGCCGCAAGGCTTCCGTCCCGCGCGCCCGCGCATCGCATAAGTCATTGATCGGACAGCGATTACAGGCCGGATTGCGCGGTGTACAGATTGTCGCGCCGAGGTCCATCATCGCCTGCGCGAAGTCGCCGGCGCGCTTTGCCGGCGTCAGCGTTTCGGCGCATTTGCGGATTTCGGGCTTGGCTTTCGGCAGCGGCGTTTCGATGTCGAAGAGGCGCGCCACCACGCGCTCGACATTGC
>NZ_JBBECC010000007.1:0-48069 GCF_040882025.1 Parvibaculum sp. | reverse complement strand
GCGCCGCATAGCGCGCGAGCGCTTCGGCATTGGCTTCGAGGCAGGTGCGGGTCGGGATGCCGGCTGCAATGTCGATCACCGCGCGCCATTTCGCGAAGCGTGCGCCAAGGTCGTGGTACTCCGCCAAGCGTTCGGCGAGCCCGTCGAGGCCCTCGGTCACCTTTTCGGTGGGGAAACCGGGCATGTCCTTGGCGCCCGTGTCGACCTTGATGCCGGGGATCGATCCGGCCTTTTTGATCAGGTCGACCAGCGGCGTGCCATCCTTTGCCTTCTGGCGGATCGTTTCGTCATAGAGGATCACGCCCGAGATATAGCTCTTCATCGCCTCTTCGGTGCGGAACAGCATCTCGCGATAGTCGCGGCGGCTGTCGGCCGTCGATTCCGTGTTGATGCTGTCGAAACGTTTCTTGATTGTGCCCGAGCTTTCGTCGGCGGCCAGGATGCCCTTGCCCGGCGCGACCATCGCCTGCGCAATCGATTCAAGCGTCTCAGTCATGTTCTTACCCTCTCGATCAAGTCTTGCCTTGCGGCCTATTCTCTTGCCAGCGCTGCGACACCCGGCAGTTCCGCGCCTTCCATCCATTCGAGGAAGGCACCGCCGGCGGTCGATACATAGGTGAAATCGTCCGCCGCGCCTGCCTCGTTCAGCGCCGCAACCGTGTCGCCGCCCCCGGCAACCGACACGAGTTCTCCCTGTTTGCTGCGCATGGCGACGAGGCGCGCGGCCTCGACCGTGCCGCGGTCAAAGGGCGGCACCTCAAAGGCGCCGAGCGGTCCATTCCAGACCACCGTTTTGGCGGTTTCGAAGCGGCCCGCCAGATGTTTCAGCGTGTCGGGCCCGACATCGAGGATCATCATGTCCTCCGGTACTGCATCTGCCGAAACCGTATGTGCGGCAGCGCCGGCCTTGAATTCGGCGGCGACCACCACGTCGGTCGGCAGGATGATGTCGCAATTCTCGGCGCGCGCGTTGGCAAGAATGTGGCGGGCGGTATCGAAAAGATCCGGTTCGCAGAGCGACTTGCCGATTTTCTTGCCCTGTGCCGCCAGAAAAGTGTTGGCCATGCCGCCGCCGATGACGAGCGCGTCGACCTTTTTCACAAGATTTCCGAGCAATGCGATTTTGGTCGAAATCTTGGCGCCGCCGACGACGGCGACAACCGGGCGCTGCGGGTTGCCCAGTGCGGCGTCGAGTGCCGTCAATTCCGCTTCCATCGCCCGTCCGGCATAGGAGGGCAGGAAACGGGTGATGCCTTCGGTCGAGCCATGGGCGCGATGGGCAGAGGAAAAGGCATCGTTGACATAGACATCGCCGTTTTTGGCCAGCGCGGCGGCAAAATCCGGGTCGTTCTGTTCCTCACCCGCATGAAAGCGCGTGTTCTCGAGCACGAGAATGTCACCGGGCGCAAGGGCGTCGACGGCGCGCGCGACGGCGTCGCCGATACAATCCTCGGCGAAGGCTACCTTGCTGCCGGTGTGAGCCGAAAGCGCCACGGCAACGGGCTTCAGCGTGTATTTGGTGTCCGGTTTGCCTTTAGGGCGGCCGAAATGCGACAGCACGACGACCTTCGCGCCCATGCCCGCAAGTTCCGTCAGGGTCGGCGCCACGCGTTCGAGCCGCGTGGCGTCGGTCACCTTTCCGTCCTGCATCGGCACGTTGAGATCGGCGCGGACCAGCACGCGAAGACCCTTGAGGTCGGCGGCTACAAAGAGGTCATCGAGTGTCTTGTGACCGGCCATGAGTCTCGAAGGCTCCGATCAGAGAAGCTTGCCCATCGCGACCGCCGTGTCGCCCATACGATTGGAAAAGCCCCACTCGTTGTCGTACCAGCTCAGCACCCGCACCAGCTTGCCGTCGATCACCTGCGTCTGGGTCAGATCGAAGGTGGACGAGGCAGGATTGTGGTTGAAATCGATCGAAACGTTGGGCTCGTTGGTCGTCGCCAGGATGCCTTTGAGGTGACCCTTGGAGGCGGCGATGATCGCCGCGTTCACCTCTTCCGCCGTTACTTTCTTTTTCGCCGTGAAAACGAGATCGATCACCGACACGTTCGGCGTCGGGACGCGGATCGAGGTGCCGTCGAGCTTGCCTTTCAGCTCCGGCAGGACAAGGCCGACTGCCTTTGCGGCGCCGGTCGAGGTGGGGATCATCGAAACGGCGGCAGCGCGTGCCCGGCGCGGATCCTTGTGCAGCGTGTCGACGGTGTTCTGGTCGCCCGTATAGGCATGGATCGTCGTCATGTAACCCT
Organism: Parvibaculum sp.; assembly: GCF_040882025.1. Classification (GTDB taxonomy): domain Bacteria; phylum Pseudomonadota; class Alphaproteobacteria; order Parvibaculales; family Parvibaculaceae; genus Parvibaculum. Next base: position 45,820 of record NZ_JBBECC010000007.1, on the reverse strand, counting down.
GCTCGATGCCGCAGGACTTGTGCAGTACCTGCGCCACCGGCGCGAGGCAGTTGGTGGTGCATGACGCGTTGGAGACGATCTTGTGCGACTTCTTCAGGTCCTTGTGATTGACACCGTAGACGACCGTCAGGTCCGCATCTTCGCCCGGTGCCGAGATCAGCACCTTCTTCGCGCCGGCTTTCAGGTGGGCAGCTGCCTTGTCGCGGGCGGTGAAGAGCCCGGTGCATTCGAGTGCAATGTCGATACCGAGGTCTTTCCACGGCAGCTTCGACGGGTCGCGCTCGGCGATCACCTTGATGGGGCCGCGTCCGAGATCCATGCTCGACTTCGTCGTCTTGATCTTGCCGGGGAAGGGGCCGTGGACGCTGTCATATTTCAGCAACAAAGCATTGGCGTCGACCGAACCGAGATCGTTGATCGCCACGACCGCGATGTCCTTGCGGCCCGATTCCGCGATGGCGCGCAGCACCAGCCGCCCGATCCGCCCGAATCCGTTAATCGCAACGCGCACAGCCATTTTTTTCTCCCGAGCCTGGTGATGTCTTACGATTTTTCCGCGAGGCGGGCCTTGGCCGCGGCCACGGCCGCCTCGGCGGTGATGTTGAAATGCTTGTAGAGGTCGGGCGCCGGAGCCGATGCCCCGAAACCTTCCATGCCGATAAAGTCGCCGTCGGCGCCGATATAGCGGTCCCAGCCATAGCGGATGGCGGCTTCGATGGCGATTTTCACCGTGCCTTCGCCCAGCATGCCCTCACGAAACTCGCGCGACTGCCGCTCGAAGAGGTCGAGGCAGGGCATCGAAACGACGCGTGCCGGAATGCCGTCCTTTTCGAGCATCGCTTGTGCGGCCATGGCGATTTCGACTTCCGATCCGGTCGCCAGCAGGGAAACCCTGGCCTTGGCCGATGCCGGCGAGAGTTCGTAGGCGCCACGCGCGCAAAGGTTTTTCGCGGAATTCTCAAGCCGGACCGGCGTGAGGTTCTGGCGCGTCAGGGCGAGTACGGATGGCGTGTCGTTCGCTTCGAGTGCCAGTTGCCAGCATTCGAGGGTTTCGACGGCATCTGCCGGGCGGAAGACCAGCAGGTTCGGCATGGCGCGCAGACTCGCCAGATGTTCGATCGGCTGGTGTGTCGGACCGTCTTCGCCGAGGCCTATGCTGTCATGGGTCATCACATAGATGACCCGTTGTCCCATCAGCGCCGAGAGGCGGATCGCCGGACGGCAATAATCGGTGAAGACGAGAAAGGTACCTGAATAGGGGATAAGGCCCTTGTGCAGCGCCATGCCGTTCATCGCGGCGGCCATGCCATGTTCGCGAATGCCGTAATGGATGAAGGAGCCAGAGAAATCCTCAGCCGTCACAACCTTCTGCTCTTTCGAACGGGTGTTGTTGGAGCCCGTCAGGTCGGCCGAACCGCCAATCATCTCGGGCAGCACGGCATTAATGACATTCAACGCTTCTTCGGAAGATTTGCGCGTCGCCCATTTCGGCTTCTCGGCGACCAGCTTTTCCTTGTAGGCGGAAATCGCCTTGCCGAGCTCCGCCGGCAGGTCGCCGGAGAGGCTACGTTCGAATTCGGTGCGGCGCGGTGCATCAAGCGCTGCAAGACGCTCTTCCCATGCCTTGCGTGCCTTGACATTGCGCAGGCCGGCGATACGCCAGGCGTCAAGTATTTCGGTCGGGATGACGAAAGGTTCGGCTGTCCAGCCGAGTGCGCCGCGCGCCAGTGCGATCTCCTCCTGGCCGAGGGGCGAGCCATGTGCAGAAGATTTGCCCTGCTTGTTGGGCGCGCCATAACCGATCACCGTGTGGCAGGCGATCAAGGTTGGGCGGTCGGACTTCTGAGCCTTCTCGATGGCAGCGGCAATCTCGTCGGGGTTGTGTCCGTCAATGCGGGTCGCATTCCAGCCCGCGGCCTCGAAGCGCTTCAGTGCGTCTCCCGATTCCGACAAGGAAAGTGCGCCGTCGATCGTGATGCCGTTGTCATCGTAAAGGACAATCAGCTTCGAGAGTTTGAGATGACCGGCGAGGCTGATTGCTTCGTGGCTGACACCTTCCATGAGGTCGCCATCGGAGGCCAGTACATAGGTGTGGTGATCCACGACCTTGTCGCCGAAGCGTGCAGCGAGCAGGCGCTCGGCAAGCGCCATGCCGACGGCTGTCGAAATTCCCTGGCCAAGCGGGCCTGTGGTGGTTTCCACGCCCGCCGCGTGACCGTATTCGGGGTGTCCGGCGGTAATCGAGCCGAGCTGGCGGAAATTCCTGATCTGCTCAATGGTCATATCCTCATAACCGAGCAGGTAGTTAACGGCATAGAGCAGCATCGAACCGTGACCGGCCGAAAGCACGAAGCGGTCACGATCCGGCCAGTCCGGCGCGCGCGGGTCGATCTTCAGGAAGCGTGTGAAGAGGACTGTCGCTATGTCGGCCGTGCCCATCGGCATGCCCGGATGGCCGGAGTTGGCCCGCTGCACCGCGTCCATCGCGAGTGCGCGGATCGCATTGGCGAGGGTCACGTGGGACGCTGCCGGCGCCCTTCCGGTTGAGGCTTTCGCCTTTTCGGCGACAGCAGATTTTTCGGTTGGTGTCATGTGTCACTCTGTAGCCCAGGCGGGCCTGAGCGGGCATGGAGGTCGCGGGTTTCAAGAACCGCAGGTCTGGCTCGGATCGGGCCCTCCCGAGAGCGGCGCCACAATGACCACGGGACCATGTTGAGTCAATGCCGGAATGGGCGCCCCGGCAGCCGTTTTCAGGCACATCTTCCTGCGTTTTCGCATATCGTTGGTGGCGTTATCGGCAGGGGCGCCGTTGACCTGGTTTCCCTGCACCGCCTATCTTGGGCCGCGAGGCCATAGAGCACCTCGAAGCCGGACAAAAAGCATGAGAAAACTCGATTCGGCGTTGGAGCGCTTCTCAAGCGCCGTTGACAAGCTGGAAGCGACGATCAATCGGCAAGTGGTGCGCGCGCAGGCGGCAAAGCGTCTGCAGGAAGAAGTCGACGCGTTGAAAGAAGACAGGTCCGGTCTTGCTGAAGAACTCGACCAGATGCGGTCGGAGGCGCGCAGACTCAACGAACTCAACGAGCGCGCATCGGAGACATTAGCGAACGCCATCGAAGGCATTCGCGAGGTGCTGGCCGAGGCCTGAAAAGGCCCGGGAAGGGGATTTCGATGGGACAGGTCAAAGTTTCGCTGAACGATCGCACCTATACGGTCGCCTGTGGCGATGGCGAGGAAGATCATGTCCGCGAGCTTGCGGCCTATATGAACAAGCATATGACGACATTGGCGCAGGAAGTCGGACAGGTCGGTGATGCCCGTTTGTTGCTGATGGCGGGGTTGCTGATTACCGATGAGTTGTCGGAGGCGCTGCAGAAGGCGAAATTGCTGGACCAGGAGATCGAGAATCTCTCCGGCGCCCGCAGTTCGGCGCTGGACCGGTCGCGGGAGGCGGAGGATGTGCTTGCCGATGTGCTCGATAATGCGGCGCGGCGCATCGAGGATCTTGCCAAACGCATCGAGGCGGCGTGAGCCACGCTCCGTTCCGTCGCGACGTTACGTGCTTGACCCGAGGGGTCTCCAAGGCCGATAGAATAGAGCCGGGTGCTGCCTGGTACGTCAGGAACACATACTCTCGGGGCCTTACGGTCCTCAAGGGAGCTGTCCCTGAGGGAGACCGTGGTCTTCTTCACACGGCGCCCACCTACGTTAGTAGGTCTCCGGGGAACGAAGTTCCAACGGCCAAGGCGGCCCCACCTTTCTCATCTCTTCCCGGACTGGCGGTATGAATGCGGCGAAGCGGGCGGTGCGCGCCGCAGCGATCCTGCGTCGAGATGCCGCGCGGGATGCGGCCGGGCCAGAGGCCGGGGCCCGGATCGCCGATCATTTTTTCAACTTCATCCCCCTCTCGGCCCAAGCCCGCGTCGCCGGCTATGTGGCGATGGGGAGTGAGGCCGATCCGTCGGAAATTCTGGTGCGCGCTTCGGCGAAGGGGCATGAGTGTGCGTTGCCCCGTGTCGCTCGCAAGGACGCGCCGCTGGCCTTTCTGCGGTGGCAGCCAGGCGATGCGCTTTTTGCCGGTGCGCATGGCACGCGCGAGCCTGCTCCGGGCGCTCCCGTGTGCCGGCCCAATGTCATGCTGGTGCCGCTCTTGGCGTTCGACCGGCTGGGCCGGCGTATCGGCTATGGAGGGGGCTATTATGACCGTACGCTTGCCGCGCTCAGGCGTGAGGTAACCGGTGTTCTTGCGGTCGGGGTTGCCTTTTCTGCGCAGGAGGTCGAAGACCTGCCGGAAGAGAAATTCGATGCCCGGCTCGACTGGGTTGTGACCGAAGCAGGCGCGCGCCTTTTTGCCGCCGCGCCTTCCGGAGTGTGAAAATGAGACTTCTGTTTCTGGGGGATATTGTGGGCCGCAGCGGGCGTGACTCGCTGATTGCCGAATTGCCCGGGTTGCGCCGCGCTCTGCAGCTTGATTTTGTGGTCGTCAACGGCGAGAACGCCGCTGGCGGCTTCGGCATCACTGGAGCGATTTGCGACGAGGTTTTCGATGCAGGCGCCGATGTCATCACGCTCGGCAATCACTCGTGGGACCAGCGCGAAGCGCTGGTTCATATCGAGCGAGAACCACGCTTGATCCGTCCCGTCAACTACCCTGCCGGTACGCCGGGGCGCGGTGCGACGCTTGTGGAAAGCGCCTCGGGCGCCCGCGTACTGGTCGTAAATGCGCTCGGCCGCGTTTTCATGGAAGCGCTCGATTGCCCGTTCGAGGCGGTTGAGCGTCAACTCGATGCCTGTCCGCTTGGGCAGGCGGCCGATGCGATTGTGGTCGACATTCATGCCGAGGCGACATCGGAGAAGATGGCGATGGGGCATTTTTGCGACGGGCGCGCGTCGCTCGTTGTCGGTACGCACAGCCATGTTCCGACCGCCGACGCACAGGTGCTCCCCGGCGGCACCGCGTACCAGACGGATGCTGGCATGTGCGGCGATTACAACTCCGTCATTGGAATGGAAAAGGATGAGCCACTCAATCGGTTCATCACAAAAATCCCGAGCGGCCGTTTTCAGCCTGCCATGGGGCCGGCAACGCTGTGCGGCGTGTTTGTGGAAACAGATGCGGGATCGGGTCTTGCACGTCGCGTCGAGCCCATTCGCATCGGCGGGCGCCTTCGTTCCGCCTTGCCGGAGATTTGACGCAGATGCGAATTGTACTGGCGGGCAACTACAATGAAAAGCGGGCCGGCATCAATTTCTATGCAACGGTGCGCAAGCTGACAAACGGCTTCGTGCGCAACGGTCATCTCGTAATGCCGTTCAGCGACCGGGACGTGGCGCGCGAACAGGGGCGTTTCGGCATCGGACGCGCTGGCACACGGCATGTCAATCGACGCTTGCTGGAGCTCTGCGAGAATTTTCGGCCCGATCTGCTGGTGCTCTTCCACGCGGACAAGGTGTCGAACCACACGGTGCGCGAAATACGGAGCCTGCTGCCTGGTCTCCGTGTCGCAGTTGTTAATCTCGACCCGATTTTTATTCCCGAGAACCCGCCGCGCATCCGGCGCTTCGCCGAAGTGGCGGATGTGACCTTCATCACCACAGCAGGCGAGCGACTGAAGGAATTTGCAACACCCACGCACGGGATGGCGTTCATTCCGAATCCGGCGGATTTGTCGATCGAAACGCTGAAATGTTTTGCGCGGAATGATCAACCGTTCGACTTTCTGTGCGCCATAGGCACCGAGCGGACGACCCCTCAACGGGGACAGATGATGCGTGAGATCGCGGCGCGGGTTCCGGAGGCACGCTATGCGTTTTACGGGTTGGCGGAGCGGCCTTATGTATATGGGAGTGCCTATTTCGAGGCGATCGCTTCGGCGCGTATGGGCCTCAACCTCAATCGGGCCAACGACCATTATCTCTATTCGTCGGATCGCTTTGCCCAGTATGCGGGCAACGGGCTTCTGGTCTTCGTCTCGCGTTCGACAGGGTATGACGATATTTTCTCCGACGAGGAATTTGCTTTCTACCGCGATGTCGACGACCTGGCGGATCGGCTGCGCTATTTCCTGAAGAACGACAACGAACGCCAGCGTATCGCGCGTAACGGTCATGCGCGTTATCACTCGTTGTTCAGCGAGCGCCTGGTCGCGCGTTTCATCGAAGAGGTCGTTTTCGATCGCGCCCTGTCCGGCGACTATGCCTGGCCGACCGAAATTTACCGCGGCTGAGAGCCCGAGCAGGAATTGTTCGGCGTTGGCCGAGGGATCGGAGACAGTGATTTTCCGAGACCATCTGTGGAGAGTTCGCAATGCCGCCCGAATCGCCTAATACACGTGAGAGATGTATATATCCGACATAGACGATTTCGGCGTGTATTTGGCTATGTTGGCGGATACTGGATTTTGGCTGAGGCGGCTTCTATAAAAGCGCCCAAATCCAGCTTGCACCGATGAGTGTTGGGAGACGGAATGGCCGGCCATTCACAATTCAAGAACATCATGTACCGCAAGGGCGCGCAGGACAAGAAGCGCGCCAAGATGTTCGCCAAGCTTGCCAAGGAAATTACCGTGGCGGCCAAAATGGGCTTGCCCGACCCTGAGTATAACCCGCGGCTGCGGGCCGCTATTCAGGCGGCACGTGCCGAAAACATGCCCAAGGACAATATCGAGCGCGCGATCAAGCGCAGCACGGATCAGGGCGGCGAGAACTACGAAGAGGTTCGTTATGAAGGGTTCGGCCCGGGCGGCATCGGTGTCATCGTCGAGACACTGACCGACAATCGCAACCGGACGGCTGGCGAGGTGCGGGCCATTTTCACAAAAAACGGCGGCAATCTCGGCGAAACCGGTTCGGTTTCCTTCATGTTCGACCGGCTGGGTCTGATTGAGTATCCGGCGGAAGCCGCGAGCGCCGACGACATGATTGAAGCTGCCATCGAGGCGGGCGCCGACGACTGCCAATCGAGCGCTGAAGCTCATGAACTCTACAGCGCCCCCGACGCATTGCATGAAGTCGCCAAGGCGCTTGAGGGCCGTTTCGGTGAACCGCGTACGGCCCGCATCGTCTGGAAACCGCAGAACACCATAGGCCTCGACGACGAGAAAGCCGAGACGGTGCTCAAGATGCTCGAAGCGCTGGACGACAACGACGATGTACAGCAGGTTTATGCGAACTTCGAGATGTCCGATTCGGTGCTGGAGAAGATGTCGGCCTGATCGATCCACCAGGATGGGTCCATGGCTTCCGTTCCGGCTCCCGTCACGGATGTGAACCCGGTAGACGTTTGCAGCTTGTCTGCCTGGAGGACCAGCCGCCCATGCCGGTACCGCTCAGAATTCTCGGCATCGATCCGGGCCTCGGCGCGACCGGTTGGGGCGTGATCGAGATTGCCGGATCGAAGCTCGTCCATCTTGCCAACGGCACGGTTGTTTCAAGTTCAAAGTTGACGCTTGCACAGCGGCTTGTCGAGATTGAGGCAGGACTTCTCGATGTACTCGATCGCCATGCGCCCGATGCCGCAGCGGTCGAGCAGGCGTTTGTGGCGCGCGATGTGGCGGCGGCGCTGAAGCTCGGTCAGGCGCGGGCCGTTGCGCTTCTGGTCGTCGCGCGAGCCGGTTTGCCGGTTGCCGAGTACGCGCCAAACCGGATCAAGAAATCGGTGGTCGGCGCCGGCCACGCGGCAAAGGCGCAAATCGGGCTGATGGTCGAAATGCTTTTGCCAGGCGCGAAACCCGCTACCGAGCATGCCGCCGATGCGCTTGCCATTGCCATTTGTCATGCCCATTCGGGTGGCGCCGACGAGCGGATCGCAGCGGCTCTTCTACGGGCGGGAGCTTCGCGATGATCGGCAAGCTCAAAGGCATTGTCGATTCAACGGGTGAGGACTGGGTTGTCGTCGATGTCGGTGGCGTCGGCTATCATGTCACCTGTTCGCGGCGAACGCTTTCCGCATTGCCGGCGTTGGGCAACCCGGTGACGCTTTCCATCGAAACCAAGATGAGCGACGAGGCGATCCGCCTGATCGGTTTTGCGAGCGACGGCGAACGCGAATGGTTCCGTCTGCTGCTGGGCGTGCAGGGCGTAGGCACGCGTGTTGCACTCGGTGTGCTCGGCGCCCTGACGCCGACTGACCTCGCTCGGGCGATCGCGCTTGACGACAAGAAGGCAGTGTCGGCGGCGCCCGGTGTCGGGCCGAAAGTTGCGGCACGCATTGTCGCCGAGTTGAAAGACAAGGCACCGGCAGGGGCCGGTCTTGCGGTGGTTCTGAACGGTGTCGATATCGATGTTGCTCCGGCCTCCGAACCGATGCGCGATGCGGTGTCGGCACTCGTCAATCTGGGTTATCCCGCCGCGCAGGCCGCAAGTGCGGTTTCGTCTGCGGCCCGCCGGGTTGATGCGGATGCAAGCGCCGAGGTGTTGATTCGGCAGGGTCTCAAGGAGCTGGCGCGATGACGGAACGCCTTCTCGGCGCGGCCAAACGAGCGGAGGACGAGTTCGAGCGCTCGCTCCGGCCACAGGTGCTCGCCGATTTCGTTGGGCAGGCGCGGGCCAGGGAGAACCTCTCGGTCTTCATCGAAGCGGCACGGGCGAGAGGCGAGGCGCTCGATCATGTGCTTTTCGCCGGTCCGCCAGGTCTCGGCAAGACGACGCTGGCGCAAATCGTGGCGCGCGAATTGGGTGTCAATTTCCGGGCGACCTCGGGACCCGTCATTTCCAGGGCGGGCGATCTGGCTGCACTTCTCACCAATCTCGAACCGCGTGATGTGCTTTTTATCGACGAAATTCACCGGTTGGCGCCGGCGGTCGAGGAAATTCTCTATCCGGCGATGGAGGATTTTCAGCTCGACCTCATTATCGGGGAGGGGCCTGGCGCAAGGTCGGTCCGCATCGAACTGGCGCCCTTTACGCTGATTGGCGCGACGACGCGAACAGGGCTTTTGACAACGCCGCTGCGCGATCGTTTCGGCATTCCCGTGCGGCTCAACTTCTACGAGATCGTCGAACTCGAAAGTATCGTGCGGCGCGGTGCGCGCGTCCTGGGTATCGAGATGACATCCGACGGTGCGCATGAAATTGCGCGCCGTGCGCGCGGAACGCCGCGCATCGCTGGCCGACTTTTGCGCCGCGTGCGCGATTTTGCCGCCGTCGAAGGCGTGCGTGCGATCGATGCAAATGCGGCCGACAAGGCGTTGCGACGGCTCGAAGTCGACGAATTGGGGCTCGACGCGCTCGATCACCGTTATCTCCGGTGCATTGCCGTCGGTTTTTCGGGCGGGCCGGTCGGTGTCGAGACAATCGCCGCCGCGCTTTCCGAACCGCGCGATGCCATCGAGGAGATCATCGAGCCCTATCTGATCCAGCAGGCACTGGTGAACCGGACCCCACGCGGCCGGATGCTGACGGCCGCCGCCTTCTCGCATCTCGGCATTGCACCGCCTCCGAGCGGGACCGCAGGGCAGGGCGCGCTCTTCAACGGTGACGAGGGTGGCGACCAGCAATGAGTTTCGATTGGCCCGATCTTGCCGGCCGGATCGACGGCCAGACCCATCGTCTGCCTGTCCGGGTTTACTACGAGGACACGGATTTTTCGGGCATCGTCTATCACGCCAACTATTTGCGGTTCGCCGAGCGGGGCCGGTCCGATTTCCTCCGATTGATCGGCGTTCATCATGCCGATCTCTTCGAAGGCGCGGCGCCGCTGGCTTTTGCCGTCCATCGCATGGAAATCGACTTTCTCAGACCCGCTCGTATCGACGACCGGCTCGAGGTCAGGACCCGTTACGTGAGGGCCAGCGGCGCGCGGATCGAAGCGGAGCAGGCGATCCTGCGGCTCGCCGAGGGTGGCGAACCGGAGCCGATCTGGCGGGCACGGGTCTTGGCGGCTTGCCTCGACCCCGGCGGCCGGCCGCGCCGACTGCCCGCCGGGGTGCGAGATGCGCTGGCGCCCTTTGTCGCCGCCGGAAACGGTTAAACAGGATCTCAAGAGGTCGGCCGCTGCGATGTTGTCGCTCCGCAACACCGGACCGCTAACCTCTTGAGGGGGCAGCCGTAATTCAGAATCGCGCCACGGTAATGACATAATTGAAAGACTAACTTCGGCCTCAATTCGGGGGCACACATTCAACGGCAAGGCGCAGCGGGCACGGATTGCCCGGATGCGGAGGCCGCGTCTGCGATGTGCCGCTCCCTGCATCGAGCCTGACAGCACGGAGAGGCAATCTGATGGATCCCGCTACCACTGCCCAGATCATCGCCGAGACGACGGTGGATACCGCTGCAATGGACTTCTCCATGTGGGGGCTGTTCCTGCGTGCCGACATCGTCGTCAAGCTCGTCATGCTGGGCCTGCTTTTTGCCTCGGTCTGGTCCTGGGCGATCATTTTCGACAAATGGTGGCGCTTCGCCCGCGTCGAGCGGCGTGCCGACCAGTTCGAGCGCATTTTCTGGTCGGGCCGGTCGCTTGACGACCTCTACCAGGAAATGGGGCATCGGCCGCAGCACCCGCTGTCCGCGCTTTTCATCGCGGCGATGCGCGAATGGCGACGATCGCAGGAGATCGCATCGAGTTCCTTCATCGGCCTCAAGGAGCGGGTCGACAAGGTGATGCAGGTAACGATCAGCCGCGAAATGATGAATCTCGAGGGTCGGCTTCTGTTTCTGGCGACCGTTGGTGCGACGGCGCCCTTTATCGGCCTTTTCGGCACGGTCTGGGGCATCATGAATGCATTTCAGTCGATCGCGATAAGCCGCGATACCAACCTGGCCGTCGTTGCACCAGGCATCGCCGAAGCCCTTTTCGCAACGGCGCTCGGACTGCTCGCCGCCATTCCGGCGGTCATCTTCTACAACCGCTTCGCCAACCAGGTCTCGCGGATCGGCGCGCGGCTCGAAAGCTTCTCGGATGAGTTCTCCGCCATCCTGTCGCGGCAACTCGACGAACGGAGCTGATCTATGGGGATGTCGGCAGGGAACAGAAAGTCAGGGCGCGGCCGCTACAGCCGGGCGCCGATGGCCGAGATCAACGTGACGCCGGTCGTCGACGTGATGCTGGTGTTGCTGATCGTGTTCATGGTGGCGGCGCCGTTGCTGACGGTCGGCGTGCCGGTGGATTTGCCGAAAACGCAAGCAGCGCCGATTTCAGGCGACAACGAACCGCTGACAATCACGCTCAATGGCAACGGCGAAATTTTCGTGCAGGAGACGCCTACAGAAATCGACGCCATGGTGCCGCAACTGCTTGCCATCGCGGAGAATGGGTATGAGCAGCGCATTTTCGTGCGCGCCGATGGATCGCTTCCCTACTCGGAAGTGATGAAGGTGATGGGTGTCATCAGTTCGTCCGGGTTTTCCCGTGTCGCTCTCGTGACGGAGTCCGAAGTAAAGCCGGCGCGCGGGGCCGGCGAAAGATAAATAGCGAGAATGCGCAATTCTGTTCTCTTTTCGGTCGCTGCGCATGGCCTGATCGTGGCGTTGGCACTGGCGACCTTTCCTTCACCCGAGGAACTGCCCTCGGTGGAGACGCGTGCGCTGCCTGTCGATCTCATTACGGTGGACGAGCTGACGAATCTCAAGCGTCTTCCGAAGATTGAAAAGCCGCTGCCGCCGGTCGAGGAGCCTGAGCCGTCGAAAGAAATAGAGCGGCCGAAAGCGGAGACGCCGCCTGCGCCGCAGCCGGCGCCCCCGCCGCCTGAGCAGGAACCGGAACCCTTGCCGGAAAAGACGGTGGAAAAGAAGGAGCCGCCGAAGCCTGTCGAAAAGAAGGTAGAGAAGCCGGCGCCGCCCAAGAAGGAGCCAGAACGCAAATTCGATCCGAACAAAATTGCCGCGCTGCTGAACAAGGAGCCGGACGCGGCGTCGAAACCGCAACCCTCACCGAAGGTCGAGGAGGATGTCGATGCACCGCGTACGGATGACCCGGAGATGCGACTGACACTGAGCGAGAAAGATGCGTTGAAAGTGCAAATGCGCCGTTGCTGGAGCGTTCCTGCGGGCGCTCCAAATGCCGAGCAATTGGTCGTGAGAATCAAGATCTATCTCAATCAGGACGGATCGTTGGCGCGGCCGCCGGAGCTTCTCGACCGCTCGAAGCTGATTACGGGCGGTTCCTATTATCAAGCCGCAGCAGACAGCGCGATGCGTGCCATCCGCCTGTGTCAGCCGTTCAAGATGCCGCCCGACAAATATGCAAGTTGGCGCGAAATAGATATGAATTTCGATCCGAGAGAAATGTTGGGCGGATAGCCCGTCGTCCTGGGAGTTAAGCGCAATGACCAATTTTCGCATATCACGGCAAAGAGAGCGGAGCCTGAAGCGGCTGGCGTTGGCGACATTCGCCGTGGCGATGGCTTTTGCTGTGCCTGCGCACGCCGCTCTGCAAATCGACATTACCGAGGGTCATGTCGATCCCGTGCCGGTGGCAATCGTCGATTTTCTGGGCATGCCTGGCGAGGATAGTCCCGTCGGTGCGGACATTGCCGGCGTTGTGACGAATAACCTCGAGCGTTCAGGCCTGTTCAGGCCGTTGCCCAAGGCGGCCTTCATCGAAAAACTCAGCGACATCAACGTTCAGCCGCGTTTCGGCGATTGGCGCATCATCAACGCGCAGGCGCTCGTCACCGGTCAGGCGCGCATGGAGTCGGACGGCCGTCTCCGCGTCGAGTTTCGCCTGTGGGACGTTTATGCCGAGCAGCAGCTTACCGGTCTCCAGTTCTTTACGACGCCCGACAACTGGCGGCGCGTCGCGCATCTGATTTCCGACGCTATCTACAAGCGTCTAACTGGCGAGGATGGATATTTCGATACGCGCATCGTCTATGTTTCGGAAACGGGGCCAAAGAACAATCGCATCAAGCGCCTGACGATCATGGATCAAGACGGCCACAATCCACGCATGCTGACCAACGGCCGCGAGCTGGTACTGACGCCGCGCTTCAGCCCCAACTCGCAGGAAATCACCTATCTTGCCTATCGGAACAACGCGCCGCGCGTCTATGTGCTCGACATTGAAACGGGCCAGCAGGAAGTGGTCGGCGAGTTCCCGGGCATGACATTTGCGCCGCGTTTCTCGCCGGACGGCCAGAAGATCATCATGAGCCTGCAGCGCGGCGGCAATGCGGACATCTACACGATGGATCTTCGTAGTCGGCAGGTGACGCGACTCACAAACACGGCCGCTATCGACACAGCGCCCAGCTACTCGCCGGACGGTCGCCAGATTGTGTTCGAGTCCGACCGTGGCGGCGCGCAGCAAATCTACGTGATGAATGCCGACGGTTCGAACCAGCGGCGCATCAGCTTCGGGCAGGGGAGCTACGCGACGCCGGTCTGGTCGCCGCGTGGCGATCTCATTTCCTTCACCAAAATCTCGGGCGGGCGCTTTGTGATCGGTGTGATGCGTCCGGACGGCACTGGCGACCGGGTGCTGACCGAAGGGTTTCACAATGAAGGGCCGACATGGGCTCCCAACGGGCGTGTATTGATGTTCTTCCGTGAGACACGCGGCGCTCAGGGGGGGCCGAGCCTCTGGTCGGTCGATGTGACCGGTCACAACGAGCGCCCGGCAGCAACGCCGACCTTTGCCTCCGACCCGGCATGGTCTCCACGCATTCAATAACTAAAACAAGTATTCGGTATCTCTCTGGAGCTTCACTGCTTAAAATATGATGTAAAAATGTCACGTAAACTTGACCGAAAAGCCGCAGAGTGGCTGGCGCTTCTTGCGTAGTAGACAAGCCTGTGGCAAACAATGTGTTGCGGTACAGCAACCCCCAGCGTCGGCCAATTGTGGGCGATGCGAACTGGCCACCCGGAGTGCCGGAGTCAGTAAGAGCTTGTACGTGGATTTCTCCGGATAAATGGGGCGTAGCCTGTTTTGTCGCGGGGCGTCTCGTGCAAAAGTAACAAATCGATTGAGCGCTGAGGCGCCATGGCCGCTGAGATCAAAAGGAGATCACTCGAAATGAAGTCCCCGAATGCTGGCCTGCGGATTGCCGCTGTGGCCGCTGCTTTCTTCATGTTGGCCGCTTGCAGCTCGAAACCCACCGATACTTCCGATGGCTCGACCTCAGGCGCCGGCACCATCACCCCCGGCACGCAAGAAGAGCTGGTCGCGAATGTCGGCGACCGCGTTTTCTTCGACACCGACCAGTCGTCGCTTGGCGACGAAGCCCGCGCCACCCTGCAGCGTCAGGCGGCGTGGATGCAGCTCTACCCAAACCTGACTTTTACTCTTGAAGGTCATGCCGACGAGCGCGGCACGCGGGAATACAACCTTGCGCTGGGTGGCCGTCGTGCCAACGCCGCAAAGGATTATCTCGTGAGCCTTGGCGTCAATTCGGGCCGTATCAACACCGTATCCTACGGCAAAGAGCGTCCGGTCTGCCTCGACTCCAACGACAATTGCTGGGGTCAGAACCGCCGCGCCGTGACAGTGGTTGCGTCTGGCGTCGGCAGTTAAGCTACGCCATCGTCAACAGCGGCTTAATTCCTGGGAGCGCTCTTCCGCTGGTTGCGGAAGGGCGCTTCTTTGGTTTCTGGCACGGGCAAGTACGCCCCAATTTTGTCGTAGTTGCAGTTACGATGCGGAGGGTCGAGTGAGATACGCGCTGGAGGTTCGATTGCATCCCGGTTTTCGACGGAAACATGGCGTCCTTTGGACCATTGCGGCTTCCGCTCTGGCCGGCCTGTCCTTGCTGGCCGCAGATGCCGCGGTTGCGCAGTCAGGCGGCGATGTCGATATGCGTGCGATCGGCAATCGGCTCGACCGGATTGAGCGTGAAATAACCGATCTGCAACGGCAGAGCTATGGCAGTGGTGCGTCTACGGGCGTACCCACGCCGCTCGGCAGCGGCGCTGGAGCGGCCGATGCCCAGTCGCGAATTTTTGAACTTGAAGAGCAGGTCCGTCGTCTCAACGGTACGTTGGAAGAGATGGGGCATCGCGTCGAACAGATGAACCGGGATTTGCAGCTCTTCAAGGCCGACACCGATATGCGCTTTCAGGATGCGCAGGGCGGTAGCGCGGCGACGGCCCCTGGCGGCGCGACATCGCCGGCCGATGATGAGGGCGAGACTGGCGGCGGGCCAGCGTCCGCTGAAGGTTCGCTCGGCGTGGCTCCTGCCGCTTCAACGCCGGCTGCGACCGTGCTTCCTAACGGCACACCTCAGGTGCAATACGACTTTGCGATCGATCTGATGAAACGCGGCCAGTACGATCAGGCGCGCGCCGCGTTTATCGAGTTCCTGCAGCTCCATCCGAAGGACACGCTTGCGGGCAACGCGCAATATTGGCTGGGCGAGACCTATTATGCGCAGAACCGGCACAAGGAGGCAGGCGATGCGTTCCTTACCGGCTATACGACCTATTCGTCGAGCAACAAAGCGCCCGACAGCCTGTTGAAACTCGGCATGAGCCTTGCCGCGCTCGGCAACAAGGATGCGGCCTGCACGGTCTGGAGCGAACTGGGCTCGCGATTCCCGCAAGCCTCGCCCGCGGTCGTCGCCCGCAACAAGCTGGAACGCGAAAAGGCCGGCTGCTGAGTTGTCGACCGGAGATCAATCCGCAGAAGGAAGAAACCTGATGCATGCTCGCGAAGATCCGGTGTCGTCCGGCGATCTTCCCGTTCTGCCAGAGGAGTTCGCCGAGCGATTGTGTCGACACAATCCATCGAACGCAATTGCGGTCGCTTTCTCCGGCGGACCGGACTCGCTGGCGCTGTTGATTCTTGCTGCCGGATGGATTCGAAGCCGACCTGGCGCTCGGCTTGTCGCGCTTACCGTCGATCATGGCCTTCGCGCCGGCTCGGCGACAGAAGCGGCGATCGCGGGGCAGCTTGCTTCCGCGCTGGATGTTCCGCACCGCGTTCTGTCGTGGGAAGGATCGAAGCCGGAAAGCGACATACAGGCGGCGGCACGCGATGCGCGTTATCGATTGCTCGCGGCCGCTTGTCGCGAGCTTGGTGTTCGCGATCTTCTCGTTGCTCATCATCTTGAGGATCAGGCAGAGACATTCTTGCTGCGCCTGCGTCGAGGTAGCGGCGTTGACGGATTGTCGGCAATGCCGTCCGAGCGGGCGCTCGACGGGAGCGATCCGCCGGTGCGGTTGTTGCGGCCGCTGCTCGACTTGCCGCGCGGCCGCCTTGCTGCGACCGTGGCGCGGACCGGGCTTGAACCGGTCCTCGATCCAAGCAACGAGAACGACCGCTTCGACCGCGTCAAGATTCGGCAGGCGTTGGTACTGTTTGAGTCCCTTGGTTTCGATGCAGCGGGCTTCGCCGATACAGCAGCGAGAATGGGACGGGTGCGCGAAGTGCTTGAGGCAGAGGTTGCGACGCTGCTGGCCGCTCATGCAGGACTCTCCCCGTTCGGCCATGTCGAGGCCGATGCGGCGGGGCTTGTCGCTGCGCCCGCCGAGACGCGCCTGCGGGCGCTTGCCGCGATTCTGAAAGTCGTGAGCGGGCGCACCTATGGGCCCCGCATGGAGCGGGTGATGGCGATCGATGCTGCGCTGCTTGAGGGGACCCTGGGGCGAGGGCGGACACTCAATGGTGTGAAATTCGAGATGACGCGCGGGCGGCTTTTGGCCGCGCGGGAGCTGGCGGCGGCGCGGAAAACGCCGTCTCTGCGTCTCGCGCCCGGTGAAGCTGGTCGGTGGGATGGTCGTTTCGATGTAACGCTTGAAGCGGCGGGAGGATACTCGTATGTCGACGTGCGGGCGCTTGGCCCGGAAGGGCTTTCGGCGTTGGCAACGGCTGGTGTGGTGCTACCGCTCGTTCCCAAAGCTGCCCTGATGGCGTTGCCTGGGCTCTGGGCCGGGGCGTCGCTGTTGTCAGTGCCTCATCTAGAGACGGCTGATGCGGGTGTCAAAGCACGGGCTCTGCTCGCCCCATTTAAATTTTTTGCCCAAATTCGTCGCTAACGGGGCGATGCCTACCCTTTGATGGGCCTCAGGAAAGCGATCCAAAGGCCTTGGTAAACCTTTATATGGTCACTATGTTTCTCATAGATTAGAAACAGTCGAGAGCAGGGAGTCCGCTGGCACGTCCCCTGCAGAGCTGAGCCTGTCGTCAGGTAGAGAAGGTAAAGCCTTTGTCCAATTTCAAGAATTTCGCCGTTTGGGTGCTGGGTGCGCTGCTGTTGATAGCGCTTTTCAACTTGTTTCAGGGGCCGGCGCCGCAAAACGCCGCCTCTACCGAGATCAATTTTTCGCGGCTGCTGTCCGATGTGGAAGCGGGTACTGTGCGCGAGGTGACCATCCAGGGTGACAAGATCACCGGCCAGTATGCCGATGGACGCCGTTTCTCGACCTATGCGCCGGCAGACCCTACGCTGGTCAACCGGCTTTACGACAAGGGTGTCCAGATCACGGCCAAGCCGTCGGACGAAAACGTGCCCTCGCTTCTCGGGGTGCTCGTTTCCTGGTTCCCCATGCTGCTCCTCATTGCGGTCTGGATTTTCTTCATGCGCCAGATGCAGGGCGGCGGCGGCAAAGCCATGGGATTCGGCAAGTCGAAGGCGAAACTTCTGACTGAACGACATGGTCGCGTCATGTTCGACGACGTTGCCGGTATTGACGAGGCCAAGGACGATCTCACAGAGATCGTCGACTTCCTGCGCGATCCGGCCAAGTTCCAGCGGCTCGGCGGGCGCATTCCGAAGGGCGTGCTGCTGGTCGGACCGCCCGGCACCGGCAAGACCTTGCTGGCGCGTGCCATTGCCGGCGAGGCTAATGTGCCCTTCTTCACGATTTCCGGTTCCGACTTCGTCGAGATGTTTGTCGGCGTCGGCGCAAGCCGCGTGCGCGACATGTTTGAGCAGGCGAAAAAGAACGCGCCCTGCATCATCTTCATCGATGAAATCGACGCGGTCGGCCGTCATCGTGGCGCCGGTCTTGGGGGCGGAAACGACGAACGCGAACAGACGCTGAATCAGCTTCTGGTGGAGATGGACGGCTTCGAGCCCAATGAAGGCATCATTCTGATTGCCGCGACCAACCGTCCGGACGTTCTCGACCCGGCGCTGCTGCGTCCCGGCCGCTTCGACCGTCAGGTCGTTGTGCCGAATCCGGATGTCATCGGACGCGAAAAGATTCTCAAGGTCCATATGAGGAAGGTACCGTTGGCACCGGATGTCGAGCCGCGCACCATCGCGCGCGGAACGCCTGGTTTCTCCGGCGCCGACCTCGCCAATCTTGTCAATGAAGCGGCGCTGATGGCGGCCAGGCGCGGCAAACGTCTCGTCACCATGGCTGATTTCGAGGATTCCAAAGACAAGGTGATGATGGGCGCCGAGCGCCGCTCGATGGTGATGACCGAGGAGGAAAAGAAACTCACGGCTTACCATGAAGGCGGTCACGCGCTTGTGGCGCTGCACATGCCGGAATCCGATCCAATCCACAAGGCGACGATCATTCCGCGCGGCCGCGCGCTCGGCATGGTGATGCGCTTGCCGGAACGCGACCAGCTTTCGGTTACGCGCGCCAAGCTCAAGGCGGATCTTGCGGTTGCCATGGGCGGACGCATTGCCGAGGAACTGATCTTCGGCCACGACAAAGTGACATCGGGCGCGTCGTCGGACATTTCGATGGCGACCAAAATGGCCAAGGCCATGGTCACGCGCTGGGGCATGAGCGACAAGCTCGGACCGCTCGCCTATCAGGACAATGAGGAAGAAGTGTTCCTCGGTCATTCGGTGGCCCGGCACCAGAACATGTCAGAGGAGACGCAACGCCAGATCGATGCCGAGGTGCGGCGCATCGTCGAGGAAGGTTATGCGACCGCGAAGAAAGTGCTGAATGAGCACGTTGCCGATTTGCATACAATCGCCAAAGGTCTGCTTGAGTATGAGACGCTCTCCGGCGATGAAATCATTGGCCTGCTCAAGGGTGATCTGCCGGTACGCGAACGCGGCGAACCCGAGAAGGTCGATGTCGGTCCGGTTTCCTCCGTGCCGACCACCGGCCCGATCGGTGCGCCGCCGGCACCGCAGGGAACATAGAAACCCGAGATAGCGAATAGAAAAGGGAGGCTCGAAGCCTCCCTTTTTGTTCGGCGCGTATCGTTCAGTGCTGTCGGTCGGGCAATCGCAGCACCAATCCGTTGAGTTCGCCGGTGACCTTGATCTGGCATGCCAGGCGGCTCGTCTCGCGGACATCCTCGGCGAAATCGAGCATGCTCTTTTCGAGACCGTCCGCTGCCGGGCCGGTCTTCGCGAGCCATTCCGGATCGACGTAGATATGACACGTGGCGCAGGCGGCGGCGCCGCCGCAATCGCCGTCGATGCCGGGTACACCATGCTTCACCGCGGCTTCCATCGCCGAGATGCCATTTTCGGCCTCGACCGTGTGTTCGGTTCCGTTTGCTTCGATATATCGGACGACAGTCATTTCCGTTTCCTTCAGGCGTGAAGCCGCACGGGCAACGTGGTATAGCCGCGCACGAAGTTGGAACGCACACGCACAGGTTCGCCCGTCACCTCAATGCGCGAGAAACGCTTCAATATCTCCTCCCAGAGAATCTTTATCTGCATCTCCGCCAGCCTGTTGCCGACGCAGCGGTGAACGCCGAAGCCGAAGGAGAGGTGCTGGCGCGGCCGTTCGCGGTCGATGATGAATTCCTCCGGCCGGTCGATCGCCGTCTCGTCACGATTGCCGGAGACGTACCACATCACCACCTTGTCGCCCTTGCGGATGGTCTTGCCGCCGACCTCCGCGTCGGCGATTGCGGTCCGGCGCATATGTGCGAGCGGGGTCTGCCAGCGGATGATTTCGGGCACCATGCTGTCGATGAGTGCGGGATTGGCCTTCAGCTTTGCAAGCTCCGCCGGATTCTGATGCAGCGCCAATACGCCGCCCGTCATCGAATTGCGCGTCGTGTCGTTGCCGCCGACGATCAGCAGCAGCACGTTGCCGAGATAGTTCTGCGGGGTCATGTCGCGGGTTGCCGGCGAATGCGCCAGCATCGAAACGAGGTCCATGCCCGGATTGTTCAGACGTTCGTTCCAAAGGCCCTGAAAACAAGCGGCGCATTCCATCAGCTCGCTCGTGCGCTGCTCCCAGCTGTCGACAATGCCGCTTCCGGGCTCCGCCGTCGCGACGTCCGACCAGCGTGTGAGCTTGGAGCGCTCCTCGAAAGGGAAATCGAAGAGGGTCGCGAGCATTTGCGTCGTCAGTTCGATCGAAACGGCGGGCACCCAGTCGAATTCCTCCCCGACGGGAAGGCCGTCGAGCACGCGGCCGACGCGCTCGCGGATCGTGCCCTCGAGCTTCGCAAGGTTCGCAGGCGCGACGATGGGGCTTACGGCCTTGCGCTGTTCGTCGTGCTTCGGCGGGTCCATGGCAATGAAGTTCGGCAGGTCGATCGCACCTTCGCTGCTGCTTTTCTGGATGCCGTCTTCGATGATGATGCCGCCCAGCCCGGCCTCCGAAGAGAACACCTGGTGGTTTGTATCGACCGCCATGATGTCCTTGTAGGTCGTGATCGACCAATACGGGCCGTAAGCACTTTCGGCGCAGTAATGCACCGGGTCTTCTCGGCGCAGGCGGGCGAAATAGTCGCCTTCGACATTGCGTTCGAAAAGCTCGGCGCGGCTCACGTCGATCCGGTCGAGAGGGAGGCTATCGGCCTCCGTCGCGGCGGTGGTCTTGGATGCAAGTGCGGTCATGGCGGTTCCTCCCCGGTATGCCTCCTCGTCATTATTGAGTAATATATCAATAGCAATTGAACAAAGAGTCAATATGGGTTGAAATGACCTATCCGCCGACGCGTTGCTCCGGCCCGATCCGTCTATACTCGCCGGGGAAATCCGCCGATTCCCGAAGGAGATCGTCCGTCGTGACAACCGCCAGAACCGTCCGCACGAGGCTCGCGCCATCGGCCCGCCGCGCCCAGCTTCTCGAATGTGCGCTCGCGGCCTTTGCCGAGCATGGTGTCGCGCGGGCGACGCATTCCCATGTCGCGGAGCGGGCGGGTGTTTCGGTTCCCGCAGTCCACTCCTATTTTCGTACGCGGGAAGATCTCGTTGCCGCCGTTCTGGATGAAGTGGAGGCCTATCTCCTTGACATCGTTTCGTCGTCGCTCGGCGGTCCCAAAGCGGTTCCCGAAGCGCTTGAGGCGCTGGCGGTCAATTTTTCGCGCGATGCGACGGAGAAGCCCGACATGATCAAGGTCTGGCTCGACTGGAGTACTGGTGTGCGCGCGGATGTCTGGCCGCGCTACATGGATGTGCTCGACCGTTTGCACGGCATCGCACAAAGGGTTCTGGAGCGCGGCAAGCGAGAAGGGATCATTCCCGCTGCCCTCAACGTGAAAGCGGCGGCGCGCGCCTATCTTGGCGGCGGGCACACGGTGGCGCTCATGCAGTTCTCGGGCGCGAAACCCCGAGAGTTCGACGCCGTGATCGAACATCTCGTCCGCGCCGCGATGGGTGTCGGTTTCGACACGCCGATCCGGCCTCTGCGCTAGACCGTGCCGCTGCCCGCATCTGTATCGGAAGCGGCTGGCATGCTAGAAATCGCCATGTTCCAGTGCCCCTTGATTTTCGGCATCGTCAACATCACGCCGGACAGCTTTTCGGATGGCGGCAAGTATTTCGCGCCCGACGCTGCCATCGCCCATGCACGCCGGCTCGTCGCCGATGGGGCGCATGTCGTCGATCTCGGGCCGGCCTCCTCCAATCCCGATGCCACGCCCGTTCCGCCCGAGGAGGAGATACGCCGCCTCGCGCCGGTGCTGGAAGCGCTCGCTGCGGACGGCATTGCCGTGTCGGTCGACAGCTTCCAGCCGGAAACGCAAGCCCATGCGCTTGTCCATGGCGCGCGCTACCTGAATGATATTCAGGGCTTCAACGAGGCGCATTTTCACCCGGCGCTCGCCGCGTCCGATGCACGCCTGATCGTCATGCATTCGATCCAGGGCCGCGGCAATGCCGATAGGCGCGCCGCGCCCGAGGGCGACATCGTCGAACACATTTGCCGCTTCTTCGAGGCGCGGATCGCGCGGCTCGAAAGGGCTGGCGTTGCGCGGGACCGCCTGATCCTCGATCCCGGCATGGGCTTTTTCCTGGGGCCGACGCCCGAGACTTCGTTCGAGGTGCTGGCGCGGCTGGGCGAGCTCAAATCCCGTTTTGGGCTGCCGCTGCTCGTTTCGGTGTCGCGGAAATCCTTCCTGCGCGCCGTCACCGGCCGTTCGCCGCAGGAGGCGGGCGCAGCCAGCCTTGCCGCCGAATTGCTTGCGACAACCGGTGGCGCGGACTACATCCGCACTCACGAACCGGGTCCGCTTGCTGATGCCCTGGCGGTCCGCGCTGCCCTGAAAGGGCGCCAATGAAAGATTTGGCAAGAAAACGTTAACTGCAATGGGCTCATAGAATTCTAATATCCGCCACATATGCTGCGTATTGTAGTTATTGAGGGAGCAGGTCGGGGTCCGAATTGGGGGGCGCTGGCAGGCCGAAATTGAAGAGACAAGGCGCAAGGACCGTTCGACTGATGTCGCGCAAATATTTCGGGACCGATGGCATTCGCGGCAAGGCGAATTCCGGGCACATGACCGCAGAGACGGCGTTGCGCATTGGCATGGCAGCAGGCCGTGTTTTCCGGCGCGGCGATCATCGCCATCGTGTCGTGATCGGCAAGGACACACGGTTGTCGGGCTACATGATCGAACCGGCGCTCACTGCCGGTTTCACCTCGATGGGCATGGACGTCTTTCTGTTCGGGCCGCTGCCGACGCCGGCGGTTGCCATGTTGACGCGCTCGCTGCGCGCCGATCTCGGTGTGATGATCTCCGCGTCGCACAACTCCTTCGAGGATAACGGCATCAAGCTCTTCGGACCGGATGGCTTCAAGCTCTCCGATGAGGTGGAGCTCGCGATCGAACATCACATGGACAACGGGCTGGCCGACAATCTCGCCGGCTCACGCGATCTTGGTCGTGCCAAGCGTATCGAGGATGCGCAGGCGCGCTATATCGAGCATGTGAAGCACACCTTCCCGAAGCAGCAGACGCTGGAAGGTTTGCGTATCGTCATCGACTGCGCCAACGGCGCCGCCTACAAGGTCGCGCCCGCCGTGCTCTGGGAACTCGGTGCCGACGTCGTGCAGGTGGGCACCGATCCCAACGGCTTTAATATCAATGAGGATTGCGGTTCGACGGCGCCGGAACGCATGTGCGCGGCGGTGCGCGAACGCCGGGCCGATATAGGTATTGCGCTCGACGGCGATGCCGACCGTCTGATTGTCGCGGATGAAAACGGCAAGATCGTCGATGGCGATCAGATCATGGGTCTCATTGCCCGCCACTGGAAGGAAATGGGAACGCTGTCGGCGCCTGGTGTCGTCGCCACGGTCATGTCCAATCTGGGGCTTGAACGGTTTCTCAAATCGCTCGATCTCGATCTTGTGCGCACACAGGTTGGCGACCGCTATGTCGTCGAATATATGCGGCAGCACGGCTACAATGTTGGTGGCGAGCAGTCAGGCCATATCGTGCTGAAGGACTTTTCAACAACTGGTGACGGCCTGATAGCCGCCCTACAGGTTCTTGCTGTGCTGAAAAGCGGCACCAGACCGATAAGTGAGCTCTGCCATCTCTTTGATCCTCTGCCTCAGCTTCTCAAAAATGTTCGCTTCAAACGTGGCGAGCCGCTGCGGGAAAAGGAAGTGGAAGAAGCGATCCGCGATGGCGAAGCACGTCTCGGCAAGACCGGGCGTCTCGTAATCCGCAAGTCGGGCACCGAACCCTTGATCCGCGTTATGGGCGAAGGCGACGACGAAGGCCTTGTCAGGTCTGTCGTTGGCGATATCGTTTCCGCGATCGAACACAACGCGGCCTGAGCGGCGGCCCGTCAAGGCGCGAAGCTCGATCGTCCCTTTACACCCCAGTGTCCATCCTCACACGTCATGATGTAGATCGAGTCGAAATGCCCGATCACGCTGCCGTCGGCGCGAAAGCGCGCGAAGCGAGTATCGAAATGTACCTTGTCGGCGCCCGCATGGATTACTACGCGGCGTTCCCATGCGGAGTGATGCCACTCCTCGAGAGCACCACGCGTGAAAGTGTCGGAGGGGTGCCATCCCGGCCTGTCGATGATGACGAGCTTGCCGGAGGCTAGCCGCACGCTCGGAAAGTTGAACGTCGCCTCCCAAGCCTTCAGATCGCGCGCGTTGAAGGCCTCCATGAAATCGTCGAGGCACTTCATGGCAGCGGCGACGGATGCTGAATAATCGGTCATAGTTGGCCCATTGTCATTTTATCCGACGCTTGACTCCTAACCCCGGGGCCATGGCGGGTCAAACGGTCTGGATGCTGAGTGGCGTGAGAGCCGGAACGGAAGAAAGTCATCTAATGAACGAGAGCATGAGGGGCCGTGTCCTCATTGTCGCCGGTTCGGATTCGAGCGGTGGCGCCGGCATCCAGGCCGACATCAAGAGCGTCACCGCGATGGGCGGTTTCGCCATGACGGCGGTCACAGCGATTACAGCCCAGAACACGCTGGGCGTCCACGGTATCCATGAGGTGCCGGTCGAGATCGTGCGTGCGCAGATGAAGGCCGTGCTTGACGACATTGGTGCCGATGCGGTGAAGACCGGCATGCTGCACAGCGCGGCGATCGTCGAGGCCGTGGCGGCTGAGCTTGGCGCGCATGCCGAGGTGCCGTTCCTCGTCGTCGATCCCGTGATGGTGGCAAAAGGCGGTGCGTCGCTGCTCGACGGATCGGCGGTGGCGGCACTGAAGGAAGTACTCATTCCACTTGCAACGCTCGTCACGCCCAATGTCCCGGAGGCCGAGGCGCTGACGGGGCGGACGATAAGCGATCTCGATAGCCAGAAGGCGGCAGCGGATGCCTTGCTTGGACTCGGTTGCGACGCCGTTCTGATCAAAGGTGGGCATCTGGATGGTGCAACGCTCTTCGACGTTCTGGCGACGCAGGAAACGATGCAGGTTTTTTCCTCGCCGCGCATCGATACCCGCCACACGCATGGCACGGGCTGTACGCTGGCTTCCGCCATCGTCGCGCTTCTTGCACAGGGTGTCGAGCTATCGGTCGCCGTCGAGACGGCTCGCGACTACGTGCATGAGGCGATCCGCACCGCGCCGGGATTTGGAAAGGGCCATGGCCCACTCAATTTTCTCGCCGTATTCAGCGACGATGGCGAGAGCTAGAAGCTGAGTTCCATTAGCGGTAGTTTGCGGCCCGGTATCGATCCCGAGGGTACCTGGCCACACATGCGGAACCCCTCCCGCTCATAGAAATCGGTTGCGTTCGGGTCAGCCTCGACCTGAACGAACTGGATGCCGTGACGGCGTGCATGATCGAGCATATCCCGCATCAGGCAATGACCGACGCCAACGCCCATGAAGCGCGGAGCAACGAACAGATCTTCGACATCGGCCATTCTCTCGACAACACCCATTGCCGAGAAACCAGCCCGTTCACCGTCAATCTCGGCAACGCGGATACGAAACTTTGCAATCTTTTCGGATGTGATGGTGAGTTCGTCGCGGCATTGCGCCATGAATTCGGCGTCATAACCCCAATGGGCCTTTGCTTCGAGCGCGAGCTCAGAAAGCGCCGGGCCTTCATCGGGCCACGCGGGACGAACGAACACCGCATCATGCGTGGTGGTCATCGTCACCTCCCTGTATTTTCTGCAATCTAGCACGAAAGGCGAAGCGTTTCACCCGTAGGCGTTATGCTGGCGCCGAAATTTCAATAGGTATCTCACCCATGAGGGATGCGATGGCGGCGAGACCCTTTTCAAGCTCATCCCTTGTCTGCGGCTGGCCGATCGCAAGCCGCACATGCCGTGAGGCGCGCTCGGGTCGTCCGACCATGAAGTCCTCACCCGCTGCGATGGCGATGCCACGCGCCCGCGCCGCCTCGACGAAAGCATGCGCGCGCCATGCATCGGGCAGGGCGAGCCAGGCATAGGACGAGGTGTTGCGGGTTGCGATGTTGCCGTCCGGAAGCGCTCCGCGCAGCATCGCATGGCGGGCGCGCATTTCCTCCATCTGACGCCTCGTGAGCGTGTCGGCATCGCCGCCTTCGATCAGTATGGCGGCAAGTTCAGCCATCAACGGCGGCACGGTCTGGCCGAAGCCGTACTGGATGGCGCGGGCGCGTTCGAGTTGCGCGGCGGGCGGTTTCAGAAAGCCGATACGCAACCCGCAAGCCACGCTCTTTGCGAGGCTCGTCGCATACCACGTGCCTTCCGGATAAAAACTGGCGATGGTCGGCGGGCGGTCGTCGACCAGCTTGCCGTAAATGTCGTCCTCGATGACGGCGAGGCCGTACGCCCGCGCGACATCGGCGATGTCGCGCCGCCGCCGCTCGCCCATGATGGCGCTGGTCGGATTGTGCAGGGTCGGTACGACGAAGATGGTTCGCGCGCCTGTCTCGCGCGCCGCGCGGTCGAGCGCCTGCGGCACAAGGCCTTCTTCGTCGATGTCGACCGGCGCGACGTGCCGCCCCACCGACGCTGCCTGGTTCACCATCGCGGTGTAGGTCAGGGCTTCGGTCAGGATCGTGTCGCCGGGCTCTGTCGTACCAAGGACTGCGGTCAGGATCGCCTGTTGTGTCCCCGAACAGATCACCAGTTCGTCGGCACCGGGCGCGAAACCGACATGCGCGACCCATTTCGCTGCCATCGCGCGCTGATACGGCGTGCCGCCGACGGGCGGGTAGCTGTTGAACGGTGAGCGGCCGGGCATATCCGGCAGCGCGTCGAGGAGGCGCCGCATAGCCGCGCCGAGAATTTCCGTCTGGCCGACAGGTGCGGGCAGCGCCGCCTTCATCGCTGCCTGCATCGCGTCGGGTATGGTATGGAACGTCGCCGCGCCGACGCCCGCTCCTGCGCCGCTTCCTGCGTTGCGGTCGCGCACATAGGTGCCGCGTCCGACTTCGCCCGTCACCTCGCCGCGGCTTGCCGCCAGCGCATAGGCGCGCGACACGGTGCCCACCGTGACGCCAAGCCGATAGGCGAGGTCGCGTAGCGGCGGCAGCTTGGTGCCGGGCGCGGCCGCCCCCATCTTCACGGCGTCGCTCAGCGTGTCGGCGATGGCCTTGTAGCGCGGGCCGGGACGGGCGGCGATACCGGCCGGATCGAAAAGCGAAATTGTCATGGGTACAATAAACTCATTGAATCCATATTAAACGTGGATCATCTTTCTAAAACAGTCACAATATCGATGATTTTGAGCCGAATGGCAAGATTTCTATTCTATATCCTCAAAATTGTACCCATACAATACGGAATAATGGCGATGAAAGCAGTTCTCTACCAGGTCGATGCGTTCGCGGACCGCGTTTTCGAAGGCAACCCGGCCGCCGTTGTGCCGCTCGACAGCTGGCCGGACGATGCCGTCATGCAGGCGGTTGCGGCCGAGAACAATCTTGCCGAAACGGCTTTCTTCGTGCCCGAGGGCGAGGGCTATCGCCTGCGCTGGTTCACGCCGGCGGTCGAGGTGCCGCTCTGCGGCCACGCAACGCTTGCCTCGGCGCACGTGCTTTTCACGCATCTCGGCCATGCGGCGCCCGAAATTCATTTCGAGACAAAAAGCGGGCGGCTCACCATTGCGCGTGAGGAGGACCTGCTCGCGATGAACTTTCCGGCCAACCCGGCAAAGCCTTATCCGGCGCAGGCCGAGATCGCCGCGGCGCTCGGCGCGAGCCCGCGCGTCTGGGCGAAGTCCACCTTTCTTCTCGCCGTTTTCGATAGTGCGGCCGAAGTGAAGGCGCTCGCGCCCGACATCGGCGCTCTGAAGCGGCAGCTGACGCCGCTCGACCTGCTGCTGATCGTCACGGCGCCAGGCGACGAGGATTCGGGTTTCGATTTCGTTTCGCGCGTCTTCGCGCCCGTGCATGGCATCGACGAAGACCCGGTGACGGGTGCTGTGCATTGCACGCTTGTTCCCTACTGGGCAAAGAAACTCGGCAAGAACGATCTCGTCGCGCGGCAGGTGTCGGCGCGCGGCGGTACGCTGCGCTGCACGGATGCCGGCGAGCGCACGATCATTCGCGGCCGCTGCGCCGACTACATGAAGGGCGAGATTTCCTTCTGATCTCTCCGGGTTCACTCCCTTTCCGGTCACATCATGCCCCTTGAAACCCTGGCCCTCGGCGCCGTCTTCGTCGCCACGATGAGCTTCACACCCGGACCCGCCAATCTCAGCCTTCTGTCGGTCGGCGCATCGCTCGGCCTTGGCCGTGCGCTTCCCTATCTTCTCGGTATCTGGCTCGGCGGCTTCTTCGTCATCGTGGCCGGCGCGCTTGGTCTCGGCGCGCTGCTGGTCACGCTGCCGGAAGTTTTTCTGGCGCTGAAGATTTTCGGCTTCGCTTATATCTGCTGGCTTGCCTGGAAGCTTGCGCTGGCAGGCTTTGGCGGGCGTCCACATGAGGTTGCGCCCTCTTTCTGGGCGGGCATCCTCCTGCATCCGGCCAACCCGAAAGCTTATGTGCAGACACTGATGGTGTTCACGGCTTTCGTCGCACCGGAGGCGCCTTATGCCCCGCAGGCCGTCGCGCTTGTCGCGATCAGCATGGTCCTGATGATGATGGCGACTTCGCTCTGGGGCCTCGGCGGCGACGCGATCCGCCTCTTTGTTCGCGATGCTCGTGTGATGCGGGTGATCGCCGTTTCCGCCTCGCTTTTCATGGTCGTCAGTGTCGGGGTGGCGCTGGCCGTCTGACGGTCATGACGTCGCGAAGGGAATGATTTTCCGGTATTGAACAAGTTCGCCGTAGGGTGCCGCCGTGCCTGCCGGCAGCGTCGCAAGCCAGATCACGTCACCCGCCGCATCGTCGGGCATTTTCGGTTCGATCGAGGGATCGAGCTGGTCGAGGTAAGGCCGTGATGCGTCGGTGATCATCCAGCCGGGGCAGGCGGCGTTGACGACGATGTCCGCAGGTGCGTTTGCGTCGGCTGCAAGCTCACGCGCGAAAGCGCGTGTCAGAGCTACCTGGCCGATTTTGGATATTGGATTTACCCAATCCGGCCAGCCCTCGTCTTGTGCACGACGCTTGGCCAGCGACGCCAGATAGCTTTCGAGATTGCGTTCGACATCCTCTGGCCCGACATTTTCGAAAAGCGGATGAAGCCGTGCGTCGAGGCTTTCCAGTGTGCCGTAGCCAGACGCAACGATGACGACGCGCGCGCCCGGGCGGAGCAGGGGGCGGAAGGCCGTGAGCATATGTGCCGTACCATGATTGTTGGTGTCGATGGTAAGGCGCGCTTCTTCGAGCTTTGTCGGGCCGGGTTTGGGCGCATAGGCTGCATTCTGAATCAGAATATCTACGCCGCCATGCCGCTTTTTCATCTCGGCTGCGAGAGCCGTGATGCTCGCGGGGTCTGCAATGTCGAGCTGTTCGAATTTTGGCGCGAGGCCTTCCGCCACGAGCTGGGTCATCGCCGCGCGTCCCTTTGTCTCGTCGCGCGCGGTCAGGTAGACGGCCGCATCAGGGCCAAGAAGCCGGCAAAGCCCCCGCACCAGAGCCAGCCCAAGGCCCCGGTTGCCGCCGGTCACGATGGCGATCTTGCTCATATGGCGCTCCCTATTTCGATACGATACGTCTCGTATTATATATTTCGAGACGAGCCGTATTACAAGTGCTAGCAAGAACCGGTCATGGCGAAGGAAGAAACCTCAGCGAAAAAGCCCGGCAGACCGCGCGATCCGGCGGTGGAGGCCGCCGTATTCGCGGCGGCGCGTTCGCTGCTGGGGGAGGTGGGCTATGACGCTGTGAGCATGGAGGCGGTTGCCGCCGCTGCGGGCGTCGGCAAACAGACGCTTTACCGGCGCTGGCCGAACAAGGCGGCCCTTCTCGTCGGTGCCTGCCTCGTCGATGCCACCGAGCGTGTCGCCGATCCGGCAACGGGCAATCTGGAAGGCGACATCGAGCAGTTTCTCGGCGGCACTTTCGCCGCGCTTGAGACCACGGGGCCGGGCTTGCGATTCCTGATGAGCCAGGCGGGGCTCGACCCATCGTTTCGTGAGCGTTTCGATGCCGATTTTGCTTCCCGCCGCCGCGACGCGCTGCGCGAGATCATTTGCCGCCACGTGAAGGCGCGTCGTCAGGTGGGGCCGGTGATCGACATGCTCTATGGGGC
Source organism: Parvibaculum sp. (assembly GCF_040882025.1). GTDB lineage: Bacteria > Pseudomonadota > Alphaproteobacteria > Parvibaculales > Parvibaculaceae > Parvibaculum. The sequence goes on along the minus strand of NZ_JBBECC010000007.1, from coordinate 15,718 downwards.
GATGTGGTACCGGCTGCTTCTCGGACACGGCCCGCTCGATGCCCGCTTTGCCAGGGATTTGGCGGCCGCCGCGGCTCGCGCTCTTGCGGCCTGAGGCGACGTCCGCAATCGGGATTCTCGCATTCAATCCTGCAAGCTTCGCCACTCGCTCAAGGCGATGCCGGCCAGAATCAGCGCGAAGCCGCCGAGCACGCCGAGGCGCAGTTCCTCGCCAAAGACGAGATAACCGGTCAGCGCGGCGAAGACGGGCACCAGATAGTTCGTCAACGAGACGAATGTCGGCCCGGCACGATCGATCAGGCGGAAGAAGACGATGGCGGCAAGGCCGGTTGAAAATATTCCAAGCCCCGCCACGCCGAGCAGCGATATGGCGCTTGCTGCGAGCAGGGCCGTGGGTGGCGTCATTGCGCTTGAGATAGCGGTCCCCATCAGCGCGCCGGCCAGCATCACGCCTGACGATTTCGCCAGCAGCGGCATGTCGGGCGCGAGGCGGGCCATCACATTGTTGCAGGCAAAGAAGAAAGCGCCGGCCAGCACGGCCGCTTGCGCGAGGCGGGCATCGCCGCCCGACGCCGTCACGATGCCGAGCAGCGCTTCCGGCCCGACCACAATCACAAGTCCGGCAAAGCCGAGGATGAAGCCCGCGAGGCGAAGCGGCGTGATGAATTCGCCGGGCACGAAGGCGCGCGCGATCAGCAGCGTCGCCAGCGGCGTGAAGCCGATCAGGATGCCCGCCAGCGCCGAGGAGATGTGTTGCTGGCCCCAGCTGATCGTGAAGAAGGGTGCGATGTTTCCGATAAGGGCGAGGGCGATGAGCCACGCCCATGCGCGACTATCCCGCGGCAGGCCACCCTTCGTGAAAAACAGGCAGGGCAGCAGCAGCGCCGCGCCGGTCAAAAGCCGCCCGGCCATGGTCCATTCCGGCGCCACGGTCTCGACCGCGATTTTCGCGAAGGCGAATGCCAGTCCCCAGAGCACGACTAGCATGCCGAGCATCAGCCAATGAGACAAAGGGTGTATGGGCAAGGCAAAGTCCGTGGGGACGGGGAGCGAACGGCCACTTTTCAAGGCTGTGCCGCGCCTGTCAATCGCAAGGCGTTGTGCGAATCTTGAGGGTCGCCGCGATTTTCCGCCGCAGTACCGCCATTTGACTTCGCTCGACGACAAGCTTATACGCGGCGGCGGGACACCCCTCCCCACCGAGGGGCAGCTATCTGAAAGGGTAGGTTGCAAATGACCGCCATCGAGCGTCCGGCCGTGCGTCCGGCCAATCCGCACTTCTCTTCCGGCCCCTGCGCCAAACGGCCGGGCTGGTCCATCAAAAATCTCGAAAATGCGCTTGTCGGCCGGAGCCACCGCTCCAAGCCGGGCAAAGCACGTCTCGCCGACGCCATCGAAAAGACGCGCGCCGTTCTCGGCGTGCCCGCCGACTGCAAGATCGGCATCGTCCCGGCCTCGGATACCGGCGCCGTCGAAATGGCGCTCTGGTCGCTGCTCGGCGCGCGTGGCGTCGATCTTCTTGCCTGGGAGAGCTTCGGCGAAGGCTGGGTCTCCGACGTCGTCAAGCAGCTCAAACTCAAGGACGCGCGGACGCTGAAAGCCGATTACGGCAAGCTGCCCGACCTCACGAAGGTCAATTTCGACAATGACGTCGTTTTCACCTGGAACGGCACTACCTCCGGCGTGCGTGTGCCGAACGGCGAATGGATTCCGGCCGACCGCAAGGGGCTGACGATCTGCGATGCGACATCGGCCGCCTTCGCACAGGACCTTGCCTGGCCGAAGCTCGATGTCGTCACCTTCTCCTGGCAGAAGGTGCTGGGCGGCGAGGCGGCGCATGGCATGCTGATCCTCGGCCCCCGCGCCGTCGAGCGGCTCGAGAGCTACACGCCCGCATGGCCGTTGCCGAAGATCTTTCGTATGACCAAGGGCGGCAAGCTGATCGACGGTATCTTCAAGGGCGAGACTATCAACACGCCGTCCATGATCGCCGTCGAGGATTATCTCGACGCGCTCGACTGGGCAGCCTCCATCGGCGGTCTCAAATCTCTGATCGGCCGGGCGGACGCCAATGCCGCCGTCATCGCCGAATGGGCCGCCCGCACACCTTGGGTCGATTTCCTCGCCGAGAAAGTCGACACGCGCTCCAACACCTCGGTCTGCCTCAAAGTCGTCGACCCGGATGTGACCGCGCTTTCCGGCGACGATCAGGCTGCTTTCGCCAAGAAGATCGCCGACCTGCTCGACAAGGAAGGCGTCGCCAACGATATCGCCGGCTACCGCGATGCGCCGGCCGGCCTTCGCATCTGGGCGGGCGCGACCATTGAGGTGTCCGACATGCGCTCGTTGATGCCGTGGCTCGACTGGGCTTATGCGCAAGCCAAAGCGTCGCTGAAGGCGGCGGCCTGACCAATTTCGTTCATTGAGCCGCCGGTCCGGCGAGCGATGCTCGCGGGACGGCTGGCCATTCAACCAGGAGGCATTCATGCCCAAGGTTCTGATTTCCGACAAGCTTTCGCCCGCGGCCGTGCAGATTTTCAAGGATCGCGGCATCGAGGTCGGCGGCAAGACCGGTCTTGACCGCGATGAGCTCATCAAGATCATCGGCGACTATGACGGTCTCGCGATCCGTTCGGCGACCAAGGTCACGCCGCCTGTGCTTGCCGCCGCGAAGAAGCTGAAAGTCGTCGGCCGCGCTGGCATCGGCGTCGACAACGTCGATCTACCCGCCGCCACCGCCGCCGGCGTTATCGTGATGAATACGCCTTTCGGCAATTCGATCACGACGGCCGAACATGCCATCGCCATGATGTTCGCGCTCGCCCGCGATATTCCGCAAGCGAACGCCTCCACCCATGCCGGCAAGTGGGAAAAGTCGAAATTCATGGGCATCGAAGTGACGGCCAAGACCCTCGGCATCATCGGCTGCGGCAATATCGGCTCCATCGTCGCCGACCGGGCGCTTGGCCTTCGCATGAAGGTCGTCGCCTTCGATCCGTTCCTGACCCCCGACCGCGCCAGTGATCTCGGCGTCGAGAAAGTCGAGCTCGACGAGCTTCTGAAGCGCGCCGATTTCATCACGCTGCACACGCCCTTGACTGACAAGACGCGCAACATTCTCAATGCCGGAAATCTTGCCAAGTGCAAGAAGGGCGTTCGCATCGTCAATTGCGCGCGCGGCGGCCTCATCGTCGAAGCTGATCTCAAGGCGGCGATCGAAAGCGGTCATGTTGGCGGTGCGGCGCTTGACGTGTTCGAGGAAGAGCCGGCCAAGTCCAACCCGCTCTTCGGCATGGAGCAGGTCATTTGCACGCCGCATCTCGGTGCCTCGACCAACGAGGCGCAGGAAAATGTCGCACTGCAGGTTGCCGAACAGATGGCGGACTACCTGCTGACGGGTGCTATCGCCAATTCGATCAACGTGCCGGCTGTGTCGGCGGAAGAAGCGCCGAAGCTGACGCCGTATCTGACGCTTGCGCAGCAGCTTGGCTCTTTCGCGGGCCAGCTCACGGAGACGGGCATTTCCGCCGTCACCATCGAATACGCGGGCGACGTTGCCGAAATGAACACGCGTGTGCTCACCAATGCGGCGCTGACCGGTCTTCTGAAACCGCAACTCGAAGACGTCAACATGGTGTCGGCACCGGTCATCGCGAAAGACCGCGACATCAAGGTCACGGAGGTGAAGCGCGAGCAGCAGGGCGCCTATGAGACCTATATCAAGATCGAGGTGAAGACCGAACGTCAGGAGCGCTCGGTCGCGGGCACCGTGTTTTCCGGCGGCTTGCCGCGCCTCATTCAGATCAAGGGCGTCAATATGGAGGCCTCGCTCGGCCGCCACATGCTTTATGTGACGAACCAGGACAAGCCGGGCTTCATTGGTGCACTCGGGTCGCTGCTCGGCAAGTCGGGTATCAACATCGCGAACTTCAATCTTGGCCGCGAAAAGGCCGGGGGCGATGCGATCTGCCTCGTCGAGGTCGATGCCGATGTGCCGGCCAATGTACTCGCCGAGATTCAGGCGCTGCCGCATGTCGTCCAGGCGAAGTCGCTGACGTTCTAGGATTGCAAAATCGGCAATGGACAAATGGGCGGTGCTCTCCGGGGCGCCGCCTATTTCGTTTCCGGCTGATGTTCCAGTTCCTCGATCCTTTTGCGATAGGCCTCCGCGTCGCCGAAAGCGACGAAGCTGCGATACTGTTCGTGCGCGCCTGCGAGTTTTTTTGCGTGCTTGATCGGACACCAATAAGCCTCGGTGCGGCCGGCGATCTCGCGTACATACGCGATCAGCCCGTTCGCATAGGAGCAATAGGCGCAGTTCAGCTTTTCAAGTGCATTGAGATATGCGAGATGGCTGCGGTCGAAAACGAGGTACTCGCGCCGCTTTACCTTTTCGATGCCATAGGCCGGGAAGCAGACCGCTTGATAGACGCTCACACAAACGTCGAGCAGGACGAGCGGCACGATGAGGAAATAGATGACCGGTGCCGTCAGCACGACGAGAGGCTTGGCATGGAGGACGTAGTATGAGAGCCGTGTCTGTAGTTCACGGTGGCGGCGGATAATCTCCTCTTCGAAGACGGCGCGTCCATGTTCGAGCCCATATCGAAGTGCTGCGCTCTGCTTGGCGATTTCGGCTTCGAGTTCGAGTTGCAGCGCATGGATGTGTTCCGCCAACTCATCGATCTTTTCGTTCATGGCGATTCCTTGCGGCTGTCGGCGAGACGGCATGGTAATGCTTTCTTAACCATGCTGCCGGGAAACTGGGTTCGGGGATAGGGATTTCCCGCGTATCGGGATTGGGGGCAAGAGTGACGGCGGAGCTATTCTGGGACAAGCGTCTCGACGTTCTGTACGGGTACTGGCTGGAGAAAAAGGGCGGGCGGGCTGCGCCGACGCGGGCCGATTTCAATCCGGCTGAAATCAAGCCGTTTCTGCCGATTGTCAATTTCCTGGACGTTCAATGGGAGCCGCCTGGTTTCCGTCATCGCCTCGTCGGCACCGAGATCGTCGAGCATCTCGGCCGCGATGCGACCGGACGCTGGGTCGATGCGGACCTCTATGGGCAGTCAGCCGGGCGCATCTTCGAGTCGCTGCTGCAGGTCGCGCACGAGGCCCGTCCTTATCGCCGCCGCTCGCCGATGAATTGGCACCCACGATCATGGCTGACGATGGAATCGATCGAGCTGCCGCTCGTTGACGAAAGCGGCCGGGTCAACATGATCCTGCGCGGGGTCAGCTATTCCTCGCCGAAAAATCCACCACCCGATCACTATCTCGTTGCGCCGCTGCCGTCGCATTGAATGTGCCGGCGTGGTGCTGAATACCGGGAAGAATGAACTCGATGGATGAGCTTTTCTGGGATGAGCGTCTGACTGAACTCTACCGTGTCTGGCGCGAAAGGAAGGGTACGCGCCTTGCGCCAACACGTGCCGATTTCGATCCGACAGAATTCTTTGCGCTGATGCCCATCGTCAATCTTATCGAGGTGCACCGGGAGCCGCTGGGTTTTCGTCATCGTTTTGTCGGCACCGAGCTTGCGGAGCGCATGGGCCGCGATGTGACGGGCCGTTGGGTCGATGCCGGTCTCTATGGCGAAGCCGCCGCCGATATCTTTGACGGGCTTCGTGCCGTCGCCACAGAGGCCCGGCCTTATCGCCGTCGCGCCCGGCTTGACTGGCACAAGCAGCACTGGCTTACCACCGAGGCGGTGGAAATGCCGCTGCTCGGGCCGGATGGGACGATCAATTTGATCCTGCGCGGCGCGACCTTCACCGTTCGCCCGGAGCGCTTGCCCCAACGTCTCGACTACCTTGCTCTGGCGGCATGAAGCGCCGGCCTTCTCTCTAGCTGCCGTCGCAATGTGGGATCGACAGCCCCGGCGGCAGGATCGTGCGCTCGTCGCCGCAGGCGCGTGAAAGCTGCGCGTCCGTGAGGCCGGTGGCGCGGGTGAAATCCGCGCCGCGGAGGTCGGTGCCGGTGAAGTCGACGCCGCCGAGAAAGGCATGACGGAAAATCGTGCCGCGCGCATCGGCGCCGGCGAAAGTCAGCTTCTTCACATATTCGAGCAACCGGAAATTGGCGCGCTGGATGTTGGCGCCGGTGAAGTCCGCGCCATGAACGCGCACGGCGTCGAGCCGCGCGTCCGAGAGGTTCGCACCGCGCAGATCGGCATTGGTCAGCACGGCACCCGCCATATTGGAGCCGCTGAAATCGGCGCCAGCCAGCTTCGCGCGCGTGAGGTGGATGCCGGTCAGGTCGGCGCCGCGTAGCCGTGCGCCCGTCAGATCGGCGCGTTCAAGCGCCGCCAGCCGCAGAAACTGTCCGTCGAAATCGGCACCGGCAAGGTTGCAGCCCTCGCAATTGATGATCGTCTTGAACTGGTCGGCCCTGATCTTCGTCGCCAGCGCCTCGACTTCCGGTGTCGCCTGGGCAAGGCCGGGAACGGTCTGGAAGGTCAAGGCCGAAAGCACGGCCAGGAATGCCGCAGCGCGGCGGGTCGCCATATGTGTTTTCATGACCGGCATACTAGACGAAGCGCGTCGTAATGGGTGTGCCGCGTTTTAACGTTTTCGTGACCGGCGTTTTTTCGACAATGTCCATGATCCGTTCCATTTGTTCCTCCGTCAGCGTCTCGCTGAAGGAGACTGTGCGCTCGATCTTCTCGTTTCCTTCCGGATCACGCCGGAATTTCAGGTCGGCTGTGATGGTTCCGAGGATCCAGCCCTTGCGGTCTGCATACATGCGCAGCGTCGCCGATGTACAGGCCGCCAGCGAGGCGAGCAGCAATTCGTAGGGTGCCGGGCCCTTGTCGGTGCCGTGATTGCTCACCGGCTCGTCGGCTGTCAGGCGGTGCTGGCGCGCCTCGATTTCCTGGAAAACGCCGGATGTGCTCGTCAGGTGGACGCTGGTTGCCATGCTTCATTTCTCTGGTAGCGGGATGAATTCGGTCTCGTTCGGTACCGGCTTGAAGCGGCCCTGCGCCCAGTCTTCCTTCGCCTGTTCGAGGCGTTCCTTGCTCGATGAGACGAAGTTCCACCAGATGATGCGTGGCCCGTCCATCGCCTCGCCGCCGAGCAGCATCAGCTTTGCCGGCGTTGTCGCCTTCACGGTGATGGCGTCGCCGGGACGGAAGATCAGCAGGCGCGGGCCCTCGAAAATATCGCCCGCGATGTCGATGCTGCCCTCGACCACATAGATGGCGCGTTCCTCATAAGCCGCATCGAGCGGGATCGTTGCGCCGGCCGGCATCGTCACATCGACATAGAACCACTCGGAAAAGGTTTTGACGGGCGATGTCGCGCCAAAGACATTTCCGGCGATCACGCGCGCGGTGACGCCGCGATCCTCGACCACGGGCAGGCTCGCGGCGCTGAAATGCTGGAAGCCCGGCGCCGTTTCCTCATGCGCCTTCGGCAGCGCGATCCAGCTCTGGATGCCGCTCACTTTCTGGCCGGCTGCGCGTGCTGCGTCGGGTGTGCGTTCGGAATGGGCGATGCCGCTTCCCGCCGTCATCAGGTTCATCGCGCCGGGCAGGATTTCGAGCGCGTTGCCTTCGTTGTCGCGATGCATGATCGCGCCCTCGAAAAGATAGGTGACGGTCGCAAGTCCGATATGCGGATGCGGGCGTACATCCATGCCTTGCCCGGGCGCATGCGTTGCCGGCCCCATCTGGTCGAAAAAGATGAAAGGTCCCACCATTTGCCGCTTGCCGTGTGGCAGCGCGCGCCTGACCTCGAAGGCGCCCCCCGCGCCGCCGATATCACGGGCGCGCGGCACGATCACGAGGTCGAGCGCGTCGCAGGATTTCCGGTCCCCCGCCACGGGGTCTTCCGCCGGCCGCCAGCTCATGCCTCGTCTCCCGCCGTTCGAGATGTTCGTGTGCTTTCTTTCTAGCCTTCCGCCTCCCGATCCGCTAGACAATGCCAAAGCCCCCGGCCCGAAAGGTCAAGGGGGCTTTCGGCTTGTCTGGGGGGTCGCGAAAGCGATCGCGCCGGACCGGGCACCAACTCTCTAAGGCATTGATTTAAATGGCAAATGTGGCGGTTGTCGGCTCCCAATGGGGCGACGAAGGCAAGGGCAAGATCGTGGACTGGCTGTCGGAGCGCGCCGATGTGGTGGTGCGTTTCCAGGGGGGTCACAATGCCGGCCATACGCTCGTCATCGACGGCGTCACCTACAAGCTCTCGCTGCTACCCTCGGGCATCGTACGCAAAGGCAAGCTCTCCATTCTCGGCAATGGCGTGGTGCTCGATCCCTGGGCCTTCGCGAAGGAAGTCGACGAGATCGCCGCGAAGGGCGTCGTCGTAACGCCGGACAATCTGAAGATCGCCGAGAACGCGGTGCTGATCCTGCCCGTTCACCGCGAACTCGACGAGATGCGCGAAAGCGCCAATTCGGGGGTCAAGATCGGCACGACCAAGCGCGGCATCGGCCCGGCCTATGAAGACAAGGCAGGCCGCCGCGCCATCCGCGTCGTCGATCTTGCCGATCCTTCGACGCTTCCCATCAAGGTCGAAGGTCTGCTCGCGCATCACAATGCGCTGCGCCGGGGCAACCGGCTCGAGGAACTCGAAGCCGGTCCGATCGTCGCCGCGCTGAAAGAGATTGCCCCGCGTGTGCTGCCTTTCGTGGCGCCGGTCTGGAACGTGCTCGATGAGGCGAAGCGTCAGGGCCAGCGCATTCTCTTCGAAGGCGCGCAGGGCACGATGCTCGATGTCGACCATGGCACCTATCCCTTCGTCACCTCGTCGAACACGGTGGCGGGGCAGGCCGCCGGCGGCTCCGGCGTCGGTCCGGGCGCCATCGGCTATGTGCTCGGCATTACGAAGGCCTACACGACGCGCGTTGGCGAAGGACCGTTCCCGACTGAACTGACGGATGCCGTCGGCCAGCGTCTTGGTGAGCGTGGCCACGAATTCGGTACCGTCACCGGCCGCAAGCGCCGCTGCGGCTGGTTCGATGCCGTGATGGTGCGTCAGGCGATCAAGACCGGCGGCATCACGGGCATTGCGCTGACGAAGCTCGACGTGCTCGACGGCTTCGACGAACTCAAGGTCTGCACGGCCTACGAGATCGGTGGCAAGCGCATCGATCATCTGCCCGCCGGCATGGATGCGCAGGCGCGTGTGACGCCGATCTACGAAACGCTGGAGGGCTGGAGCGAGAGCACGCAGGGCGCGCGTTCATGGGCGCAGTTGCCGGCTGCGGCCGTCAAATATGTGCGCTATGTCGAGGAGTTGATTGAGGCGCCGGTCGCGCTTCTCTCCACCTCGCCCGACCGCGAGGACACGATCCTGATGACCGATCCGTTCGCCGATTGAGGCTCGACATCCAACAAACCCGTCATGGCCCGTCTAAAGCGAGCCAAGACCGGTTTTGGTAAGATGGGAAAAAAAGCGCCGGGGTTTCCCCCGGCGCTTTCTTGTTGAAACAAGCGCGCGCGTCAGACGTTCATCAGCAAGGCGATGAAGATGAGCGCGGTGCCGACCACGCCGGCGAACCAGGCGATGGTGCGGATACCCAGAACCGTCCATCCGGCGACATAGATGATCGCGTAGAGGATGCGGGCGATGATGAAGATCTGAGCGCCGAGGATGCTGAGTTCCGTGCTCACGCCGGCGAGATGTGCCGGCACCGCAATCGAGGCATAGATCAGCAGGTTTTCGAGATGGTTGAGATAGGCGCGCCGCGCCCGCGCACCCCAGCCCGTTGTCGTTGCGGCCTGGTCGCGGTTGCTGATGCCCCAGCCCATGCCCATCGCCGATACGTTGGCATTGGCCGATAGCAGGATCAATATAAAGAGAAGCACGCCGCCCCAGACGAGCGACCAGAGTTCGATTGTCATGGGTTTCCTCCCCAGTGAGTTGCCACCGGGAACGAGACTAGGCCGATTCGGCTTGGCCGCACCCCGAACTTCATCCGTGGGCGGAATCGAATCACATCTCGCTCACCCGTTCCCATCCGTTCGGATGGGGATTATTCCATCAGCACGGTGAGAAGGGCCCTGTCAAACAGTGGCACCATGCAGAGCACGATGCCGATCGTCGCTATCTGCCAGATGAATGTCCTGATCCAGGGCAGGCCAGCCGCATAGGCGGGCACATAGGCGAGCCGCGCCCAGAAATAGACCTGTGCGCCGATTTCACTCCATATGCTCGAGCGTTCGGTGGCGTAGACGGCCAGCACCACGGCCGCGAATATGGGGAAGGTTTCGAGGAAGTTCCTGAGCGCCCGCTCCATGCGGCCCGCGAGCCCGGTGGAGGGACGCGGTTCATCCCGCGCGCCCACCGTATAGGAATTTCCCTCCTGTGCCTTGTAGGTGAAGCTCTGCGCACCCACCTGCACGAGCCCCAGCACGGCGGCCCAGAAAAGCATCGCGATTTCGACAGTCATGAGACCTGCTCCTGTGCCCTATTCCCGCATCAGCTTCCGCGCCTCGTGCATCAGGCGCGTCGTTTTCTCGGCGGCAGGTTCCGGTCTGGACAATGCCGCCGCCTGACCGGACCAGAGTTGCATGAATTCGGCGTGATTCGCCTTGGCGCTGGCGCTGGTGAGCGGCGCGACAAGCGGCCGCTGCGCCGGAAAGGGTGCGGCGTTGCCTTCATGCGGCCGGAGCTCTTCCGTCAGCCGGTTGCGGATCGCCCGTGCCGGCCGGCCGGAAAAGAGTTTCGTCACGACGGTCGAATGGTCGGAGGCCTCGGCAAGCGCCTTGCGGTGAACGGGATGGACGCTCGCCTCCGGGCAGGCGAGATAGGCCGTGCCGAGCTGCACGCCGGCCGCGCCCAGCATGAAGGCGGCGGCGATCCCGCGTTCGTCGCCGATGCCGCCAGCCGCGATGACGGGAAGGCGGACCGCGTCCACGACCTGCGGCACCAGCGCCATCGTGCCCACCGTGCCGAGATCGACATGATCAAGGAACGTGCCGCGATGGCCGCCCGCCTCATGGCCTTGCGCGATAATGGCATCCGCGCCGCCGCTTTCGAGCGCGCGGGCTTCCGCCGCCGTTGTCGCGCTGCCAAGGATGACGATGCCGGTCTCTTTCAGCGCCTTCACCGCGTGCGCAGCAGGCAGACCGAAATGAAAGCTCGCGACGCGCGGCCGCAGTTCCAGCACCAGCTCCAGCATTTCGTCGTTGAACGCCGGCGCGGGCGAGGCGGGCGCGGGCACGGCGCCGAGGCCGAACTCGGCAAAATAGGGCGCGAGCGCCTCCCGCATCGGCCCCGCATCGTGATGTGCGAGGTCCGGTTCGTCATGGACGAAAAAGTTGAGGTTGAAGGACTTGTTGGTGACCGCGCGCAGCGCGCCCGTCGTCTTGCGCAACTCGTCCGGTGTCATCATGGCGGAGCCCAGCGAGCCGAGCCCGCCCGCATTCGACACGGCGGCCGCCAGTTCCACCGTCGATGCGCCCGCCATCGGTGCCTGAATGAGGGGGAGGTCGATTCCGAGAAGGCGCGTCAGCGCCGCGCTGGTTTTCATGTCGCGTCTCCTCCGTTCGCGCCCCGCTTTTCCTTTACCTCAAACGGCGAAAGAGTCACACTCCTCTCTCATTCCGAGGGGGGCCGGCGCAACCGGCTGAGATGGGTCTGAGGCGGGCCTACCACCCTTAGAACCTGATCCGGGTCATGCCGGCGAAGGGACGGGAGTCGCGTTGTCATTTGTGTTCCCGCCCTCATTTCCCCATGGCCTGCCGCTCGCGGGAGGGAACGATGATTTTCTGGCGCTGGATTGCGGGTATTCTCGGGGCTTCGCTGATGATCGGCGAGACGATACGAAGCTGGGGCATGGGCCGCCCGCTTGCTTTCGTCATCGACGATTTCTTTATCGGCATTCCGCTCGTCGTCACCGCCGTCCTGATGGCGAAGGACACGATCGCGCGCCGCGCCGCCTTTGCCGGCGCCTGGGGCATGACGGTCGGCGGTCTCTATCCGAGTTTTTTCGGCAAGCTGATTGCGCCGACGGAAGCGGCCGCCGCCACGACCAACATCCCGCTCAATCTGCTGACGGCGCTGATCGGCGCGGCCTATTTTACGGCGTTTGCCGGTCTCGTCGCCAGCGTCGTGCTGAAACAGCGCGGCACCACCTGACGCAATCGAGGAAAGGAGCGAATCCATGCAACCTTCCATATTTCTCGCACAACTCATCGGCCCGACTCTGCTGGTGATGGGCATCGGCATGATCGTCAACCGCGCGGCCTACCGCGCGATGGCGCAGGAATTCATCGACAGCCGCGCGCTCATTTTCATCGCCGGCCTTCTCGCCTTCGTGCCCGGTCTTGCCATCGTGCTCACGCATAATGTCTGGGTGGCGGGCTGGCCGGTCATCGTCACGGTGTTCGGCTGGATCGCGCTTCTCGCCGGCATCTTCCGGCTGCTCTTTCCGCAGGAGGTCACGCGGCTCGGCACGCGCATGCTCGCCAACCCGGCCGCGTTCACCGCGGGCGGCGCAGGCACGATCCTCCTCGGCGCCATTCTTTCCTTCTACGGCTATTTCGCCTGACCAACGGTATCCCCATGAATATTCAAGCCCCCCGCAAGGACGCCCTGCCCGAAGTCACCACCGGGCCGCTGCCGGCCAGCACGAAAATCTTCACAACGCCGGAAGGCTTTCCCGATCTGAAAGTCCCCTTCCGCGAGATTGCGCTGCACCCTTCCGCCAAGGAGCCGCCGGTCCGCGTCTACGATACCTCGGGACCCTACACGGACCCGACCGCGGCGATTGATCTCGAAAAGGGCCTGCCGCGCATCCGCGAGGCCTGGCTCGAAGCGCGCGGCGGCACGGCGCTTTACGAAGGCCGCGACGTGAAGCCGGAAGACAATGGCAATGTTGGCGAGAAACATCTCGCGCGCGCCTTCCCGGTCGCCAATGCCCCGCGCCGGGGTCTCCCCGGCCATCCGGTCACGCAATATGAATTCGCGAAGGCCGGCATCGTCACTGCCGAAATGGCCTATATCGCCGAGCGCGAGAATATCGGCCGAAAAGCCGCCGCCGCCAATGCCGCGCATCGCATCGCCGAGGGCGAAAGCTTCGGCGCCGACATTCCGGAATTCATCACGCCGGAATTTGTGCGTTCGGAAGTCGCTGCCGGCCGCGCCATCATTCCGTCCAATATCAATCACCCGGAACTCGAGCCGATGATCATCGGCCGTAATTTCCTGGTCAAGATCAACGCCAATATCGGCAATTCGGCCGTCGCCTCGTCGGTCGCGGAAGAAGTCGACAAGATGGTCTGGGCGATCCGCTGGGGCGCGGACAATGTCATGGACCTGTCCACCGGCCGCAACATCCACAACACGCGCGAATGGATCGTCCGCAATTCGCCGGTCCCCATCGGCACGGTGCCGATCTATCAGGCGCTCGAGAAGGTCGACGGCGTCGCCGAAGACCTCACCTGGGAAGTTTACCGCGACACGCTGATCGAACAGGCGGAGCAGGGCGTCGACTATTTCACGATCCATGCGGGCGTGCGGCTGGCTTATGTGCCGCTCACCGCGAAGCGCGTCACCGGCATCGTCTCTCGCGGCGGCTCGATCATGGCGAAGTGGTGCCTCGCGCATCACAAGGAGAGTTTCCTCTACACCCACTTCGCCGAGATTTGCGACATCATGCGCCAATACGATGTCTCCTTCTCGCTGGGCGACGGGTTGCGTCCGGGTTCGATTGCGGACGCCAATGACGAGGCGCAATTCGCCGAGCTCGAAACGCTGGGCGAGCTGACGCAGATCGCTTGGGCGAAGGGCTGCCAGGTGATGATCGAGGGCCCGGGTCATGTGCCGATGCACAAGATCAAGGTCAACATGGACAAGCAGTTGAAGCATTGCGGCGGCGCCCCCTTCTACACGCTCGGGCCGCTCACCACCGACATCGCGCCCGGCTACGACCACATCACGTCGGGCATCGGCGCCGCTATGATCGGCTGGTTCGGCTGCGCCATGCTCTGCTATGTGACGCCCAAGGAACATCTCGGCCTGCCGGACAGGGCAGATGTGAAAGAGGGTGTCATCACCTACAAGATCGCCGCCCATGCCGCCGACCTCGCCAAGGGCCACCCGGCGGCGCAGCTTCGCGACGACGCGCTGTCACGCGCGCGTTTCGAATTCCGCTGGGAGGACCAGTTCAACCTCGCGCTCGATCCCGAACGCGCCAAGGAGTTCCACGACCGCACGCTGCCCAAGGAAGCCCACAAGGTGGCGCATTTCTGTTCGATGTGCGGCCCGAAATTCTGCTCGATGAAGATCACGCAGGAAGTCCGCGACTATGCCGAAAGCGGCATGGCCGAAATGGCGAGCGAGTTCCGCAATTCGGGAAGCGAGATTTATCTCGAAGAGGCCGACGCGGCGAACAAGGCGGCCAACAGGTCATTGGGCGGCAAGGCGGCGGAGTAGGGGACATGACCGATCCCGCCATCGCCATTCCCGTTCTCGCCTCGCTCGACCTCGCGCAGTCGAAGCGCTTCTATGAAGAGAAGCTAGGCTTCACTGCCGAACTCTTCGGCGACTATCTGATCGTCCGCCGCGACGGAATGGAAATCCATTTCTGGCTGGCGTCGGACCGCATCTATCCCGAAAGCACCTCCTGCTATATCCGGGGCGGGCAGGTGCCGGCGCTCTACGCGGAATATTCGAAAGCGGGTATCGGCGTAAACCCCATCGACGGCGAACGCATTTCGGATTTTCAGGTCCGGCCCTGGAACATGAAGGAGTTCTATGTCTGGGACTGCCACGGCAATCTGCTGAAATTCGGTTGCGCGCCCGAAGAGGTCTGATGCCGAAACGCTGGCGAAAGACCATCAGCCGGGAAAAGCTGCCGGACGTTCTCGTTCCCGGCCTCGATGTCGTCTTCGTGGGCACGGCGGCCGGCCGCCGCTCGGCCGCTGTCGGCGCCTATTACGCCCATCCCGGCAACCGCTTCTGGCGGACGCTCTTCGACGTCGGGCTGACGCCGCGCCTCTGCCAGCCGCATGAGTTTCCCGACCTGCTGCCGCTCGGCATCGGCTTCACCGACATGGCGAAGCTCGCTTCCGGCATGGACCACGAAATCGATCCCGCGCAATTCGACGTGCCGCGCTTCGAGGCGGCGATGGCGCGCTGCGTCCCGCGCGCCATCGCCTTCACCTCGAAGAAGGCCGCCAGCGTCTTTCTGCGCGAACCGACCGGGCGCCTTGCCCATGGCCGGCAGAAGCGCCCGCACAAGCGCTCGGAAATCTTCATCCTCACCTCGCCGTCGGGCGCCGCCACGCGCTACTGGACCGTCGAGCCCTGGCGGGAGCTCGCCCTTTTCCTCGGCCGCGCGCCGGCGGGCGAAAGCTGACAGACGGCGCCTGCGGGGCTAGGCTTGCGCTTATCGGCAGCCCGTTGCCGGACCGCAGGGAAATAGATGAAGTTTGCCGGTCTTTTGGTGGCGATCTGTCTCGGGCTCGGCGCTTGCGCCGGCGTGCCCCTGCGCGCGCCCGGCCCGGCCGTCACCGCCATTGCCGCGCCCGAAGAGACGCCCCTCTGGACGGTGCTTGTCGCGCCGGCCGAGGCGGCGGCGGGGCGCTCGGGTTTCTTCTTTCTCGAAAGCGGGCTCGATGCCTATCAGCTGCGTCTGACGGCCATCGAGGCGGCGACGCGCACCGTCGACATTCAATACTACATCTGGGATTTCGACGGCAGCGGCCGCGCGATCAGCGAAGCGCTGCTGCGCGCGGCGGAGCGCGGCGTGCGCGTGCGCGCACTGG
>NZ_JBBECC010000006.1:0-1503 GCF_040882025.1 Parvibaculum sp. | reverse complement strand
AAAAGATATCCCCAATTGTCAGCGCAACGCTCGATCCCCATATAGGGACCATCTCCACCGCTGCGCCCTACGCCACCCCCGTCGGCAGACCGTCGATGCTGACGCGGTTCTTTTCCTGCCAGTATGCGGCGATGCCGTCCTCGCCCTGCGCTTCGGCCCAGCGGACAAGCGAGGGGCGCTCCTCCTTGTAGTCGTGGAGCGGCACGCCGAAGCCGCAGCTTGTCTGCACCAGTTCGACATCCACGACGACGATCTGGCGCGCGCCAACGGGCTCGTTCCCGTCGAAGAACCCGGCGAGGTAGTGCGCATAATCCGCCGTGCCCTTGCGCGCGACGCGGCCGCGGCCATAAAGGCGCAGGATCATCGGCGGGCCTTCGAAGGCGCAGAACATTATCGTCATACGGCCGTCGGCCCTCAGATGTGCCGCCGCCTCGTTGCCGCTGCCGGTGAGGTCGAGATAGCAGACCTCGTTTTCGCCGGTGACGCGGAAGCCGTCGAGACCCTTGGGCGAGAGGTTGATGCGGCTCTCGGCCGTGGCGCTGGCGGTGAAGAAAATATGCTGGCGCTCGATGAAGGCCTTGAACTCGGGCGAGATGCTCGGGAACTGTTTTGCCATTTTCTTATCCTCTCTTCCGCTCAATCGCCGTCGATAAGCGCGCGTGAATTCGTGTCGGGGATCGTCGAATAATAGGCCGCCGCCACGACCAGCACGAAGGCCAGAAAACCGAAGGCGGCGCGGTAGGTGATCTCGAAGCCGAAATCCATGCGCAGCAACTGGCCGATCAGCACGCCCGACAATGCGCTGAGCACGAAAACGCCGGCCATGTTGCCGAAATTGAGGATGGTGATGCCGCGTCCGGCAAGCCGGTCCGGAAAGATCAGCCTTCCATGCGCGAGCAAGAGCGGCGTGTAGCCGGCATTGAGGCCGAAAATCACGAAGAGCGCGGTGACCAGCCACAGCGGCGGCGCATCGAGCGCGGCAAGGAGGGCGAGGATCGCCGCCGAGAGCGCCGCACCCGCCATGATCGGCTTCTTGATGCTGCCGAAAATGCGCTCGGCATAGCCCCAGACGAGCAGGCCGACGACCTGGCCCGCCGTCAGCAGCAAGAGCACATTGCCGCGCGCGGTGAGGTCGAGCCCGTGCACATCGGCGAGATAGGGCGAGGCCCAGAGCGTCTGCACGGCGGCGAAAACCGCATAGCCGGTCGAGATCATCACGAAGAGCGGCGGCACTGCCGGATGGCGCACGACCTCGCCGAGCCCGCGAAGGCTCTGGCCAAGCGTTTCGCGCGGACCCGTCGCCACCGGATGACCGGCCGGCGCATCGCGCACGATGACGCCCATGATGACCGCGAGAACGCCGGTAAAGACGGCGGCGAGAACGAAGCTGGCGCGCCAGCCGATCGCCTCCACCGCAAAGGCGAGCGGCGCGGTCGCCATCAGCGCGCCGAGCGTGCCGATCGAAATCTGCAACCCCGTCAGCGCCGCGAAACGGTCGGCCGG
>NZ_JBBECC010000005.1:0-9097 GCF_040882025.1 Parvibaculum sp. | reverse complement strand
GGGCCTCGCCGGGGGGGCGCGCCGCGGCGCCCGGATCGCCGCCGCGCGCCCATTCCTCGAGGCACCAGGCGATGCCGGCGGCAAGATCGTCCGGGCAAAAGGGCTTCGCCAGATAGCCCGTTCGGCGGTGATCGACGATGTCGAGCGGGCCGCCGCTCGCAAAGGCGACCACCGGCGTCGCGCAGGCCATCGCCTCGATCAGCGTCTTGCCGAAGGCTTCCTGCAGCGACGGCATGACGGCGACGTCGGCGCAGGAATAAAGCAGCGCCAGCCGCGCGTCGTCGCCGACATAGCCGACATAGCGCGTTTCGATGCCGAGATCGGGCATGTCGTCGGGTTCGAGATCGCCGAACACGACCAGCAGCGTGTCGCGTGCGTTCTCCGTTTCGCTCAGGCGGCCGAGGGCCGCCAGCAGTTCGGGAAAGCCCTTCCGGCGATCCCGCGTCGCGTTGATCGCGCCGTAAAGGACGATCCGCCTGTCGTCCGGCAGATCCCAGGCGCGGCGCGCGATGCGCTTTTCGCTCGGATGAAAGCGGCCCGCATCGAGGCCGTTCGGGATGATTTCGCGCGGATGGTGGCGGAGCAGGGGGCTCGCTTGTACGCAATCGGCAAGCCAGCCGCTGATCGGCACGAGATGGAGGTCAAGATCGGCCCAGTGCCGTTTCTTCCGTTCCCATATCCTGCGGCTGATATCGGCCTCGCGGCTCGAGCGGAGCTGCGGGCAGGCGCCGCAGCTTTCCCGGTAGCGCTCGCAGCCGGCCGTGTAGTGGCAGCCGCCGGTCAGCGGCCACATGTCGCGCAGCGTCCAGACGAGCGGGCGTCCGATGCGCTTCAGGGCGTCGATCGGCAGAAAGCCCGCGCCGATCCAGTGCAGATGCACGACATCGGGATCGATCTCTTCGACGATATGCTCGATCCGCGCCGGCACCCAGCCGAGTGTCCAGAAGGCGTCGCCGGTCTTGTCGTAGCGGCGCAGCGGTAGTGCATCGAGGCGTCCGCGCAGCCGCGCGGCCAGCCGGTCCGTCGCATGCGGCAGCGGCAGGATCGAGGCGTCGTCGTCGGTCTTGCGGCCGACCATCATCAGCGAGTCGACGCCTTGCGCGCGCAAGGCCTGATGCAGCCACAGCGATCCGCGCGCCGCGCCGCCGTCGCTGTCGAAGGTGCTAAGGTGCAACACGCGCATGGCTTGCTCCTCGGGCTGACGGGGAACGGGCGACGAGGTCGCCGGGCCGCGGGGCCGCGCGTCGCGTGGCGCCTGCGTGAACCGCCTGGCGCTCGTTGACGACCGCGACGACGACGGCAAGGAACATCACGGTCCAGGTGCGTGGCGACACATAGGCCCCCATCGATTGGCCGAACACGGCCCACACGGCCCAGCAGAAGGCGACGTTCGGCACGCCCAGCGTCCTGAGGAAATAGCTGAGGGCGGCAGCCAGAACGAGGCCCCAGCCGAGCCCGAAATAGATCCAGTGCGACCAGAAATAATTGGTCAGGATGTGCGCGACCTCGTCCTCGAGCATCCATTCCGGGGAGAAGGCGGGCGAGCCGATATAGATCGCGACGATGCGGTCGCCGATGAAATCCTCGCCGGTGATGCCGACGCCCGTGAAGGGATAACGCGCGATCGTGTCGAAGGCGGCCAGCGCCGGTCCGATCGCGCGATAGAAGAAGCTGGGGTCGGCGCCGCCGAAAATCGCCTGCAGCCGCTCGGCGTAAAGCACCGAGCCTGCCCACAAACCGATGGTCACGAGCACCAGCGACACCAGCGCCATGATGACCAGCCGCTTGGGGCTGTGCGCCATCCGGCCCGCATGAAGCTTGCGGACGCCGACCAGCAATTCGTAGAGCGCGATCAGAAGCGGCATCAGCAGCAGCGTCGGGCCGCGCATCAGGACATAGGCGAGCCCCAGCATCGCGAGCGCTGCGGGAATCCGGTAGCGCGATGTCGTCAGCCCGTACCAGCCGAACAGGAACAGCGAGAAGCCGAAAGTGACGTAGGAGGGCTCCGAGGTGAACAGTTTGGGCCGGATGATGCCATAGAGAAGTTCGTCGCGATTGTCGGAGCCGTAGACGCCGAAGCTGTAGAGCTGCGCCCGGACATTGTCGCTGACGGCCCTGAAGCCGGTATAATTCTCGAGCGCCGCGCCGATCAGGATGAGCGCGCACAGCACCAGAAAGAAGCGCGCCAGAACCCGCCGTTCGTAACGGATGGCGACGAGATAGAAGCCGTAACCCGCGACAAGCGAATAGCTGACCTGAACGAACCCCTTCAGGCGATCCATCAGGAAGGCGTAGTCGGGTGCGGTGAAGACCGAAAGCAGATAGCAAAGCAGAACGGCGGCAAGCGCCGTCGCATGGCGCGCCTCGATCCAGTTCACATGCCTGAGCAGCAGCAGGCCGCTCGCCGCCGCCGCGGGCGCGGCCGGCACCGGCACGCCGGCGCTCAACTCCAGGTTCCAGCTCAGATAAATGCCCAGCAGGAAGCCGATCAGGAGAAGGCTGTCGAGCGTGTCAGGCCGCCCGGTCATCGCGAAAACTTTCAAGTGCGGCGATTGCCGAGAAGAGCGCCTGTCCCCGGCATCGCCAGTTGAACGTGTCCGCACATGCGGCCCAGGCGCTCTCCTGCAGATTGTTGAGAAGGTCGAAATCGTCGATAACGGTCAGAACGCCCTGGGCGAGCGTCTCGTGATTGTCGAACAGCAGAATGCCCTTGCCGGGCGCGAGCGGCATGCCGGCGACGGCGCCGCGCAGGGCGGCGACCGGGACGCGGTTGAAAACATAGTCGAGCACCTTCAGCTTGAAGCCGCCGCCGCTCCGCTCGGGCACGATGGCGATGCGGGCCCGGTCGAAATAGGGCGCGATGTCGGCCACGCGCCCGGTGATGTCGGCGGCCGGATATTTCTGCCGCATTTCCTCGAGGAAGGTTTCGTTCCCGCCGCCGACGATCTGCAGTTCGACGCCGCGCGCGGCGGCAAGCGGACCGGCGACGGCGAGAAACTCCCGCAGGTTCATCTGCTTGGCGATCCAGTCGAAGCTGCCGGCAAGCACGACGCGGCGCGGCGTTTCGGGTCCGATGCGGCGTTTGTCCGTTTTGCGGCCGGCATAGCCGGGCTGCAGCACCGTAACCGGCGTCCGCCGCGCGCGCGCCGCATAGGCGGCCGCATCTTCCGGCGTGATGGCGGTCACAAGATCGGCCCTGTCGACGAGACGCCGTTCGAGGGCGGCGGCTTTTTCCGCGTCGCGCCGGATGATCCGCCGGCTCAGCGGATTGCCGGCATGGTTCCGCGCCACGGCCGCGCGCGTGCTTTCCTCGTGATTGTGCGAAATGTGCACCAGCCGCGGCCGGTCCGCCCGCGCGGCATAATGCGCAAGGCAGGGGTCGAGCGCCCAGCCCGCCGACAATCCGTCGAATATGATGCGGTCCCATCTTTTTGCTTCGAGCAATGCGTGGAGCCGCTCGCGCATCCATGGCGCCGCCGTGCGGTGCGCGACATGGGGGAGATTTGAAAAGACGCTCCGCCACGGGCGATGTTTTTCCTGCGGCACCAGATGCCAGCGCACGCCGCCTTCGATGTCGCCGTCCTTGCGGCGCGACCCTTCATGTCCGAAGCAGAGAACGTCGAGTTCGGCGCCGGCGGCGGCCAGCGCTTCGATCAGGCGGCCGGAATAGATGCGCTGGCCGTCATGTTCGGGCCAGGGGTCGATCCAGGTAAGCCAGAGACACTGCATAGGCTCCTCGCTCGCAAAGCGCGGTCGCGCGCTAGAAGGCGTTCTTGCCCGTGAAGCCGCCGATCACGGTCCGGAAAATGATCTTGATGTCGAGCCGCAGCGACCAGTTGTCGATATAGGCAAGATCGTGTTCGACGCGCTGGCGGATTTGTTCGAGCGTTTCGGTTTCGCCGCGCCAGCCGTTTACCTGCGCCCAACCGGTGATGCCGGGCTTGACGCGGTGGCGCGCCGCGTAGTCGCGCACGGCCTCGTCGTAAAGCGTGCCGGCGGCCTTGGCGGAAATGGCATGCGGGCGCGGGCCGACGATCGACATTTCGCCGCGCAGCACGTTGAGAAACTGCGGCAGCTCGTCGAGGCTGAACTTGCGGAGGAGGGCGCCGACGCGCGTCACGCGCGGATCGTTGCGCAGCGTCAATTGCTCGGCCTTTTCGTCCCGCGCGGCATGATGCATCGTGCGGAACTTGTAGACGTCGATGAGCTGGTTGTTGAAGCCGTAGCGCTTTTGCCGGAAGAGAACCGGCCCCGGGCTGTCCAGCTTGATCAGCGCCGCAATGGCGGGAAAAACCGGCGCGATCGCCAGCAGGATCAGAACGGAGAGCAGCCGGTCCTCGATTTTCTTGGCCACCGATTGCCAGTCGGTCAGCGGCTTGTCGAGAACGTTGAGCAGCGGCAGATGCGCGAGATGGCTCACCCCGGCCCGTTCGAGATGAAAGCTGACCGGGCCCGGGCACAACCGGATATCGACCGGAAGGAACTTCAGCCTGTCGATGACGTTCAGAACGCGCACTTCTTCCGTCGGCGGCAGGGCGATGATGATCGTGTCGACGGGCTGCCGGCGGACGAGCTGCACCAGCGCGCCGAGATCGCGCGCCGGTGGGCGCTTGCCGTTGCCGCCATGTTCCGCGGTGTCGTTGAAGACGCCGACAACGCGCACGCCGCTCTCGCTTCTGGATCTCAGATGGTCGAGAAGCCGGTGAACGACGGCGCCGTCGCCGACAATGGCGACGCTGCGGGTCAGGCGTCCTTCCCGGATCCAGGTCTGGCATTTGAGATAGAGCGTGACGCGGATGACGGCCAGCGCCGTCCATGCGCTCGCAAACCACAGCACCGACCAGGTGCGCGAATAGTCTTCCGACGATTTGGTGAAAAAGCTGATGGCGACAAGCGCCAGCGCCACGCTCGACCAGGCGGCCGTCATCCGTTTGAGGCTTTCGCCCGAATGCGTCAGCACCTCGAAGCGATAGGCATGGGCGACATGAAAGAGATTGGCGGCGACAAGCGCGCCGAACAGCGTGACGAAAATATAGTCGGTCCAGACCACGCCCGGCGCGCGCACCAGCCATATCGAATAGGCAAGCGCGCTCGCGGCGACGATCGCTATCGTCTCGATCGCCGCGGTGAGCCCGCAAACGATCGATTCCGAAACCGGCTTCAGTCCCCGGCTCTCGCTTGCCGCCCGGGATTCGGTTTTTAACGACGAGGCGAGCCCTTTCATGCGGCTCTCCCTGTGTATTTATCGATGAACCCTGTTTCCCATGGCAGATGCGCAAAGGGTGTGATCATGAGGGGCGCGAACGTGACCAATCCATGGCCGGCGTTTCGGGGCCGCGCGCCTCGCGCGGCGCGCGCGCGGCGGTGGCGGCGGAAAGGAGGGGGCCGATCAGCCGCGCGGCGAAATCCTCGGGCGTTCGCCCCGCCAGAAAGCGGGCAACGCCCGCCGGGTCGCAAAGCCGGTCGGGACCGAGGCGGACCGTCCCGGCGAGCGCGGCGGCCAGAGCGTCCGCATCCGTCGTCTCGCAGGCCGTTCCAAGCCCGTAATCGCGCACCAGCCGGTGCAGCAATCCGTAATTTTGCGTGATGACCGGTTTTCCGGCATTCGCGGCGCGGATCACGATACCGCTCGAGCCGACAAAGCGCTGATAGGGCGCCAGCGCGACGTCGCAGGATTGCGTCAGCAGCGAAAGCTCGTCGTTTGTGTGATGCCGGTCGTCGATGCGCAGCCACAATTCCGGCTTCTCGCGATTCAACGCCGCCCGGCGTTCGGCGGCGGCGGACTGAAGGCCCGGGTCGATTTTCCCGGCGATCAGCACGGCCGTCCGCAGCGCGACATCCGGCGCGAGGCGCTTCAGCGCGTCCAGAAGGACGAGCAGTCCCTTTCGTTCGGTGAGGACACCGAAAAGAAGGAAGGCGACGCGGCCGGGCGGAAACGGACTTTGCGCGGTCGCGGATTTGTCGTCCGGCGACAGGGGAAAGGCGGGGTCGGGAAGCGCGCGGAGCTTGTCGCCGCGTCCATAATGCGTCGCGCCATAGGCGGGAAAATAGGGATCGAGCGAAAAGACGGTTTCGACGGCGGGATTGCGCAGCATCAGGCGATAGAGAAGTGCCTTGCGCAAGTCGCGCAGCTTTTCGCGCCGGCTCTGCCGCGGCGTGTCGGCGGGCGCGTAATGCACCGAGGGGCGAAACAGGATGCCGGAGACGCGCCGGCCGCCGAAACGCAGGCCCGCCGCGAGCGGCAATGACAGATGATCGATGCCGAGGAAGAGGCCGCGCGCCGCGCCGCTGCGTGCCAGATGCCGCCGCATCGTCCACCACCGGGCAAGCCCGCTCACGGCAAGCCGGGGATGCATGCAAAGCGCATATTCGCGCGCCGACAGCACACGGAGCCCGGCATTGCCGATGCCGGTCTCGTTCATCCAGGCGGAAAGCGTCTGCGCCAGCGGAGAGGGAACCGCCAGCAAAAGCCGGACCGGCGCGGGTCCGGCAGCGGCATGGCGCAGAAGATGCTGCAGCCACTCGGTTGCGTGACCGCGCGGATCCGGTTCGAAGATCAGCAGGTCCGGACGCGCCTCATGCTTCATCGGCAATCGGTCCCGGTTCGGACCCCGTGGCGGCCATCATGAAGTCGCGCAGGATTTTCGCCTTTGTGTGATGGGCCTCGACATAGGCGCGCCCGCGCGCGCCGAGCTCTGCCCGCAAGGTTTCATCCGCCGCCAGTTGCCGCACGGCCGCCGCAAAGACTTCCGGTTGGTCGGGCGGCACGCAGAAAAATGCTTCCGACTCCGCCTGCAGGCGCCATATCTGGCTGCCGGGCACGGCGGTCGCCACAAAGGGCCGGCCGGCCGCCATGATGCAGAAAATCTTCGACGGCACGGCGAAGTCGGCGCCCTGCGGATCCTGCGGCACCAGATGAATGTCGCCCTCGGCCAGCGCTTCGTTGAGGCGCTCCGGCGGCACGAGGGGACTGAATTGGATGTTGTCGAGCGCTGCTTCCTTCACGCAGCCGGTCAGCGCTTCCGCCTCACGGCCGTCGCCGCGCAGCACGAGGCGGATATCGGGGTCGGAACGTTTCAGGATGCCCGCCAGCGCCAGCACCTGATGAAGCGACTGCTTGCGTCCGAAATTGCCGCTATAGAGCAGGGTGAGCGGTTGTCCTTGCGGCGCGGGCAGGGGGCGGATGCGTTCGGTGTCGATCCAGATCGGCAGGGACCCGATCGGACGCCGGACGCCGCGCGCTTCGAGCTGCGCCTTCATTTCTTCCGAGAGAACGAGAATCAGATCGGCCCGGTTGAGTGCGATGCCTTCGATCTTTCGCAACAGGCCGAGAATGAACCTGCCGCCCGCGATGCCGAGACCTTGCGCGAGCCCCGATTCGATATCGTGGACGATCACGATATGGCGGCCGTTTCGGGCGCGTGCGAAATTGCCCAGTATGACCGCGAGGATGGAGGGCGACAGCGAGACGACGATCTCCCGCCGCGCGACGCCGCCCTGCGCGATCGTCTTCAGTCCCTGTGCCAGGAAGTAGCCGGCCGACGCGATGCGCTGAACGGCGCCGCCGTTCCTGGGTGCGCGCGTCGGCAGCCGCGTCACCGGGACATTATTCAGGATTTCCAGGTCCCTCTCGCCCGACCGGTAATCGGCAAAGACCTCGTTTCCCGGGTAATGCGGTCTCGATGTGAGCACTTCGACGGGAACGCCGTGACGGCGAAGCCATTCGGCCACATCGCCGCAAAAGGGCGCCGAGCCGATCAGCTCCGGACGATAATATTGTGTCACGAGCAGCGCGGAGGCGGCTGACGGGGCGGCTTTCATCTAGCTCAGCCCTCCCGCCAGCCCGTGCCGCGGCGGATATCGGTAGTGGAGGCTCACCGCGGCGTAGCGCTTGTATTTCTTGGGGTTGACCTGCGACAGGGCGACACCGGCGATCCGGGCATCGGCCGATACAAGCTGGTGCAACCCGTCGAGCACGACCTCCTTCTTGGTCCGGCCCCAGCGCACGACGAAAACGGTCGTGTCGACAAGCCGGCTGTAATGGATCACCTCGGCGCCGGCGAGAATGGGCGGCGCGTCGAGAATGACGGTGTCGTAGTGCTTGGCCAGCGAGGAGAGCAGCATGCGCAGACGCGAGACGTCCGGCAGGTGGTTTTCGCCTTTCCTGACCCGGCCGGCAAAGATCGCGTGGACACCCGAAGCCGGGTCCCGGTAGACGGTTTCATCCGGTGTCGCCTTGCCGTTCAGGAGATCGATCAGCCCGGCGCCGTTGCGCGCGCCCAGAAGGGCATGCACCGAGGGCCGGCGAAGGTCGCCATCGACGATGATGACGCGCCGGCCGACATGGGCAAGACGGCGCGCCAGCGATACGCTGATATGCGTTTTTCCTTCGTCGGGCGCCGCGGAGGTGAACATCGTGACCCTTGGCGATTCGCCGTCATGGGAAAACAGCAGGCGCATGTGAAGCTTGTGTATGGCCTCGCTGAAGGGCGATGTCGGATCGTGCGTGTGATTGCCCGTCAATTCGGATTTTTTGAATGTCGGTATCAGGGCGAGGCTCGGCAGGCCCGTCGTTTTGGCGACGTCGTCGCCGGTGCGGAAGGTGCGGTCGAGCATTTCGATGAACAGAACCAGCAGCGCGCCGATGAGAAGGCCGGCGAGCAGGGCGCCCGCGAGAATGGGCGCGGTCGGCGGAAAGCTCGGCCGCAGCGGCGCGATGGCCGGCGATATGATCCAGGCATTGGTCTGCTGGTAGGTTTCCTGGGCGGTGCTTCTCTTGTAGCGCTCAAGGAAGTTCGCAAGCAGCGCCTGGCTTGCTTCCGCTTCGCGCTGGAGCTGGCGCAGATCCACCGAATCGACATTCGACTGGCTGACTTCCGATTTGGCGCTTTCCAGACGCGCGTTGAGCGCCTGGTAGCGGGCATCCGCCGTGAGTGCGGCGTTGCGCACGCTGCTGACGATCTTGCCGATCTCGGTCTGGATTTTCGCCCGTGTGTCGCGCTGCTGCGCCTTGATGTTCTCCATGCGGGGATGCATCGAGCCGTAGGTGGCCGACAGCTCCGCCGCTTCCCGCTGGATATCCGCTTCCTTTTCTTCC
>NZ_JBBECC010000004.1:0-1529 GCF_040882025.1 Parvibaculum sp. | reverse complement strand
GGATCAAGCGCGAAGTGGCGCTGCGCCGCTTCGGCACCGTCGAGGAAATCGCCGATGCCGCGCTTTTTCTCGCAAGCCCCCGCGCCAGCTTCGTCACCGGCGAAGTGCTGATCGTCGATGGCGGACAGGTGCGGTAGGCGCCGCGCGGGTCTTGACAGTATATAACAATAAAGTTAAATAATAACGAAACAGTTACCAACCGGCGAGGGGGACATGGAACGAAAGCCCGGCAAGCACGCCATCGTCTTTCTCTTGATCGCCGTCCTCATCGACATGATCGGCCTCGGCATGATCATGCCGGTCATGCCCTCGCTGCTCGCCGAGATCACCGGCGAGGGGCTCGGGCCCGCCGCCGCCTGGGGTGGCTGGCTGATGTTCACCTATGCGCTGATGCAATTCCTCTTCGCGCCGGTCATGGGCAATCTGAGCGATGCCTATGGCCGCCGCCGCGTGTTGCTGCTGGCGCTCGGTGCGCTCGCCGTCGACTACGCGATCATGGGTTTCGCGCCGACGCTTGTCTGGCTTTTCGTCGGCCGCTTCTTCGCCGGCATCTTCGGCGCCAACTTCGCGGTCGCCAATGCCTATATCGCCGACATCAGCCCGCCCGAAAAGCGCGCCCAGAATTTCGGTCTGATCGGCGCCGCCTTCGGCATCGGTTTCATCATCGGACCGGCGGTCGGCGGGTTGCTCGGCGAGTTTGGCCCGCGCGTGCCTTTCTTTGCCGCCGCCGCGCTTGGGCTTCTCAATGTGATCTACGGTTTCTTCGTGCTGCCCGAAACGCTGGCGCCCGAAAACCGTCGTCCCTTCGCCGTCGCGCGCGCCAACCCGCTCGGCGCTTTCCGCCAGATGCGCAAATATCCGCTAGTCCTCGGTCTGCTCGGCGCGATGGTGTTTTTCCAGCTCGCCCACGACGTCAATCCGTCGACCTGGTCCTATTACGCGATGCTGAAATTCGGTTGGTCGGAGGCTGAGGTCGGCGCCTCGCTGGCCTTTGTCGGCCTCTGCATGGCGCTGATGATGGGTCTCGGCACCCGTCTCATCATCCCGCGCATCGGCGAAACCCGCGCCGCCCTTCTCGGCCTCGCGATGACGAGCATCGGCTTCATGGGCTTTGCGTTTTCGAGCACCGCCTGGCACTTCCTGCTGCTCATGCCGTTGTCCTCCTTCATGGGCCTCGTCATGCCCTCGCTCCGCGCCATCATGTCGGCCGAAGTGCCGCCGAATGCGCAAGGCGAGCTTCAGGGCGCGCTGTCGAGCCTTGTCGGCCTGACGATGATCGTCGCGCCGGTGCTGGCGACGCAAACCTTCCGCGCCTTCACCGATGTCGAGGCGCCGGTCTATTTCCCCGGTGCCGCCTTCGTCATGGCGAGCGTCTTCACGCTGATGTCGATGGCGGTCGTCGCGGCGGCGCTGAAGGTGCGTCCCCGTGCGGCGGCGGTGCCGTAAGCGGCGGCCTCAATCCTTCCCGATCGTATCGTCCTTGAAGAGCCGCTTGCGCATTTCCTTGTCGAACACCGGATTGTTCCGCC
>NZ_JBBECC010000003.1:0-9246 GCF_040882025.1 Parvibaculum sp. | reverse complement strand
ACGACGCTGACCAAGCGCATGGCCGAAGACCTGACCGAATATATGCACGAGCAGGGCATCCGCGTGCGCTACATGCATTCGGACATCGACACGCTGGAACGCATCGAGATCCTGCGCGATTTGCGCCTCGGCGCCTTCGACGTGCTGATCGGCATCAATCTGCTGCGCGAAGGCCTCGACATTCCCGAATGCGCGCTGGTGGCGATCCTCGATGCCGACAAGGAAGGGTTCCTGCGTTCCGAAACCTCGCTGATCCAGACCATCGGCCGCGCCGCGCGCAACATCGACGGCCGTGTCATTCTCTATGCCGACAAGATCACGGGTTCGATGGAACGCGCCATCGCGGAGACGAACCGCCGCCGCGAGAAACAGACCGCCTACAATATCGAGAACAACATCACGCCGGAGAGCATCCGCCGCAACATCGGCGACATTCTCGAAAGCGTCTATGAGCGCGACCATGTGCGCATCGACACCGGCGAGGCCGACGAAGCCTTTATCGGCCACAATTTGCGCGGCCATATCGCCGAACTCGAACGCAAGATGAAGGAAGCCGCCGCCGATCTCGAATTCGAGACGGCTGCCCGCCTGCGCGACGAGATCAAACGCCTTGAGGCGACCGAACTTGCGATCGCCGACGACCCGATGGCGCGTCAATCGGCGGTTGAGGAGAGCGTCGCACGGACAACGAAGCCCAAAGGCCGCTCCACTAGCGGAAGGCCGGGAACGCGCGCGGGGAAATACAAGAGGCGCTAGGTCCTCATATCCCCATCAGATACTCGACAAAATCCTTCGCATCGAACACTAGCGAGATCAGCATCGTCGCGAGCGCCAGCACGAACCAGACGCCATAGACACTGCGCTTGTCGATTTGCGGCCAGCGGCGAATGAAGAGGACCGCCACCGGTGTCCACAGCACCAGATGCGTGACGCCCCAGAGCTTGTTCCAGCCGGCATACATGCCGAGAGCTATAGTGGCCGGGAACATCACCACCATGGCGAGCAGCAGCCAGCGCGCTTCGGACCGGAAGAAGGAGAAGACAAGACTGCCGAGCCCCAGCACGGCCAGCATCCAGTACATCCAGTATCGCACCCATACCGGCAGCGTCGCCACATAGGCGTCCTGCGCCGCGCTCGCCGCCTGCAAGGCTTCCATGAATTCAGCCATCGTCTCCGCCCCATTTCTGTTTTCGTTCGCGCAATGTGGCGGCGTGGCTGGGGCATCGCAAATCAAGTTTCCGTCAACGGTGGCGCCGTCCCGGCCTATGATCGCCGAAACCCCGATCGCCGGAGCAACACGTGCCGAAGTCGACGAAGAAGAGAACCCTCGCACATCCCGAATGGGTCGCCGGCAAATGCCGCTGCGGCGCTGTCCACTTCGAAATCATGTATCCGGCTCTGTGGGCCTGGCACGACCATTCGGCGGCAACACGCGCAACGACGGGTGCCGCCTCCATGTGCTGGGTCGGCAGCTGGAAGAAACGCTTCCGCCTGCTCGAAGGCGAAGACGAAGTGACCCGCTATGAAGAGCCCGGCACCGCGCGCAGCTTCTGCATCCGCTGCGGCACCCCCCTCTTCTACGAGCGCGACCGCTCGCGCCACGTCATCAACATTCCCCGCGCTCTTTTCGCGAGCCGCGTCGGCCGCGAACCCCGCTACCACGCCGGCCTGAAAGAGATGCCCGACTGGGCTTATCTCGGCGAACCGCTGGCCCCGCTCAAGGGCTATCCGGGCATCATGATCGAGCGGAAAAGGAAGAAGAAACAGGCTCCTGAGGGCATGTTCTGAGCTGCACGCTTTTGCCATATTCGTTCCCTATCCTTTTTTGAGAGAACGAGACCATCCATGGAGACTGAAACATGCGCGCGATACTCGCGATCCTTGCACTGACGATTCCGCTGGCCGGCGCGCTTGCCTTCGCGAAGGACGGCGACAGCAACGAGCGTTCGCCCGTGGGTCAGGCGGTGGATGGCGTCAAGGAAGGCGGCCGCACCATCGGCCATGGCGCCCGGGACGCGACCAAGGCCATCGGCCACGGCACCCGCGACGCCGTGCACGTGGTCGGCGACACGGCCGACGAAGTCACCACCGAAATCGGCCATGGCACGCGCGACGCCGCGAAGGAAACCGGCAACTTCTTCACCCGGATCGGCCATGCCTTTCGCGACGGCTGGAACGATCTGACGAATTGATCCCGGCGAGTTTCCGTCGGGCACCGAATGCGGTATAATGTTTTTTTGAAGGTCGCGAGACTCTCGTGACTGGCGACGCCGCAATCGGGCGTCGGGCCGCAAGCAGCCTCCGGCCGTCGAACCAATGGTTCGGGAGGAAATGCCATGACCGTCAGAAACCCCGTCGAATGGGGATGGACACAATTGGGCCGAGCGGCCTCGGTGATCGGCATGGCCGGTCCGGCGCTCCATCACATTCAGGAAACCATACACTCACCGGCGCCGGACGTGCGGCGGATCGGGATCAACGATATCCGCGAGGCCATTGCCCGGGGCGTGGACGATTTTGGCGCCTACAGAACGGATGTCGTTTTCGTTTGCTTGTTCTACCCCATCATCGGCCTCGTCCTGGCGCGTCTCGCCTTCACCAACGACGTTCTGCCCCTGCTCTTCCCGCTCGCATCGGGCTTTGCCATCCTCGGCCCCTTCGCGGCTCTCGGTCTCTATGAAATGAGCCGGCGGCGCGAGCAGGGCCAGCCCGCGACCTGGGCCAACGCACTCGATGTCCTGCGCGCGCCGTCCATCGGCGCAATCGCGGTGCTCGGCCTGCTTCTGGTGGCGATCTTTCTCACCTGGCTCGGCGCCGCATGGATGATTTACGAGCTGACGCTTGGGCCCGCCTCACCCGTTTCGATAGCGGCATTTGCCAGCGACGTGCTCACGACGCCCGCCGGCTGGGCAATGATCGCCCTCGGTATGGGTGTCGGATTTCTCTTCGCCCTGCTCGCAATGACGGTCAGCATCGTCTCGTTTCCGCTGTTGCTCGACCGGGATGTCGGGCTCGACACGGCGATCCGCACCTCGATCCGCGCCGTGACGATGAACCCGGTGCCGATGGCGGCCTGGGGTCTCGTTGTCGCCCTCGCCCTGGCGATCGGGTCGCTTCCCCTTTTCCTGGGGCTCGTTGTCGTCATGCCGGTCCTTGGGCACGCCACCTGGCATCTCTACCGCAAGGTGGTCGCGCGTTGACCGTTATTTCCAGCCGGTCGGGAGGCCGATGAAGACCCTTCTGGTCGGCACCACCGGCATGTTGAAGAACGCGGCGATGCATGGTGTTGCCCGCGCGGAGCAGGCTGTCCTCGTCTCGCGCAACGCCGATGGATTTTCCTTTGGCGCCGACATGCTCGACGCGAAGCTGATGCGCATCGCGCAGAACTATGAGGATGAGCCGGCCTTCCTCGCCGCGCTGGAGCCGCATGCGCCGTTCGATACGGCGCTGACATGGATTCACCCGCGCGCGGAGCTTTTGCGCGCCGCACTCGATGCGCTGATTGCGCCGGGCGGTCTTCTTGTGGAAGTGATGGGCAGCCGCTCGATCCTGACCGGCACAGACGGCACACCCTCCATCGCGACGCTGCGGGCAGAGGCCCTCGCCTGTCAGCCGGATATCGTCTATGCGCAGGTGATCCTCGGTTTTGTGCGCGAGGGCAACGCATCGCGCTGGCTGACGAATGAGGAGATTTCAGCCGCCGCCATTGCCCAGATGGAAATGCCGTTGCCCCGCCGCATCGCCGGCACGCTGGAGCCCTGGGACAAACGGCCGGGTTGAAGGGAGGTCTCAGGCGCGCACGTACCAATCGAAACGACGCAGCACGACATGCAGGGCAATGCCGAACATGGCCAGAAGCACCGCCGCGATGAACCGCATCCAGATGAAGCTGAAGACGGCATGCGTCGGGAAGACATGCGTCTTCGAAACCGACGCTTCCTTCAGGTGCTTGATATCTTCCGAGCCCGGCGCCGTGATCATGTCCAGAAGATCGCGCAGGCTCCGGTAGCGCACGATCGCCACCTGGTCCCAGCCTTCGAGGCCGGCCGGCTCGATAAACCTCGCAAAAGGCCGCGAGATGAACACAGGAACGCCGCCGCGCTTGATGAGTTCGGGCAGGATGACACGATTGTAGGCGTTCGCCGCCGCCGGATCGGCGGGATCGTCGATAAGATTGACCATGAAGAATTCGCGCCCGTCATCGGCACGCGCCCATGCTTCAAGGGGGCCGCGGAGACCGAGCGGGCTTTGCTCACCGGCGGCCAGCGCATCGAGACGCGCCATGTAGCGCGCAATCTCCGCGTCTGACAGCGGCCGGCCGGCACCGCCATACCAGAACCAGAAAATGGCGTAGAGGAGACCGAACGCGAGCGCGAGAATCCGGGGGCCGGTAAGACGGGACATAGGGCTTTCCTCCACTGGTGAAGGAAAGCCTAGGCCGCGCCAATTAAATTGGCAATAGACATGCCAATATATGAAGTCACGCCCCGGCGACGATCTCTGCGTTCATGCCCGGCCGAACCGAGCCCGCGCGCTGCCGACAAAACTCATCAGCCGGGGATTGCGCTTCACGCGCCGCTTCAATGCCAACGCCGCGCGGACGGCTCCGGCAACCGCAACGCCAGGCAGGCTTGCACCCACAACGAGATTACGCATTTCCATCGGCGTATCGCAGAAACTTTCCTTGTAGGGAAGATGACCGACCGACAGATCGTAGACCGCGTCGCCACGCGCGATACTCGCTTGCAGCAGCTTGAGAAGATGCATCCGGCCCGGCGACTGACGGCTGTACCTGTCCGCCTCACCCGCCTCATAGGTATGCACCATCAACGTCGCACGGCCCTGCCACAGGTGGCCGATGCTGCCGGAGAGAAACTGGCCATCGAGCCGAAGTTCGGCGACGTCGAGCAGCCGCCGCCCGGCGGGCAGCGCGGCGAGCGCCAGATAGGCATCGCGATATTGCGCTTCGCTGAAAATCGAATGAATGCCTTGCCGGGCGAGTTGAGCGGCCTTGCGCGCGAGAATTTCGGCGGTCATCGCAACGCATTCCTCGGGCGTCTCGGCAAAGCGGAATGTGACCTCGCCCGCTGCTTCGAGCTTGCGCATTTTCGCGCGGTCGATGCGTCGCGTTTCGGCGCGGTAGCGCAGCGAAAAATCCTCGAAGCTCGCCGGCAGATCGAAAACATAGGCTTCGTCGGGTGCCGCCATGCCGCCAAGTTCCATGAAGGGATTGGGTTCCGGCGCGAACGGCGCGCCAAGTGCCGCCGGCTGGTCGGTCAACATGACGAGATCGTGAGGCGGCAGCGCCCTCACAATCTGCCGCCACATGGCGGGAAAGCCGCCTGCCGGCACGCGCGACGCAAAGTCGGGCGCCAGCAGCGGCGCCTTGTAGTCGGCCATGCGCCCGCCCATGAAAACGAGACGCTTGAGGCCTATGAAGCGCTCGATGCCGAAAGGGGCAAGCAGCAACGGTTCGCTCTGCCTGGATACCACCACGATCGCCGGCGTGACATTCGCGCCGGCATGGGCATGCCAGGCCGAAAGCCAGTCGAAGCTCTGAAAGGCAGTGCCGGTGGCCTTGGTCTCGAAGGCGCGCCAGACGGGTTCGGCAGCCTCGAAACTCGTATAGACGGCAACGCCCGCCGCCCGCGCCAGACGCGCGGCGAAAGACGTCGTCACACCGCAATCGCGCCGTCGGGGCAACGCGGGAGCCAAATTCTTCTCGTCCGTCTCGTCCGTCGCCAAACTCATCTTCGATCCGTCATCCGTTTTCGGCGCTATCCAGTCCCGATTCGGGACAGAGCTTCGCCGTCAACCTGAACCAAGCAAGCTTTCGGCCAGCATCGCCATGCTAGATTTGCTCATCGCGACATTCCACGGAGTTCCCCATGTCCCCGGCCTTGATCCCCTTCGACATTGAAGGACGCGCGCCCGAGCGCGGCGCACCCGCCCCCGAGCGGCTGATAAGCGGCAACCCGACCAGCCGCACCTGGAACCTCTATACGGCGCCAGACGGCAAGTTCTTTTCAGGCATCTGGGAAAGCGATCCGGGCGCCTGGCGGATTGAATACACGGAGCACGAATTCTGTCGCATCCTCGAAGGCGTCAGCCGTATCACGCCGGAGGGTGGCAACCCCGTAACCGTCAAGGCGGGCGACGCTTTTGCAATTCCCGCCGGCTTCCGCGGGATTTGGGAGGTCGTCGAGCGGACCCGCAAGCACTACGCAATTTACGAAGCGTAACCTTGCGTCAAGGCGCCGATTCTTGTCAGAAACGCCGATGCCCCCTATATGCCACTGACACGACGGAAACGGGTTCGGGGGCGGACCCGCAACGATCAAGGGGATCGAAATCGCTATTCGGTTGAAAACCCGCCACGGCGGCATTGCGGATCGTATCTCCGGCCGGGAGCATAGCGCCTGATGCTGCCGGATTTTCTCTATCTGATAGGCGGACTTGTGGTTCTGCTCATTTGTGGCGACCTGCTCGTTCGAGGCGCCACCTCGCTTGCCGCCCGCTACGGTCTCTCCCCGCTTCTGATCGCTCTCACAATTGTCGCCTTCGGCACTTCCGCGCCCGAACTGCTTGTGTCTGTGCGCGCCGCTCTTGCCGGTGTGCCGGGCATCGCTCTCGGCAATGTCGTCGGCAGCAACATCGCCAACATCCTGCTCATCCTCGGCCTGCCGGCCCTGATCTATCCGATTGCCTGCACCGGCCGCATCGTACCGCACAACATGCTGATCATGCTGGCGGCAAGCGTGTTGCTGATCGTCCTCTGCTTCATCGGTCCGCTCGGCTTCTGGCAAGGCTTGTTCTTGCTGGCCCTGCTGACGGCCTATCTCGTTTATTCGGCCTGGGACGCCCGCATGAACCCCCACGAACCGCCGCCGCTTGTCGCTGAAATACCCGATGACGCGTTCGCGCAAAACATATCCTGGGACGATGCGCGCGACCTGCCGCATGGGGTCCTTCCGCCGCCGCTTCAGTCGCGACGTCTCATCGCGCTCAAAATCGTTCTCGGCATTGCCGGATTGCCGATCGGCGCACGACTGGTGGTCGATAGCGGAACCAGCATTGCCTATGTTTTTGGCGTATCCGATGCCGTGATCGGCCTGTCGATCATCGCCGTCGGCACGTCGCTGCCCGAACTGGCGACCTCGATGATGGCCGTCTTCCGCCGCAATGACGAGGTGGTGGTCGGCAACATCATCGGCAGCAACATCATGAACATCCTGGCGATTCTCGGTATCACAGCATTGATAGCGCCACTGCCCATCGACAGGGACTTCCTGACCTTCCATCTCTGGGTCATGCTGGGTGCGGCCGTCCTTTTGTTGCCGATGACCATGAGGGGAAGCAAAATTGGACGTACAGCCGGCGCCGCCTTTCTGCTTGGCTATGGCGTATATCTCTACGCCATGTTCGCGCTTGGCCATGTGTCACCCGCCATCGCCAGCGGATTGAACGGATTCTGAGCGAATGACCGCGATCGCATCCAAAGGCACCGCACTCGTCACTGGCGCGGCGCACCGCATCGGACGCGCCATCGCCTTGGCGCTGGCGGATGATGGATGGACGATCGCGGTGCATCATCGCAGCTCCGCCGCCGATGCCGCGGAAGTCGTGCGCGAAATCGAGGCAACGGGGGGCAGAGCCGCCGCCTTTGCCGCCGATCTTGCTCTCATGGCCGAAACCCGGGGGCTCGTCGCCGCGGCGACGGCAACGCTTGGTCCCCTTACCTTGCTGGTCAACAATGCCTCGCTCTTCGAAAAGGACGAAGTGGCGACGATGACCCCCGAAAGCTGGACAGCGCATATGGATGCCAATCTGCGCGCCCCGGCTTTTCTGGCCCAGGCGTTCGCCGCGCAACTGCCGGCCGGCGCCGATGGCAACATCGTCAACATGATCGACCAGCGTGTCTGGGCGCCGACGCCGAAGTTCCTCTCCTACACGATCAGCAAGATGGCACTGTGGGATATGACACAGGTGCTCGCCCGTGCGCTGGCGCCGCGCATCCGTGTGAACGGCATCGGTCCCGGGCCAGCAATGATCAATGCCCGTCAATCCGAGGCCGATTTCCTGCGGCAATGCCGTTCCACGATTCTCGAACGGGGTACAACAGCAGAGGAGATTTGCGCCGCTATCCGGTTTATTCTGTCCGCGCCCGCCATGACGGGCCAGATGATTGCCCTTGATGGCGGCCAGCACCTCGCCTGGGAAACGCCCGACGTTGCCGGCGTTCCCGAATAAGAGACCGACAGACATGACCCAGTCCGACAATGTAACCCGCCTGAAAATCGCCAATGCCGCGGAAGCCATTCGCCATGTTTTCGTGCGCGACCTGCTCCTGGACGCCCATATCGGCGCCTTTCGCCATGAAGTCGGTGCGGCCCAACCGATCCGCGTCAATGTTGATCTGACGGTGTCCGAGGCCGCGCATGGTGACGATCTGGCGAACGTCGTCTGCTACGCGACGGTGGTCGACCGCATCAAGACGATCGTCGCCGAGGGGCATCTCAACCTCGTCGAAACGCTGGCCGAACGCATCGCTGCCGCGTGTCTGTCCGACGACCGGGTGCGCATGGCGTTGGTGCGCGTGGAAAAACTGGCGGTGATCCCGGAGGCGTCGAGCGTAGGCGTCGAAATAGAGCGCGTGCGCCCGCATTCCTGACGTAAAAATCGATGCCCGAAAGCGGCAATGGAATCAACGCGTTGGGCAATCCAAACGCCGCACACGGAGGATTTGTGCACAGCAGCGCGGTGGCGCCCGCAGCCGGCGCCGGTCATCCGGTGAAATTGAACACGGCGACTGCATCGCTAAATTAGGTCAAGAAAACCTATATATTCCAATACCTTAGATGACAGGTGGTTTTCGGTCGCTGTCACAAATCCTAATTATTACAAGAAGTTGGCATTTCCGAGCGTCGTGGAATCGGAAAGTGTCAACATACTTATCCACAGGCAGCCCACGACCGCGGAACCACTCTCGATGCTATACAGACCGTGATGGATGACACCGGACACAAGTCTACCGACACGCTTGCCGGCCCCGGCGAGAAGACGCATAACCGCTCCGGAAAGAGCGGCATCGCGCTGATCGCCGCGAAGGTTCGGACATTGCCGGACAGCCCCGGCGTCTACCGCATGTACGACGCTGAAGCGGAATTGCTCTACGTCGGCAAGGCCAGAAGCCTGAAAAAGCGCGTGGCGAGCTACACCAAGCTCGCCGGTCAGACGAACCGCATC
>NZ_JBBECC010000002.1:0-49390 GCF_040882025.1 Parvibaculum sp. | reverse complement strand
CGCGGTCTTCGGCGACCTGGCCTATCACGAGCAGCGGGTCGAGCTCGACCACGAGGCCGCAAACGTCGCCAATGCGCAGATAGTCGCCGACCTCGACGCGCCGGTCGTCGAAGACGCCGTCGAACGGCGCGACGATCTTGGTCTGGCTGACTTCGATCTGCATCTGCTTGAGCCGGGCCTGCGCCGCATCATGCGCGGCTCTCGACGCGGCCGCGACGGTCGGCGCCCGCCAGCCTTTTTCGGCAAGCTGGCGCGAGGCGTCATATTCGAGCTGCCGCTGACGCGCCACCGCTTTCGCTTCGGCAAGCTGCGCGTCGCGGGCATCGAGATTGATGCCGCACAACACGTCGCCCGCCTTGACGCGCTCGCCCTTCTCGACCGGCAGCTCCGCCACCGTGCCTTGCGTTTCGGCCCGCACTTCGACGGCGCGCTTCGCTGCCGTGCGCCCGCGGATCGCGACCGCGCCCTGCCGGGCGATCGCGGTCGAGGTGACGATGCGCACCTGCGGAACGGTGACATTCGCCGCATCGCGCTCGGCCGCCGTCCTCTCGTCGGTGATGCCGTTTCCGCCGCTGAAAAGCCCGCTGAAGAACCAGAGGCCGATCGCGACGGCGATGCCGATCGCGATCAGATGCGAGCGATGAAGCCTGCTTCCGGCCTGTTCGATGATATTGCGCTGGCGCTCAAACATGCGTGTGTACTTCGTTGGGGGCTGCCTGCGATGTGTCGTCCACCGCTATGTCTTCGATCAGGTGCCGGTTGTTCTCGAGAAAAGAGACGGATGCGGAATAGACGGCGTGACCGTAAAGGCGCGCGAAATCCATGCCCGGCGTGTCGCCGGGATCCTTCGTCGCGAGTTCTTCGGCTTTCGCCTTCATCGCGGTCAGCCTCTGGTCGACGAGTTCGCTGACGCGCGAGCGCGGCAGCAAATGCGCGAAAAGCACCGCGAACAGGAATTCGGAGCGAAATTTGTCTTCGGCCAGCGGCGTATGCAGCGCGTCGCGCAATCTCGCGCGGCCCTTGTCCGTCAGCGCGTAGATTTTCTTGTCCGGCCGCCGCTCCTGCTGTTCTTCCTTGCAGGTGACAAGATCTTCCTCCGTCAGCCGCGTCAGCGCCGGATAGATCGAGCCATAGCTGGCGTCGAGGAAGTGGCTGAAGGGGCCATCCTCGAACATCTTGTTGATTTCGTAGCCTGTCGCTTCGCCGAAAACCAAAGCGCCGAGACAGAGCGTCGTGACTTGCATCGGGGGGTCCTTGCCGCGACCGGTCGGGTGGGCGGTCGCATATACTGGGCCGATATATGGCGTCTATATAGGACCGATATATTAAAAACCAAGAGCTGCGGGCCGGCTTCTCACGAATTTTCCTGTATTTTTTTGCACTGCGGCAAACGCGCCACACCAACGGGACGCAACGTAATTAGGGCGGCTTCTCAGGCATCCGGCGCCGGCCGGGCGCGCTGGTTGTAGAGCATCTTGCGGACCTTCTCCTGCTCTTCGGGCGTCATTTTGGAAAGGTCCATCGAAAGATCGCTGCCCGCCGCCATGCCGCGCTTGACGGCCGGCCGCTCGCCGATCTCCTCGAGCCAGCGTTTGAAGTGTTTGAATTCCTCGATGTCCTGGCCCTGCGCCTTCCAGTTGACGGCCCACGGATAGCAGATCATGTCGGCGATCGTGTAGTCCTCGCCCGCCATGTAGCGCCGGTCGTAGAGACGGTTGTTCATCACGCCATAGAGCCGGTTGGCCTCGTCGGTGAAGCGCCGGATCGCATAGGACTGATCGCCCTCGCGATCGCCCAGGCGCCGGAAATGGCCGCATTCGCCGAGCTTCGGACCCTGATTGGCCATCTGCCACATCACCCATTGCGTGACTTCGTATTTGCCATGCGGGTCCTGCGGGAAAAACTTCCCGGCCTTTTCGGCGATATACATCATCATCGCGCCGGACTCGAAAATGCCGAGCGGCGCGCCGCCGCCCAAGGGCGCGTG
This sequence comes from Parvibaculum sp., assembly GCF_040882025.1. Classification (GTDB taxonomy): domain Bacteria; phylum Pseudomonadota; class Alphaproteobacteria; order Parvibaculales; family Parvibaculaceae; genus Parvibaculum. The sequence goes on along the minus strand of NZ_JBBECC010000002.1, from coordinate 47,403 downwards.
GTCGACCAGGGCCGGCATCCGGTGATTGGGATTGAGCTTCAGGAATTCGGGGCTGAACTGGTCGCCGCGGCCGATATGCAGCGGGACCAGCTTGTAGTCGAGGCCGCACTCCTCGAGAAGGATCGTCACTTTCTTGCCGTTGGGCGTCGGCCAGTAATAGAGATCGATCATGGCGAGCGTCCTCCCAACGCGCGTTATGACAATCTCCTAGTTAGGTGCTGCAAGCGCCGCCAGCAAGAGGCGGCGATAGAGCCTTTCGCTGAAAGATGAGGGCGCCCCGAGCCCCATGCGCTCGAGACATGGCGCCGCCTCCGCAGGCGCGGGCCCGCCCTTGAGTGCCAGCAATGCCAGCTCACGCTTCGAGGCCCGCGACAAGCGCCCGAGCGCCGGCACCAGCCGCTGCTCGACCTCGGTGAAGTCGCTGCCGAAGGGGAAGAGCGGCAACAGGCCATGCGCTCTCGCCGCGGCAAGCCCGGCCGCGATGCGTTCAGGCCGGTTGTTGCGTTGCGCCGGCGGGATCTCGTAATCCGCCGCGATCTTGCCGGCCTTTTTCGCGCGCGCCAGCAGCGCCTCCTGGAAGCGCGAATCCGTCACGCCGAGCATCGCGGCCACGACTTCGGCATCCGTTTTGCCGCGCAGATCGGCGATGCCGTATTCGGTGACGACGATGTCGCGCAGATGGCGCGGGATCGTCTGGTGGCCATAGGAAAAGACGATATTGGAGAGCGTCTTGCCGTCCTTCTCGCGCGTGGCGCGCAGCGCGATCACCGAGCGCGCATCGGGCAGCGCGAAGGCCTGCGAGACGAAATTGTATTGTCCGCCGACACCGCTGACGACGCGCCCGTCTTCCAGCCCGTCGGAAACCACGGCGCCGAACAGCGTCGCCATCATGGCGGTGTTGATGAAGCGCGCGCCTTTCCGCGCCGCGCGCTTGGCCGCTTCGTCGCCATAGAGATCGTTGACGAAGGAAACCGGCACCATCGCGATGCGGCGGCGCGCTTCGGGCGTCATTTCCCTCAGCCGCGCATAAAGGCTTCGGGAACCCAGAAAAAAGCCCGCATGGATCGCCGCCCCGTCGACCTCGCGCTTGACGATGCCGGCTTCCATCAGGTCGAGAAAACATTCGACCAGCATCTCGCTGGCGCCGTAGAGACCTTCGTCGAAGCGTGCGGTCTCGCGCGGCGGGCTGCCGAGGCGTTCCAGCGCCGCCCGCCAGGCCGCGTTGTCGCGCTGCCGGAGCACCAGCCCTTGGCCGACCGCATCGCCGATCGAGCCGATGCCGACCTGCAGCGTCCCGCCATCGGGGACGAGGCCGGCGATATGGAGGCCGATCGCATAATCGGTCTGCGTCACCGGCTCGCGCGGCGGCGCAAACAACGGGAAGCGGAAATCGTCGCCTTCAAGCAGGAAGTCGAATTCGTCGGCCGGGACCTCCGCCTGTCCGCCCATGAAGGGCAGCGCCTCATTGACCTGTCCGGCGAAGACGATTTCCGAATGTCCGCTGCGCCGGGCGGCGAGAAAATCGGGTGTGATGTCGGGATTGGAGCTGAGGCTGTAGCCGCCGCCCGCGCGTTCCGGCGGCGCGACAAGCTGCGCCAGCACGTTGACGCCGCGCTCCAGAATGTACCGGCCGACATGGGTGTAGTTGGCCGAGATGTAATTCTGCTGCTGGCGCGGCGACCCGAGCCAGCGTCCGGCCAGCAGGAAGAATTCATGCACCTCGATATTGGGCGGCAGCGTTCCTTGCCTGAGCGCCGTGGCGTAAAGGAGATCGGGATAGCCCGCGAAGAGACGCTTGGCGACGGGCTCGAGAAAGCGCCGTTCGAGATCGCTCGAGGCGCGCGGCCGTTCGAGCGTCAATGCGGTCAGGATGCTGAGCGAAATCGACGGATCGGCGATGGCGCGCGCCGTCAGCGCATTGGCGATGTGGTTGGGCTTGCCGAGCCCGAGCGGCAGTGCCAGCACGACCTTGCGTCCGACCCGCGCGATGATCGCATCCGCCAGCCGCTCTGCATTGCCGAAGCGTTCGGGGTTTCGCTGCATCGGGCGCTATTCCGCCCCTTCCATCGGGCGCGGCCGCAAGACCGCGCCGTCGATCCGCTCGATCTCCTCATCGAGCCGGCGCCGCGTGTCGTCGGGCGAACCGGTGCCGCGCGCCAGCGCCTGATAGGCGACCGGCACCACAAAGAGGGTGAAGAGGGTGGTCGAGATGACGCCGGAAAAGATGACGACGCCGAGGGCCGTGCGGGTCTCGGCGCCGGCGCCGAAGGAAAGGATCAGCGCCACCGAGCCGGCAATGGTCGTGATCGCCGTCATCAGGATCGGCCGAAGCCGGATCGCCGACGCCTCGACCAGCGCTTCGCCGAAGGCACGGCCCTCGTCGCGCAACTGATTGGCGAACTCGACGATCAGAATGCCGTTCTTGGCTGCAAGGCCCACCAGCATGATGAGACCGATCTGCGTGTAGAGATTGATCGTGCCGCCGGTAACCCATATGCCGAACAATCCGCCGGTGATCGCGAGCGGCACCGTCAGAATGATGACGACCGGATGGACGAAACTTTCGAACTGCGCCGCCAGCACAAGGAAAACGACGACGAGCCCCAGCACGAAGATGAAACCGAGCGCGCTGCCTGCCCGCATATAGTCGAGCGACTGGCCGCGATAATCGATGGCGACGTTCGGTGGCAGATGCGCCCGGGCAAGATCGCGCAGATGGTCGAGCGCGGCGCCGAGCGTATAGCCGTCGGCAAGATTGGCGTCGATGGTGATGGCGCGCATGCGATTGTAGCGGTTGAGGTTCGCAGGGCCGGCCGCTTCGTTGACAGTCACGAGATTGGCCAGCGGAATCAATTCGCCGGTCCGTTCCGAGCGCACGAAGACATTGCTCATGTCGCTCGGCGTGCGCTGCGCCGAGCGCTCGCCCTCCAGAATGACGTCGTATTCCTCGCCGCCATCCGCGAATGTCGTTACCCGCCGCGAACCGAACACCGTCTCTAGCGTCCGCCCGATATTGCCGACCGTCACGCCGAGATCGCCGGCACTGTTGCGATCGATCTCGACGCGAAGCTGAGGTTTCGTTTCCTGAAAATCATGATCGATATTGAGGAGACCCGGATTGTCCGCTTCGATGGCCGCGATCAGCAGGTCGCGCCACTCCCGCAGCTCGTCATAGGAGCCGCCGCCGATCACGAACTGCACCGGCTTTACCGCGCCGCGCCCGAATCCCTGCCGCATCATCGGCGATGCGGTGACGCCGGGCAGGTCGGCAACGCGTGCGCGCACATCGTCCATGATCTCCCAGGCCGAACGCCGTTCGCTCCAGTCCGCGAGCACGATGACGGCGATGCCCGTATTGAAGCTCGACAGGTTGCCGAACGTACGAGGGGCGCGCACAAGCAGGCGGTTGATCTCGCCGTTCTCGACCAGCGGCATCAGCCTGTCTTCGATTTCGGTCATGTATTCGTTGATATAGCTGAAGGAGGCGCCTTCGGGCCCGTTGACCATCACGAAGAAAATGCCCCTGTCCTCGCGGGGTGCATATTCGGAGGGAATGACGATGAAAAGGCCAAGCGCCGCGACAACAAGGCCGCCGAAAGTCGCCATCGTGATCGAGGGCCTGCCGAGCGCACGGACCAGCAACGCGCGATAACGGGTTTTGAGCCTGTCGAAACCTTCATCGACGGCGATGTTGAAGCGGGTGCGGTTGGATGCCGGCCGGAGAATTTTCGACGACAGCATCGGCGACAGGCTGAGCGCGACAAGGCTCGAGAATGCGACCGCCGCCGCCATGGTGATTGCAAACTCCGAAAAGAGCCGCCCGATGGCGCCCTCGACGAAGGCGAGCGGCACGAAGACCGCGATCAAGACCGCGGTGGTCGCGATAACCGCGAAGCCCACTTGCCGCGCGCCGCGATAAGAGGCCACAAGCGGCGTTTCGCCCTCTTCCATGCGACGATAGATATTTTCGAGCACCACGATCGTATCGTCGACGACAAGGCCGATGGCCAGAACCAGCGCGAGCAGCGTCAGCAGATTGACCGAAAAACCGAGCGCGAAGAGCACGAGGAAGGGTGCAATCAGCGACACAGGGACCGTGACGGCCGGCACAAGCGTCGCTCGTGCGCTGCCGAGAAAGACGAAAATCGTCAGAATGACGAGGGCAATGGCGATGATCAGCGTCTTGTAGACCTCGTTGACCGCGCCTTCGATAAAGACGCTGGTATCGTAGCTGCGTCTGATCTCCATACCCTCAGGCAGGCCCGGTGCAAGGCGCTCGGCCTCGGCCTTGGCCGCGCGCGCGACCGTCAGCGTGTTGGCTTGCGACTGCTTGATGATGCCGATGCCGACCATCGGCACGCGGTTTCCGCGGAAGAAAGTCCGGTCTTCCGCCGCCGCGAGCTCGACACGCGCGACATCGCCGAGCCTCACGAGATAGCCGTCGCTGCCTTGTCCCAGAACAAGTTGACGGAAATCCGCCTCGCCGCGAAAGCCGCGCTCGACACGCGCGGTGAATTGCCGCTGTACGGACTCGATATTGCCGGCCGGCAATTCGACATTCTCGGCGATCAGCGCCTGTTCGACATCGCCCGCCGTCAGACCGCGCGCTGCGAGCGCCGTACGGTCGAGCCAGATTCGCATCGAGTAACTGCGCGCGCCGCTCAAGCGCACCCGCGCAACGCCATCCTGTGTCGAAAACCGGTCGACGAGATGACGCTCCACATAGTCGGTCAGTTCCAGCATCGACAACCGGTCGCTGACGACGTTGAGCCACATGATGACGTCGTCGCTGGAATCGGCCTTCTGGATGTCGGGCGGATCGGCTTCGGTCGGCAGAACGTCGAGAACGCCCGACACGCGGTCGCGGATGTCGTTGGCGGCGGCGTCGATATCGCGGCCCGGATTGAATTCGATGGTAATGCGCGAGCGGCCATCCTCGCTGGAGGATTGAACGAAGGAAATCCCCTCGATACCGGCGATACGTTCCTCGATGATCTCGGTGATGCGCGTCTCGACAACGGCGGCCGCCGCGCCGCGATAGTCGGTTGTGATCGAAACGATCGGCGGGTCGATGTCGGGATACTCGCGCAAGGGAAGCCGGTCGAAGGCGACGAGACCGAAAGCGACCAGCAACATGCTGATGACGGCGGCAAAAACGGGACGCGTGACCGAAACGTCGGAAAGTTTCATTGTCTTCCCTGTTTCCTACCGGACGACCGTTGCGCCGAGCCGCCCCAGCGTCTGCTCCGGCGTTTCTTCCTTGACGATATTGACTGTCTGCCCGTCGCGCACCTGCATCGTGCCATGCGTGACGACAAGCTCGCCGCGCTCAAGCCCGCTGACCACCTCGACGGCACCGGGGCGCCGCCCGCCGGTTTCGATTTCGCGCCGCGCGGCCTTGTTGCTGGTGCGGTCGATGACGAAAACGAAATTCTGTGTGCCAGATGGCACCAGCGCTTCCTCCGGAATCACGATCGAATCGCGCGGATTTTTCAGAAGGCGGATGGTCATCAGGAGGCCCGGTTTCAACGCGTGGTCTTCGTTGGGAATGAAGGCGCGCGCCGTGATCGAGCGCGTGACGCGATCGACCTGCGTGGCGACACTGCGGACCGTCCCGCGAAATTCCTTGTCGGGAAGCGCCGTCGTCGTCGCGCGAATCTCGAGGCCGGGTTGAATATTCGCCAGATAGGCGGCGGGAACCGTGAAGTCGAGCTTGATCGGATCGAGATCGTCGAGCGACGTGATGACGCTGCCCGGCGTGACCAGCGTGCCGGGACTGATATTGCGCAGGCCCACGACGCCCTCGAAAGGCGCCCGAATCTCGCGATCGTCGAACCGCGCCCTGGCGCCGTCGCGATTGGCTTCCGCCTCCCGCAGTGCCGCACGCCGCTCGTCGAGTTGCGCCGTCGTCGTGTATTGGCGGCTCTCCAGTTCGCGCGCGCGATTATAGGCGGTCAGCCGCTCGCTCAGGATGGCCTCCGCCGCTTCCAGTGCCGCGCGCTGTTCCTCGCGCCTGAGCAGCACCAGGACCTGGTCCTTCTCGACCTGTTGCCCGTCGTTGAAAAGAATTTCATCCACCTTGTCCGACACATTGGCGGTGATGGTGACGCTTTCATTGGCGAAAGTGGTGCCCAGCGCCTCGACCTGATCGACGAAACGGTCGAAGACCGCGGGTGCCACGATCACGTTCTGCGCCTTTTCCTGCGCGCGGGCGTCCGAAAGGGCCGCCGGCACGAGCAGCGCGGCAAGAAGCAGAATGGCAGGCGTCGGCAGGCGCATGAAAGCTCCGGTTCGGGCGAAGTGGGCGCGAATGATCCCGTCATCATCCGGCTGAATTATGACACCAGATCGAGTTTGGCCGATAGGGAAGCGAATTCAAGCAGGACCGGCCGCTATGAAACCGTTCAGAGGACTGGCGGCCTCACATTTGCGTGTACGGCTTCGGTCGTGGCCAGCGGCGCGGGCGGCCGGACGCCGGAGCGTGCAATCGACAGGCTCAGCAGGATCGTCGGAATGAGCCCGAGCGCGACGATGGTCAGCGCCGCCGTCGAGGCCTCGGCCAGCCGTTCGTCGGAAGCGAGCCGGTAGGTACGCGTCGCCAGCGTTTCGAAGTTGAAGGGGCGCAGCAGCAGCGTTGCCGGCAGTTCCTTCATCACATCGATGAAGACCAGCAGGGCCGCACTCGCCAAGGCGCCGCGCAAGAGCGGAATGTGAACGGCGCCGAGGACGCGTCCGGGCGTGGCCCCGAGGCCGCGCGCCGCGGCGTCGAGCGAGGGATGGATTTTATCGAGGCCGCTGTGGCAGGCATTGAAGGCGGCCGTCAGGAAGCGCGCGACATAGGCAAAAACGAGGCCCGCCGCCGAGCCGGTGATGAGAAGTCCGGGCGCGAAGCCGAGCCAGGTCTCGGCAAATCCGGACAATGCGCGATCGATATCGGTCGTCAGCGTCAGAATGCCGATGGCGATCATCGCGCCCGGCAGTGCATAGCCGAGTGTCGCAAGGCGTATCGAAACGCGGTTGAACGGGGTGGGGTGCAGACGTTCGCCATAGGCGAGCAGCAAGGCGAGCGCGGTCGCCAGAACCGCCGTAACGCCGGCGACGAAGAGACTGTTCGACGCGAAATCGAGAAAGCTGCGCCCAACCAGCGGATCGCCTTCGCTCAGCGCATAGCGCAGCAACACGATGGCGGGGACAACAAAGCCGAGCAACACGGGCAGGATGCAAGCGACGGTTGCGACGACGGCACGTCCGCCTTTGAGCATCACCGGCCGCGCCGCCATGTCGCGCGAGAGCGGATTGGCAACGCGCCCGCGCCGGCTCACCATTTCGATCATGACCAGCGCCAGCGCGAAAAGGAACAGCCAGGCGGCGATCTGTGCCGCGGCCAGCGTATCGCCAAGGCTGAACCAGGTGCGGAAAATACCCGTCGTCAGCGTCGGCACCGCGAAATAGTCGACGACACCGAAATCGGAAATCGTTTCCATCAGGGCGAGGGCAAGGCCACCGGCGATCGCCGGCCGTGCACAGGGCAGCGCCACACGAATGAAGGCACGCCATGGCCGCGCGCCGAGCATGCGCGCCGCTTCGAAGAGGGCCGCCGATTGCCGCTGAAACGCAGTGCGCGCCAGGAGATAGACGTAAGGATAGAGGACGAAGCTCAGCATGATGGCAGCGCCCGGCAGCGAGCGGATATTGGGAAAGCTGTAATCGCCGCCGCTCCAGCCGGTGAGCGCGCGCAAGCCGCTCTGAATCGGTCCGGCAAAGGCCAGAAGGTCGGTATAGACGTAGGCGATGATGTAGGCCGGCGTCGCCAGCGGCAGCACAAGCGCCCAATTGAAAAACCGCTGCCCCGGAAAGCGCGTCGAAACGACGAGCCATGCCGTGCCGATGCCGATCGTGCCGGCCATCAGCGCGACCAGCACCATCAGCCAGAGCGTGTTGATCACATAGCCCGGCAGCACGGTCGCGCGCAGATGCGCCCAGTTTTCGCTGGCCGGCGAGGCGAGGCTTGCCAGCACTGCCAGCGACGGCGCCAGCAGCACAAGCGCCACGGCGAGCGCCGCCAGCGTCCAGCCCGACGCGACACCGCGTCTCATATGGCCGGAAATCCGATCTTTTTCCGTGACTGACATGGTGCCTTTGTGACAAATACGGCTGCCTGCGGCAAAGTAATTTTGCCACGCATTTGCAGGCGTTTCCGAGGAAATGGGCCGGGTAGGGCAGGAATGACGCTGGCGTTCCGCAATGTCGGACACAGATATGGCAACCATCAGGTGCTGTCCGGCGTGTCGCTGGAGGCGCGGGCGGGCGAGATTCTCTGCCTGCTCGGACCGTCGGGCAGCGGCAAGACGACGCTGCTCAGACTGGCGGCCGGACTGGAGGTTCTGCAGGAGGGATCGATCGATCTCGACGGCGCGGTGCTGGCCATGCCGGGACGTGCGCTGCCACCCGAAAAACGGCCATTTGGCATGGTTTTTCAGGACAACGCGCTCTTTCCGCATCTGACGGTGGCTGAAAATATTGCTTTCGGCATCAACCGCCGCCCGAAGGAGGAGCAGGCCCGCATCATCGCGCAACGGCTTGCCGCCGTTGGCCTTTCGGGTTTCGAACCGCGCTATCCGCACACGCTGTCGGGCGGCCAGCAGCAACGCGTCGCGCTGGCCCGCGCGCTGGCGCCGGAACCGGCCGCGATGCTGCTCGACGAACCCTTTGCGAGCGTCGACGTGACGCGGCGTCGGAGCCTGCGCGAGGAAGCGCGGCGCGCGCTGAAAAGCGCTGGCGTTATTACACTTGTCGTCACGCACGACCCTGTCGAAGCGATGGAAATCGCCGACCGGATCGCGGTGATGGAACGCGGCCGCATCGCCCAATGCGCGACGCCGGCGGACCTCTATGCAAATCCCGCAAGTGCCCTTGTGGCCTCGCTTTTCGGCGAGGCGCAGCGCTTTCCGGCGATGGTGGCGGGCGGCAGCGCGATGACCGCCTATGGGCCGGTGCCGGCGCCGGACTACCGCGACGGCGCCGCGGTGGAAGTGATCGTGCGGCCCGAAGCGGTCCGGCTCGCGCCCGCGAACGGCGGCGAAAACACATTCAATATCAGTGACTTGCGCTTTCTCGGCCGCGACTGGCTGGTGCTGCTTTCGGCTGCCGGCGCGCCCGCCCTCGAGCCCCTGCGCGCCCGGGTGCCCGAACCCAGCGGGCTGAAAATCGGCGCCGCCGCAGCCGTCAATTTCGCGCCGCAAGGCACCTTCATCTTCGCTGCCAGAGTCTGAAACCCTCGCCTGTCATCAAACTGTCATAAATCTGTCACATGACGCGGTAGTGACGCAAATGATAGTCGTTATCAAGACGGCCCGGACCCCCCGGACCGACCCCTCTGACGAACCCGGAACCCTCATGTCACGCTTTCTTGCCGGCATTCTCATCCTCGGTCTTGTCCTCGCAGGCGCGATCGGCGCCCGTGCCGCGACCGGCGAACTCAACATCTATTCGGCGCGCCACTACGACACCGACCTCGCGCTCTATGACAGGTTCACCGAGGAGACCGGTATTGCGATCAACCTGATCGAGGGCGAGAGCGACGAACTGATCGCACGCATCGAACGCGAAGGCGTGCAAAGCCCCGCCGACCTGCTGATCACGGTCGATGCCGGCCGCCTCTGGCGCGCGGAGGACAAGGGCCTCTTCCAGCCAGTAACGTCGGAAATTCTCGAGACGCGCATCCCGGGTCACCTGCGCCATCCGGACGGATTGTGGTTCGGCCTCTCGAAGCGGGCGCGGATCATCATCTACAACAAGGCGCAGGGCCGTCCCGAAAAGCTCGAAACCTACGCCGATCTTGCCGACCCCTCGAACAAGGGCACGGTCTGCATGCGCTCCTCCTCGAATATCTACAATCTGTCGCTGCTGGCCGCGATCATCGAACATCAGGGTACGGAAGAAGCCGAAAACTGGGCGCGCGGCACCGTCGCCAATTTCGCGCGGCCCCCGCAAGGCAACGACACCGGCAACATCCAGGCGGTGGCGGCCGGCGAATGCCGCATTTCGCTCGTGAACACCTATTATGTCGGCCGGCTGATGGGCTCGGATAAACCGGAAGACCGCGCGGTCGCGGATGCGGTCGGCCTCGTCTTCCCCGACCAGGACGGCCGCGGCACGCATGTCAATATCGGCGGTGCCGGCGTGCTGAAGCACGCACCGAACCGCGCCAATGCGGTCCGCTTCATCGAGTTCCTGACCGGCGACTGGGCGCAGCGCGCCTTCAGCGAACAGAACCACGAATATGCGGCCGTGCCCGGCATCGAAATCGACACGCCGCTCAACGCTTTCGGCCCCTTCAAGGAGGACGCGCTGAACGCCAGCGCGCTCGGCCGCAATCAGCCCGAAGCGGTGCGCATCTTCGACCGCGCGGGCTGGAAGTAGGAGCCCGCTGTCGCCGAGGTCCCGTCAGGCCAGAATGGCGGGCATGCCGTCGGCGCGGGTGAGGATTTCGATCGGCGTGTCGAAGCAGCGGCCGAGCAGCGTTCCGGTCATCATCTCGGCCACCGGGCCCGCCGCGACCACGCAGCCGTCGCGCAGCATGATGACATCGTCGGCACAGGCGGCCGCGAGATTGAGATCGTGAAGGGCGGCCAGGATGCCGACGCCTTTGCCGGCAAGCCGGCGCGCCGCGTCGAGCACGATCCGCTGATGCCGGAGATCGAGCGCCGAGGTCGGTTCGTCGAGCAGCAGGTAGCGCGCCGCCCCTTCCGCCTCGCCGTGTTGCCAGAGCTGCGCCAGCGCGCGGGCGAACTGCACACGCTGCTTCTCGCCGCCCGAAAGCGTCTGATAGGCACGCGCCCGGAAACCGTCGACACCGGCAAGGCGGCAGGCCGCCGCGATGGCACGTTCATCGTCGATCTGGCGCGTCGTGCCCGCAAAGGGGAGGCGGCCGAGTTCCACCACTTCCTCGACGGTGAAGGCGAAGTCGAGCGCGGCGCTTTGCAGCAGCACGGCGCGGCGGCGCGCCAGCGCCAGCGCCGGCCATGAAGCCATCGGCCGGCCGTCGAGGGTGACGCGGCCGCCATCGGGCCGCCGCTCGCCCGACAGCAGCGAAATAAGCGTCGACTTGCCGGCTCCGTTGGGACCGATCAGGGCGGTGACGCGGCCGGGGCGGATTTCCGCATCGACCCCGTCGAGCAGGCGCTTTCGGTCCACCAGCACGCTAACATTTTCGGCGTGGATCATCCGAACCTCCGGCGCCGCACGAGAAGCCAGAGGAAGAACGGGCTGCCGAGGGCGCTGGTGACGAGACCGATCGGCAGCTCGGCCGGCGCCACGACGACGCGCGCGACCATGTCGGCGACGAGGAGCAGCGCGGCGCCGGCAAGGATCGATCCCGGCAGCACGATGCGGTGATCGGGGCCGGCGATCATGCGCACCAGATGCGGCACGACAATGCCGACAAAGCCGATGATCCCGCTGACCGCGACGGCGGAACCCACGGCCAGCGCCGAGGCCACCATCACCACATTCTTGAGACGCTGGACGGGGACGCCGAGATGCAGCGCTTCCCGTTCGCCGAGCAGCATCGCATCGAGCGCCCGCGCCGAGACGACGATCGCCGCAAGCGCGGCGGCGATCGGCAGGGCGGCGATCGTGAAACCCGGCCAGCCGCCGGCGGCCAGACTGCCCATGCTCCAGAAGGTGAAATCGCGCAGCTGCGTGTCGTTGCTGACATAGACGAGAACGCCGGTCGCCGCCCCGGCCATGGCGTTGATGGCGATGCCGGCCAGCAGCAGCGTCGCCGTCGCGGCTTGTCCGCCCGACTGTGCGAGGCGCTGCATCACGAAGGTCGCGCCGAGCCCGCCGAGAAAGGCCGCGAAGGGCAGCAGCAAGGGCGAGGCGGCGAAGGGAAGAATGGCAACAACGGCACCGCCCAGAACGATGACCGTCACGGCGCCCAGCGCCGCGCCGCTCGAAACGCCGATCAGGCTCGGATCGGCAAGCGGATTGCGGAAAAGGCCCTGCAGTGCCGCGCCGGCGCCCGCCAGCGCCGCACCGACGATGATCGCAAGCAGCATGCGCGGCAGCCGGATCATGGTGATGACGGCGGCGCTCTGCGCATCGACCTCGAGGCCGAACAGGGCGCGCAGCACATCGCCGACGGCGAGTGGCATGGCACCGGTTGCCAGCGACAGCAGCGCGGCCAGAGCGAGCAACAAGGCCAGCCCGCCAAGAATGGCCGGGCGCTTCAAGGCGCGGGACGGACGCGAAGCGCTTTCGGCGATGTCGGTCATTCGGCTTTGGTCCATGCCCGCTCCGGCAACGGTGCGAATTCATGCGCCGGATGAAGCTTGACGGCGAGATCGTGCGCCGCATGGGCAAGGCGCGGTCCGAAGCCCGTGAGGTAAAGCGCGTCCATGGTGACGAGCCGCCCGTCCCGGCCGGCCGGCGTCGCCGCGAAGGTCGCCTCCGACAACACGCTGTCCTTGCCGCCCAGCGTGTCGACGGTCTGGTCCGTCATCAGGATCACATCGGGCGCGGCAAGGGCGGCGGCTTCCGGCGAGAAGGGCTTGTAGCCCGTATATTCGGTGACGGCGTTGACGCCGCCGGCAAGCTCGATCATGGCGTGTGCGGCCGTGTCCGTTCCCGAAACGAGCGAGGCGCCGCGGCCAGTCTGCAGAATGAAGAGCACGCGCGGCTTCGTCGTCACACGCGCAAGATCGGCCTCGACGGTTGCGAAGTCGACCTTGAAGGCGTCGAGAAGATCGGCCGCCTCGGCTTTGCGGCCAAGCACGCGGCCGACCGTTTCGATGTGCCGGGCGACCGCTTCCGGCGTATAGCCCTCGCTCATCGTCACGATCTCGATGCCGGCCGCGCGCGCCTGGGCAAGCGCGGTGGCAGGGCCGGCCTCGGACCCCGCCAGCACGATATCGGGCCTGAGCGAAAGCAGACCTTCCGCCGAGAGCTGCCGCACATAGCCGATATTCGGGAGTTCGGTGACGGAAGCCGGATAGAGGCTCGTCGTGTCGACGCCGACAAGAAGCGTGCCCGCCCCGAGCGCCGCGACGATTTCGGTCGTCGAGCCGCCGACCGAGACGACGCGCTGCGGTGTATCGGCATGGGCGAGGGCGAGGGAGCTCAAAATCGCGATGCCTTGCATTCCCCCCATCGTCATGACCCGCTTTATGCGGGTCATCCACGTCCTGGTGGTGGAAACGGAAGAAAGACGTGGATGGCCCGAACAAGTCGGGCCATGACGGCCTTTGGTTATTTTCGCGATCAGCCTTTCCAATGTCGCGCTCATGCTGCCTCGCGTTCCGTCAGGCCGCTGACGACCGCGCGCCAGCCTTCGTCTTCGGCCATGCCGGGCTTGCGCTTGCCGAAGAGGGTTGCGGCGAGAAGGCCGCCGGCGTCGAAAAGTTCGAGCGAGGTGACGGTGCCGTCCTCGGTCGGCTTCCACACGACCCAGGCGCTGTCGAGCGCCGCTTCGTTGAGATGCAGGTTGAAGGCCTCGTCCATCACGTTGAACCAGGGGCCGGCGGCCTTCAGGTTCTCGACGGGGCCGGTGTGGATCTGGATCATGCCGGGATTGCCGACAAAGACCATGATCGGCAGCTTGCGCGACGCCGAGGTCTCGAGGGCGGCGCGCAACGCCGAAACCGGCACGCGGCGCGCGCGGGTCTCGCCGGCAAGCCTGAGCGCCTGCAATCGTTCGAGCTTGAACTTGTTGAGAAGCCCGTGGAACTGATGCGTGTCCTTGAGCGCATCCCAGGCGGCGCGGAACCCCTCGACATCGATCTCCGTGTCGGCAAGACCCGGCTTCGACGCCGCCGGCGGTTCGATCGCCAGCGGCGCGACGGGCGCCGAAAATTTCGCGACCAGCAGATCGAAGGCTTCGATCGAGGAGTCGCCGGTCAGCCAGATCTTGTGGATCGCCGTTCCCTGCGCGTCGAAAAACTGCAGGCTGCGGCGAAAGCCGCTTTCGATGCGCTCGGTCAGCGCGAAGCCGGACTTCCAGTGCGAAAAAAAGATGCGCAGGTCGATATCTTCACCGACGATCAGGCCGACATGGGCATTGCCTTCAAGGGTCCCGTAGATGCCCTTGCGCTCATGCACGACATGCTCGTTGCGCGTCAGCGCCATGACGCGGCCAAGCGCCGGCACGGTGGCGATGATCGCCGCCCATTCGGCGCGGAGCGGCGTCACATCGACGTCGTCATGACCGAGCGCGACAAGCTCGGCTTCTGAAATGTCGAGACGCTGTGCGAGATCGCGGGCGCGGAGGCGGGGTTCGGCGGCGAGAATTTCGGCGCGCCTTGCGGCGAGTGCATCGGTGCGGGACGAGGTGGACATGATGGTTCCTTTCTTCGGCGTCAGTTGAGGGCGAAACGCACGGGAATCTGCACCCAGGCATCGACGGGTTTACCGTTGCGCCTTTCGGGTTCGTATTGCCAGCCGCGTGCAGCGGTAAGCGCCGCGTGATCGAGAAGGACGAAGCCGGAGCTTCTCCAGACGACGATCTCCCGTGCATTGCCGGCTGTGTCGAGCAGGACGCGGATCGTCGCGATGCCTTCCTGCGCGAGGTCGCGCGCCCGGCGCGGATAGACCGGCGGGCGCGGCGGCACGCGAAAGCGCGGTTCGACGAGATGGACATCGTCGCTCGCACGGCCGCTTGTGGTCCTGAAACCTTTCGAGGCGCCGTCGCCGCCGCCGCTGCCGGTGGACGCAAGAGAGGCGGTCTGCAATGCCTGCGACGCGGGCGCCGGTTGGGGTTCTGCCGGCTTCGCCTCGGCGGTCTCGGGTTTCGGTTCGGGGACGGGCGCCGGTTCGGCAAGTTTGCGCGGCGCGGCCGGTTCGGGCTTGCGCGCGACCGGCGGCGCCGGCTTGACGGGCACCGGCGCGGCTGGCACGGCGACAGGCTCCGCAGCCTCGCGCGCGGGCTTCGGCGCCGGTTCGGAAAAATGGACCAGCGTGACGTGAACGGCGTCCGGCGTGCCGCGCGGCGCCTGCTGGCCCTCGCCCTGCCACCAGAAAAGCGCGCCGGCAAAGAGGCCGGCATGAATCAGAAAGGAGGCCGCCATCGGCAGGCGGAGCGCGCGATGCGACGGATCGAAGGCGGAGGAACCGTGTCCTTCGTCCGTTGCGCGTCCCGATGCGATGGCGGCCATGCTCATGGAACGATCCTCAGAAGCGAACCGTCGCGTTGACGCCGACATTGCGGCCCGGCTGGGCGTAGCGGCCGATGATCGGGCTGGCGGCCGAGAGGCCTGTAACATCCTGCGCGTTGTAATATTCCTCATCCGTGATGTTGAAGACGCCCGCATTGAGCGTGAAGCTCGGCGTCATCTCGTAATAGGCGGTGAGATCGAGCACCGTGTAGGACGGCGCCTGGAAATTGCCCGGCGTCGAGACGCGGTCATGGCGCCAGGCTTGAACGACGGCGAGTTCCGTACCCCAGACGTCGCTTTCATAGGCGATGCCCATGACGGCCTTCACGGGATCGACGGAATCGATCGGCGCGCCGGTCGTATCGTCCTCGCCATGCGCATAGGCGACCGCGCCGCGAAGCGCCCAGTTCGGCGTAATGCGATATTCGCCCTTCGCTTCGGCGCCGTAGATCGTGACCTTGGAGAGGTTCTGGTACTGGAACTGCATCAGGCCGCCGCCGGAGAAGCCAATGAATTGCGTCTCGATGAAATCCCTGTACTTGTTGTAGAAGACCGCGGCCGAGAAGCTGCTGCCGCCGTTGAATTTCCCGCGAAGGCCGCCTTCGAGCCCATCGCTCGTTTCGGGCCTGAGATCCGGGTTCGGAAGAATCTCGTAGCCGTAGCCCGGATTGCTGAAGGAGAAGTTTGCGTTGTCGTAGGGCGGTGCGCGGAAGCCATGCGCATATTGCGCGAAGAGCTTGTATTCCCCGGTAACGTCGAAAGTCGTGCCGAACTTCGGCGAGACTTCCGTTTCCGTCATTTCGTTGACGGGCAGCGCACTTCCGTTTGCGTAGAGCGCGTCGGGCTTCGGCTTCAGGTGGTAGTAGTCGAAGCGGATGGCGGGGACGAGGTGGAAACGCCCCGCGGTGATGTCGTCCTGCAGATAGGCGCCGATCTTGGTCGTGTCGGTGTCCGGGAAGTTCTTGTTCGGGAAATCCTCGTCATTGAAGGGAAAATAGGTCGAACTCAGGCCGGACGTCTGGTTCGTCTCGACACGGTGGCGCGGGCGCTCGGTCTGGGTGTAGTCCGCCGTTGCGCCATAGGTGATCTCGTGCCGAAGATTTTCACCGTCGAAGAGGGTCGCGCCGAACTGAAGATCGGCGCCCCAGATGTCCTGCGTGAAGCCGAGATCCGAAACCCGGTAGAGGTTGTCGACGCCGTCATTGAGAAGCTGCTCGGTATGCTCGTTGCGGTCGACGCGCGTGAAGAAGACCTTCGCCTCCATGCGATCGGCGATCGCGAAGGGCGTTTCATGCGAATAGGTGGCGCTCAGCGAGTAGCGCTCGGTGTCGTCCGTGCCGAACGAAGTGAGGACGGTGCCGAAATAGAGATCGGTGAAGGGCACCGCGGGCGTGGAGACGTCCGAGGAGGGGACGCCGGTTCCCTGGTCGGTCAGGAGGTTGGTGTCGACGGTGTCGTCGTCGTACTGGCCGGTAATCTTCAGCCGGTTGTTGTTATTGCCGTTGAAGACAAGCTTGCCGAGAAAGGCGTTCGAGGAATAATCCTGCGGATTGAAGGTCGCGTTGCTGTTCGGTTCGACCTCGTGTCCGTCGCGGCGCGTATAGAGGCCGAGCATCTCGACATTGCCTGCGCGCATGGCGCCCGTCGCCGATTCCGTGAAGCTTTCATCGACGCTGGCATAGCCGCCTTTCAGGCTCGCATACCAGTCCTTGCCGACGAGATCGAGATAATCGGCCGGGTCCTTCGTCACATAGGCGACCACGCCGCCAATGCCGTCGCTGCCGTAAAGCGCGGATGCCGGCCCGCGCACGATTTCGACGCGCTTCATGCTGTCGAGATCGATGAAGTCGCGCGTATAGGTACCCGCCCCTTCATTCGTGGCGGGAAAATCCGGCGTCGAGAGACCGTCGATGAGCGTCAGTACGCGATTGCCGCCAATGCCGCGGATGGTGAAATTGGTTGCACCGGTGCGGGTCGGCGAATTGCCGACCGAGACGCCGGGTTCGTAGCGCACGATGTCCTGCATCGTGCGTGCGTTGCGGCGCTCAAGCTCCACATCCGTGATGACGGAGACGGTGCCCGCGACATTGTTGATCGCGGTCGGGTTGCGCGTCGCGGTGGAGGTCACGGCATCGAGCTGCGTCGCCCTGGGCGCGTCTTCTTCGGCGGCCGGAGGGGTTGCGGGCTCTTGCGCCGCTGCCGCCGAAATGACGGCGAGCGAGGCGCCGGCGAGAAGGAAGGTTCGAAAAGAGAATCGTCGTGCAATGATTGCCATGTCAGTCCCAGTCCCAGTGATGCGTGAAACAAGCATTCCTGGCTGGCCCCCGCTCGCGGAGCGGGTCTGGCTGGCTTGGTTGCCTTCGTATGTGTCCGGCGAGACGCCGCCGGCGGCGTTACTTGATCAGGATGAGCTTGTTGCTGCTGGTCAGGCGCAGCCGGTAGGTCTCCTCGCCATGACGGATGACGACCTCGCGGCCACCACCGAAAAGATCGGCGCTGGTGACCACCGGCGTGCCCTGGGCTGCCAGGCGGATCGTCCTGTCCTGCGCGATATCGGTCGCCATTCCGTTCGGACCCGCCTCTGTCTGCTCATTCTGATAATGACTCGCAATATCATGCGCAAATAGGGGCCGCAACCCCTATATTTCCCAGAGAGAAAATGGGCTGTGAGCCGTGGCGTTTTTGTCGCAGAAGGGGGGTTTCGGGCCTGCCGCCTTGGCTACCCGATGAGCGGGAAGGCAAGGCCGAGCAGCGCATAGGCCATCAGCGTCACGACGATAATGGCGAACATGTTGAGCCAGATGCCGGCTCTGGCCATTTGCGGGATCGTGACATGGCCGGCGCCGAAAATGACGGCATTGGGGGGTGTGGCGACCGGCAGCATGAAGGCGCAGCTCGCGGCAAGCGCGGCGGGCGCGGTGAGGAGCAGCGGGTGAAGCCCCGCGCCGACGGCGACGCCGGCAAGCAACGGCACCATGGCGGCCGTCGTTGCAATGTTGCTGGTGAGCTCGGTCAGGAAGACGATCACGGCGACGATCAGCAGAATGACGAGAATGGCCGGCAGGTCCGCCGCCGCGCCGAGCCCGAGTGCAAGCCAGAGCGCGAGGCCGGTCGAGTCGAAGGCGGCGGCAAGGCTCAGCCCGCCGCCGAAGAGCAGCAGCAGGCCATAGGGAACGCGGCTCGCATGGCTCCAGTTGAGCGCCGGCTTGCCGCCGCCCGCCGGGATGACGAAGAGCGCCAGCGCCGCCAGCATCGCGATGACGGTGTCGGAGAGGTTGGGGATGACGGTCACGAGCAGCGGCTGGGCGATCCAGGCGGCGGCCGCGCAGACAAAGACGGCGGCAACGGTTTTTTCGGGCCGCCGGATCGGCCCGATATCGGCGAGCGCCTGGCCGAGCGTCGCCGCGACACCTTCGATCGGGCGTCCGTCGAGATGAAAGGCAAGGCGCGTCAGGGTGAGCCAGCAGCAGCCGAGCATGATGAGCGACAGAGGCAGTGCGAAGAGCATCCATTGCGCGAAGCCGATTTCGAGCCCGTATTCCTGCGCCATGTAGCCGGCGAGAAAGGCATTGGGCGGCGTGCCGATCAAGGTCGCGATGCCGCCGATGCTGGCGCCATAGGCAACCGCGAGCAGCAGCGCCGTGTCGAGCCCGCCGCGGGGCGCATGAACGCCGTCATCGGCAACGGTGATCGCGATGACCGACATCGCGATCGGCACCATCATCACCGCGGTCGCCGTGTTCGAGACCCACATCGAGAGGAAAGCCGCGGTCAGCATGAAGCCGCCGACAAGCTGGCGCGAGCCGGTGCCGGTGCGCGCCAGCACATGCAGCGCGATGCGCTGGTGAAGGCCGGTCGCCTGCATCGCGGCCGCGATCAGAAAGCCGCCCAGAAAGAGAAAGATGATCGGATTGGCGTAAGGCGCGGCGGCCGCGCCGATGGAGGCGATGCCGAGCAGCGGAAAGCCGGCAAGGGGCACGAGGCCGGTCGCGTAGACCGGGATCGCTTCGGTGACCCACCAGATCGCCATCAAGGCGACGAGCGCGGCAAGCCGCCAGCCCTCGGGGGAGAGGCCTTCGGGTGCCGGCAGCATCAGCATCGCGGCGAAGACGGCCAGCCCGCCGAGAATGGCCTTCGGATTATAGGAGACGCGTTCGGCCTCGATCGTCTCCGTCTCCACCCTGTGCCCCCTCTGCGCCGCCCTTGGAGTCGTTCATCGTTTCCGTGAAACGATGAACGAATCCAAGTCTTTTTTTTGTCGCGTTTCCGGACGGCCAACCGGCTTCCACTTGGCCTGGAAACGCTCTAGCCGGCGCACAGTCTGTCAAAAGCCGCTGCGGCGACCAAGCACCGATTTGACGGGCGCCTATTTGGCCGGCACCGCCTGGCCGGCCTTGAGCGAGGCGACGGAGGCCAGATTCGCGGCGGCGAAATCCCAATCGACGAGATGGTCGAGAAAGGCGTCGATATAGGCGTCGCGTTCGTTTCGGTGATCGAGATAATAGGCGTGTTCCCAGAGATCGGCCGTCAACAGCGGCACCTCGTCATTGCCGGCGACCGGCGTTTCGGCATTGGGACTTCCATAAATTTCGAGCCGGCCGGTGTCGCCGACAACGAGCCAGCAATAGCCCGACCCGAACTGGCCGGTCGCCGCTTCCTTGAAGCGCTTCCGGAATTTGTCGTAGCCGCCGAGCTCGCTGTCGATCTTTTCGGCGAGCGCGCCTCGCGGCTTGCCGCCGCCCTTGGGCGACATGGAGCGCCAGTAGAAGTCGTGGTTCCAGACCTGCGCCGCGTTGTTGAAGAGCGTCTTTTTCGATCTGTCGCCCGCCACCTTGCGAATGAGCGGCACAAGAGAAAGAGCGTCGAGTTCGGTGCCGTCGACCAGCTTGTTGACCTTGTCGACATACCCCTTGTGGTGCTTGCCGTAGTGAAAGGCGAGCGTCTCGGCGCCGATATGCGGCGCCAGCGCGTCCTCGGCATAGGGAAGAGGAGAAAGTTCGAGCATGGCCTTGTCCTTTCGCAGCTTTCGGTCCGGCCCCTTTTCCTCAGGTTGACCGGCGATGCGGCCATTTCAAGGCGGACACCGCCGACAGCGCCGCATAAGAGCCGGGAAAGGATGGGATTTTCCCCTCCGTGCCCCGTGCTTCTTGCAACGCAAAAGCCGAATCCCCACATAATCCTCAACGGTGCCGAAAAGGGCCGGACATCAAAGTCGCTTGGCGAACAGGACTTTGGAGACGACATCTATGATCCAGTTCAACAGCCCTTTCCTGCTGGGCTTCGAGCAGATGGAGCGATTGCTCGAACGGGCGTCCAAGGCGTCCGACGGCTATCCGCCCTATAATGTCGAGCAGCTTGCCGCGAATGCCGGCGAGGCGCTCCGGATCACGCTCGCGGTTGCCGGATTTTCGCGCGACGAGCTCTCGGTCACGGTCGAGAACAACGAACTCGTCATCCGCGGAAGGCAGCGCGAGGAGGACGACCGCACCTATCTGCATCGCGGCATCGCGGCGCGCCAGTTCCAGCGCGCCTTCGTGCTGGCCGACGGCATGGATGTGCGGCACGCGCGGCTCGAAAACGGCCTTCTGAAGATCGATCTCGAAAGGCCGGAGCCGAAGAAAAACGTCGTCACCATCGAGATCGTCGAAGACGCGCCCGTGGCGGGCAGCCGCCCGGCGCAAAAGGCGCTCCGCGCCGGAGCGACGGAGTAACCTTCTTTGCTTCGTTGAAGGAAGAAGGGTGAAAAGGAGTAAGTATCATGCGCAACGAAACGGACAACGACACTGCTGAAAACATCGAGCCGAACACGGGCTGGGGCACGGAGGATTTCCGCGGCCTGACGCCCGAGATGTTCGCCAATGTCGGCGTGCCCAACATCGTCTATGTGCGCGAAGTGCTGGCCGGCGACATCGAGAGCGAGATCGGCGAGGAGATGAACCTGCCCGCCGACATGCGCCTCTTCGCGGTGCATGCCGCCAATGGCGTGCGCATGGCCGTGCTCGACAATCGCGACGCGGCCTTTGCTGGCGCGCGGCAATACGACCTGGAGCCGGTCAGCGTGCATTGAGGGGGCGCGGAAAACCCTTCATACGGTCGCAAAATACAAAAAGTCCCGCTCTCGAGAGCGGGGCTTTTCGTTCGTAAACGGATAAGCAGTTCAGGCCGCGTTGGTCGCCGCCGGTTCGGTGAGGATCGAAAACAGCGCGGCCGAATCTTCGGATGCGCGCAGTTTTTCGACAACGGCCGGATTGCGCAACAGGCGCGAAATACGCGCCAGCGCCTTCAGATGGTCGGCGCCCGCGCCTTCCGGCGCCAGCAGCAGGAACATCAGATCGACCGGCTGGTCGTCGACGGATTCGAAATCGATCGGCGTGTCGAGCCTTGCGAAAAGCCCATAGAGCCGGTCGAGCTCGCCGAGCTTGCCATGCGGAATGGCGATGCCCTGTCCGACGCCGGTCGAGCCGAGACGCTCGCGTTCCAGCAGCGTTTCGAAAATGGCGCGTTCCGAAAGGCCGGTCAGTTTCGCCGCGCGTTCGGCGAGTTCCTGCAATGCCTGCTTTTTGCTGGTGACCTTGAGATGAGCGATCACTCCCTCCGGCTGCACCAGATCTTCAAGCTCCATGGTCCGGGTCCTGTTTTGCGGGGCTTTCGATGGAACCGGCCGCGTTGCCATGCGGCGTGCATGAGGCGCGGTCGTCATCCGGGAAGCTCCGGCTATGGTCGGGTTCGCTTTCAGTTCGTCAAACCTTTTGAGCGTCGCGCACGGCGTCGCGGCCGGTATCGATCCAGCCGATATTTCCATCCGTGCGGCGATAGACGAGATTGAGGCCGCCGCCGGCATGGTTGCGGAAAACGACAACCGGCGCGTCCGAGAGATCCATCTGCATCACCGCGTCGCCGACGGAAAGAACCGGCACGGCCGTCGTTCCCTCGGCGATGATGACGGGCTGCGCGTCTTCCGGCATTTCCTCATGCTCGTCTCCCGCCTCGATGACGAAAGAGGGAAAGGACTCGGCCGGCAGCGGCGCCTTGTTGTTGTGGTTGTGATTCTTGAGCCGGCGCTTGTAGCGGCGCAGACGCTTTTCGAGGCGCTCGAGCGCCGCCTCGAAGGAAGCATAGACTTCGTTGGCGGCGCCTTGCGCGTTGACGCGCATGCCCGACGCCAGATGCGCCGAGGCGTCGGCGCGAAATTCGTGACCCTGCTTGCTGAACGTGACCTGACCGTCCACCGGCCGGTCGAAATATTTGACAACCGCGGCCTGGAGCCGTTCGGTTGCATGGGTGCGGAGCGCATCTCCGACGTCGAGATGATGACCGCTGACCAGAACCTGCATGAAAGACCTTTCGGGTCGCTACGCTACAAACGACGGTTGCTTAATGGAGCTGCCTGGACCCGGCGCGTTCCGGAAACCCATTGCTCCGTGATCCACCGCCTCGCCCCGGAAATGGCCGGGGGTCTTTTGAGCGAGGGGGAAACTAGTGGGCTGCATCATGGGTGTCAACCGGATGCCGGAAGAGGGCGGAAACGCCTTGTCTGTCTTTTAAATATAGACCGTTCGCGGCGTCTTTGAAGGGGTTTTGCCCGGTTCAGGCATAGGCTCTTTTTTCGCGCCGGCGCTGCACCGAGGAGGGAATGTTGAGTGCTTCCCGATACTTGGCGACGGTGCGCCGCGCGATGTCGACGCCCTGGCCCTTCAGGATGTCGACAATATTGTCGTCGGACAGCACCGCATCCGCGCGTTCCCGGTCGATCAGGTCCCGGATGCGATGGCGCACGGCTTCGGCCGAATGTGCCGCGCCGCCTTCCGACGAGGCGATGGAGGAGGTGAAGAAATATTTCATCTCGAAAATGCCGCGCGGCGTCGCGATGTATTTGCTCGCCGTAACGCGGCTGACCGTCGATTCGTGCATCGAGATCGCCTCGGCGATGGTCTTGAGATTCAAGGGCTTCAGATGCTGCACGCCATGCACCAGAAAGCCGTCCTGCTGGCGTACGATTTCGGACGCGACTTTCAGGATCGTACGCGCCCGCTGGTCGAGACTCTTGACGAGCCAGTTGGCGTTGTTGAGGCATTCGGATAGATAGGCTTTCGCCTTGGGATCGTTCGAGAACTTGCTGACCTCGGCATAATATTGCTGGTTGATCAGCACGCGCGGCAGCGTTTCGGTGTTGAGTTCGATCGCCCAGCCGCCGTCGGAGCGCGCGCGCACATAGACGTCGGGGATGACCGGCACCACCGGTTCGCCGCCAAAGGCAAGACCGGGTTTCGGATTGCAGCCGCGAATGTCCTCGACCATGGAGGCGATGTCGTCGCGGTCGGCGCCGGTCAGCTTCATCAGCGCATCGAAATCGCGCCGCGCGAAAAGTTCGAGATTGTCGAGAAAGACGCGCATCGTCGGGTCGAGCCGGTCCTGTTCGGCAAGCTGCAGCGCGAGACATTCCTTGAGGTTGCGCGCGCAGATGCCGGTCGGCTCGAATGTCTGCAGCACGCCGAGCACGGCCTCGACATCCTCGATGTCGACGCCGAGCCGTTCGGCCGCCTCGCCGAGATCGGCGGTCATGTAGCCGGCCTCGTTGACCTGATCGATCAGGAAGGCGGCGATCATGCGGTCGCCCGGCGTCTTCAGCGCCATGTTCATCTGATCGGTCAGATGTTCGCAAAGCGTCGCCTCGCGCGTCAGCGTCGCCGCGAAATCATAATCGCCATCGCCGCCGCCGCCGCTTGTGCGCATGCTCTGCCAGTCGGAGCCGGTGGGCCCCGGCGTCTCGGTGGCGGCCGCATTGTTCTGCGCATCGGCGCGCGCCTCGTCGGCATAGACATTCTCGTAATCGGTATCGAGGTCGCCGTTGCGATCGGGGGGCGGGCCGTCATCGTTGAGCGTCAACGAGGTTTCGGCGGTCGTCACCTGGTCATGCGTTTCGGCCGGCGCCTCGCGCTCGTCGGAGGCACGCTCGGAATCGGCGACACCGTTTTCGAGCAGCGGATTGCGCTCGAGCTCCTGGTCGACATATTCGGCAAGTTCGAGATTGGAAAGCTGCAGCAGCTTGATCGCCTGCTGAAGCTGGGGCGTCATGACCAGGGATTGCCCCTGGCGCATTTCGAGTCGCGGCGCGAGCGCCATGATGGATACCCCCTTCCCGCCGCTTACAAACTGAACCGCTCGCCGAGATAGAGCCGGCGCACATCCTCGTTGCCCACGATGGCGGAAGGTTCGCCCTCCATGAGCACCGCGCCGTCATGAATGATGACGGCATGGTCGATGAGTTCCAGCGTCTCGCGAACATTGTGGTCGGTGATCAGCACGCCGATGCCGCGATCCTTCAGATGTGCGACGAGATCGCGGATATCGCCGATGGCAATCGGGTCGATGCCGGCAAAGGGCTCGTCGAGCAGCATGAAAGAGGGTTGCGTGGCGAGCGCGCGCGCAATCTCGACGCGCCGCCGCTCGCCGCCCGAAAGCGCGATGGCGGGCGTGCGCCGGAGATGGGTAATCGAGAATTCGGCGAGCAGGTCGTCGAGTTCGGCCTCGCGCCGGTCGCGGTCGGGCTCGACGACTTCAAGCACGGCGCGCACGTTCTGCTCGACGGTCATGCCGCGAAAAATCGAGGCTTCCTGCGGCAGGTAGCCGACGCCGCGGCGCGCCCGGCGATACATCGGCAGGCTGGTCACATCCTGCCCATCGAGCAGAATGGTGCCGTAATCGGGCTGGATCAGCCCTGTGATCATGTAGAAAACGGTGGTTTTGCCGGCGCCGTTGGGGCCCAGAAGGCCAACCGCCTCGCCGCGCTGGACATGGAAGCTGACGCTGCGCACGACCGGCCGGCCCTTGAAGCTCTTGCCGATTTTCTCGACCGAAAGCCCCGGATTGTCGGCGACCAAATGCGGCCGCGCTTCCGCGCCGCTTACCTCGTTGCCCAGCCCCGTTTCGCCCGTCATAGGGTCCCCACTTCACTAATCCATGCCATCAAACGGTACTTGGCATTAAAATTGTATGAAGTGAAGCAATTAACCAAGCCTTTTCGGGCTGGATCAGCCTCCGTCGGGGTGAAACAGTCCGCGAACCCGGCCCGTTCCGCCGCCTTCAGCCGATGCGCTGCCGACGACCCGCGCCTTGCCGCTGTTGAGGTCGACATGGAGCGTCGAGCCCCGAATGACGTTCTCGCCCTGTCGAAGCAGGACGCTGTCGCCCATCTCGATCTGCCGCTCATCGACCTTGTAGTTGGCCCATTCGCCGCTGGCCGACTGGTCGTCCGGCCCCGTCACATGAACCCTGCCCGTCGCCCGAATCCGCTCGATGCCCGATCCCCCGCCGCTCTGCCGCGACGCGTAGAAAACGACCAGGCGGTCGGCGCGCATCCGCACCGCGCCCTGCGTCACCAGCACATTGCCGGTAAACGTGGCGCTTTGCTGCGAATCCTCGATCTCCAGCGCATCGGCTTCGATTTCAATGGGCTGTTTCGGATCGTTGGCGAAGCCGCCACCGACAATGCTCGATTGGGCCGCCACCGAACTGCCGCCGAGCGCGGTGCCGAGAAGAAGCGCGCTTGCGGCCAGCATCGCCCTCAGGCGCCCGGCGCCCCTCATCCCCCCAGTCCTCGCCCTCATGTCAGTCCCCCTCGCTCGGCCGATCGGGATGGATCAGCAGTTTCACCTTGCCCTCGAAGCGCAAGACCCGCCCCGTATGATCGGCCGTCATGCCGTCGGCGCGCAAGGTACCGAGCGGCCCTTCGCCCGTGACCTCGCTGTCGCTCGTTACCGTACCCGCCTCGAAGTCGACCACGGCATGGTCGCCCTGAAAGACGTAGCCCTGCGCCGTGGTGATGTCGATTGTCTCTGTCAGCTCGAGCGTCTGGCTCTCGGAATCGAGCAGCCCGCCCGTCGCCGTGAGCTTGATCCACTCGGCATCCTCTCCGGGCTGCGCGTCGAGCTTCATCTCGGCATTGATGTTCTCCAGCGCCACGAAGTTCGGCCGGTTCGCGTCCTGCGTCGCATTGTCGGCACTGACGACATAGGGCCGCCCATCGCGCGTGACGCCGGCGACGCGCGGGCTGACCATCCGGAGATCGTCAGGCCGCGTTTCGATTTCGCGGAAGGTCACGTCGAGCCGGTCGTCGCGGCTGAAAACACCTGAATAATAGAGGACGATCGCAAGGAGGAGGACGGCGCCGAGCGGCAGCGCCACCTTCATCAGCGCTACGAAATAGCTGTAACGGCTTCGCGGGGGCGCCTCGGTGCGAGGGCGCGCATAGGCTGAAGCCGGGCGCGCCGCCCGTCCACGCCCCGGCCGCCCCCCGGCCTCGGTCTCGCCGGACCCCTGGCTCATAAAAATCCGCTCCACATCGCCCGAGCCCGAAGCCCCGTTGGGCCGCGAGTATGCGCGCTAGCCTTGCACAGCGTCAACGAAGGGCCCCGCGCGCTCACGGTCAGCATCAATGCGCGAAAATATCTTCCTCGGCCCACCCGGCCAGATCGAGCGCGGCGCGCACCGGCAGGAAGGCGAAGCAGGCTCTGGCGAACTCAGTCCGTCCCTCGCGGGCGAGCATTCCGTCCAGGATCGCCTTGATCTCGTGCAGATGAAGGACGTCGGAGGCGGCATAGGAAAGCTGCGCCGCACTGAGCTTGTCCGCGCCCCAGTCGGAGCTTTGCTGCTGCTTCGACATGTCGATATTGACCAGTTCGCGGGCCAGATCCTTCAGTCCATGACGGTCGGTATAGGTGCGCACCAGCTTCGAGGCGACTTTGGTGCAATAGACGGGCGAGGTGACGACGCCAAGATGGCGCTGGATCGTTGCGATGTCGAACCGGGCGAAATGGAAAATCTTCAGAACCGCCTGATCGGCCATCAGCGCCCGGAGATTGGGCGCGCGATAGGTCGCGCGGTCGAGCTGGACGATATGAGCGTTGCCGTCACCGGCCGAAAGCTGCACCAGGCAGAGCGGATCGCGCTCGGGGTTGAGGCCCATCGTCTCGGTATCTACAGCGACGCTGGCGCCGAAGGAAAGCCCGTCCGGCAGATCGCCCCTGTGCAGCGTGACCGCCATATGTTGGCTCCGCTTGGCCCCGAAGGGCGGGCGGCGGGCCTGCCCCTGCAAGGATCGGGGACGCCGCCGCCAGAAAGAAATGGTGCCCAGGAGAAGACTCGAACTTCCACGCCCTTGCGAGCGCCAGCACCTGAAGCTGGTGCGTCTACCAATTCCGCCACCTGGGCACGTGCTGCGTTGCTTAAATAGGGCCTCCGACAATGTCAATGGATGAGGCGTACCGCCGAGCCGCCATACCCTTTGCCACACGCCGCCGATAGGCTATCTAGGGGGCGGTTGTCGGTGCGGCAGCCCGCCAGGAGGCCAGCGGATGAAATGTGAGGCAAAATGAGCGTAGACGGCGCGAGCGACGTGAACGGCGGAGCGACCCTCCGGCCGGGTGCCACTATCACGGTCTTTGGCGGTTCGGGCTTTCTCGGTCGTCACACGGTGCAGGCGCTGGCCCGACGCGGTTACCGCGTGCGCGTGGCGGTACGCCGCCCGAACGATGCGCAGTTCCTGCGCCCGATGGGCGTGGTCGGTCAGGTCGAGCCGGTGCAGGCCAATATCCGCGACGACGCCTCGGTGGCGGCCGCAGTGGCGGGTGCCGACGCCGTCGTCAATCTGGTCGGCATCCTCTATGAAAGCGGCCGGCAGAAATTCGCCGCCGTTCAGGCAGACGGCGCCACACGCGTCGCCCGCGCCGCGGCGGCGGCCGGTGTTTCTGCGTTCGTTCATGTCTCGGCGATCGGCGCCGATTCCGAAAGCCCGTCGGCCTATGCCCGCTCGAAGGCCGAAGGCGAGGCGGGCGTGCGTGCCGCAATACCGGGCGCCGTCATCTTGCGGCCTTCGATCGTGTTCGGGCCCGAAGACGAGTTTTTCAATCGCTTTGCGGCACTCGCCCGCCTCTCGCCGCTCCTGCCGCTGATCGGCGGCGGCCACACGCGCTTCCAGCCGGTCTATGTAAAAAATGTCGCCGAGGCGATCGCGAGCGCCGTGACGCACATGAATATGGCGGGCCTCACCTATGAACTTGGCGGACCCGAAGTGCTGACCTTCCGTGAACTGATGGAACGCATGCTCCATGAAATCGCGCGCAAGCGACTTCTGTTGACGATACCTTTTGCGCTGGCGCGTTTGCAGGCGGTGTTTTTACAATTGCTGCCGCGCCCGCTCCTGACTGTCGACCAGGTGCGCCAACTCGCCGTCGACAATGTCGTGAGCGATGCGGCGAAGGCGGAAGGCCGCACACTTGAAGGCCTCGGCGTTGCGCCGACCGCGCTTGCGTCGGTGTTGCCGTCCTATCTCCATCGTTTCCGCCGCACCGGACAGTTCGAACGCGCCAGCGCGAACTGAGGCAAGAAAAGAACCGATGCGTCAGCTTTATCATCTCCCGATTTCGCCCGCCTGTCGCAAGGTACGCCTGGTGCTTGCCGAAAAGAATCTGCCCTTCGAACTTGTCGAGGAGCGCGACTGGGAGCGTCGCCACGAATTTCTGGCGCTCAATCCCGCCGGCGAAGTGCCGGTGATGATCGAGGACGAAGGCGAGCCGCTTTGCGGTGCGACGGCGATCACCGAATACCTGGAAGAGACAACGCCCGAACTGCCATTGATTCC
This sequence comes from Parvibaculum sp., assembly GCF_040882025.1. GTDB lineage: Bacteria > Pseudomonadota > Alphaproteobacteria > Parvibaculales > Parvibaculaceae > Parvibaculum. Next base: position 18,612 of record NZ_JBBECC010000002.1, on the reverse strand, counting down.
GGGCAGCGCGCACGACCGGGCCGAGATTCGTCGCCTTGTCGACTGGTTCGACCGCAAATTTGCCGGTGAAGTCAGCGACGGGTTGATCTTCGAAAAAGTGACGCGCCGTTTCCTCAGTGTCGCCGAGGGCGGCGGCGCGCCGGAAATGCCGGTGGTCCGCGCCGCCCTTCACAATCTGCGCTACCACCTCGACTACATTTCCTATCTGATGGAAACGCGGAACTGGCTTGCCGGCGAGGAGATGACGCTGGCAGACCTTACCGCCGCTGCGCATCTTTCCTGTCTCGATTATGTTGGCGACGTTCCCTGGAGCCAGTATCAGGGAGCGAAGGACTGGTATGTGCGTATCAAGTCGCGCCCGGGCTTCCGTCAGATTCTCGCCGACCACATTCCCGGAATGCCGCCGCCGAAACTCTATGCCAATCTCGACTTCTGACGCACCGACGGATCTCGACAGATTGCGCACCGAACTTCTCCGGCGCGCGAAGGAGGCGGGTTTCGACGATGTCGGCATCGCGCGTGCCGACGCGCGTACCGATCTGCCGGCACGCCTCGACGCATGGCTGGCGTGCGGCCGCCACGGCGATATGGACTGGATGGCGGAGACCGCTGCGCGCCGCGCCGCGCCCGCAACGCTCTGGCCCGAAGCGCGCAGCATCGTGATGCTGGCGATGAATTACGGTCCCGACGAAGACCCGCTCGACATTCTGGCGCGGCCCGATCGCGCGGCGATTTCGGTCTATGCGCAGAACCGCGACTATCACGATCTCGTCAAGAAACGCCTGAAGGAAGTGGCACGCTGGCTGGCGGAGGAAAGCGGCGCCGAGGTGAAAGTCTTTGTCGACACCGCGCCCGTGATGGAAAAGCCGCTGGCGGAGGCCGCCGGTCTCGGCTGGCAGGGCAAGCATACAAATCTCGTCTCGCGCAATCTCGGTTCGTGGTTCTTTCTCGGTTCGATTTTTACTACGCTCGACTTCGCGCCCGATGCGCGTCACGACGATCATTGTGGCGAGTGCAGGCGCTGTCTCGACATCTGTCCGACAAAAGCCTTCCCCGTGCCTTACGAACTGGACGCGCGGCGCTGCATCTCCTACCTCACCATCGAGCACAAGGGGCATATCGCGCTTGAGTTCCGCAGACCCATGGGCAATCGCATCTATGGCTGCGATGACTGCCTGGCGGTCTGCCCATGGAACAAATTTGCGCAGGTCGCGCGCGAGGCGGCGTTCGTTGCGCGCGACGACTTGCGGGCGCCGTTGCTCGCCGAGCTGGCGGTACTTGACGACGCGGGCTTTCGCGCGCGTTTTTCAGGATCGCCGGTGAAGCGTATCGGCCGCGACAGGTTTGTTCGCAACGTGTTGATTGCGGTCGGCAATGCGGGAGTACCGGCGCTTGCCGATGTCGTGCGGCCGCTGCTTGACGATGCCTCGCCTCTGGTGCGCGCCATGGCCGTCTGGGCGCTCGGCGAACTGGGTGAGCGCGATGAATTGCGCAAACGCGCCGCGACGGCGCTTGGCACGGAAACGGATGAAGGCGTGCGGGCCGAATGGCGGCGCGTCAGCGACTGAGATATTGCCGGGCCGCCACCACTGCGGGATCGTCGTTGCGTCCGGTTGCTGCCGCGTAGTCAAGAACGCTTTGCCAGTCGGTCCAGGCCGATTGGCGATTGCCAAGCGCCATATGCACGCGGCCCCGTTCGACAAGGGCTTCGAGATCGTGCGGCCTGAGTTCGACCGCCTTGTTGGCGTCGGCAAGGGCGGCCTGCGGAAAACCAAGTATCCGGTTGGCCGCCGCACGCAGCAGCATGGCTTCGGTCAGATAGGGGTCGAGCGCCAATGCCTCGGCCGCATCGTCGCGCGTACCTTCCCAGTTTTCCTCGAGCGCCCGCATTCGCGCCCGCCCGAGCCGGTAACGGGAATCCTCGGGCATCCGCGCAATGGCCTCGCTATAGGCGCGCCGGGCCTGCGCGGCATTGCCGGCCAGCGCCCAGGCATCGCCTGCTTGTGCATAGACCGGCGTGCGCATTTCGTCACTGGCCTGCAGCATGCGCTCGGCAAGCTGGTAAAAAACCGGTGCGGCGTCGGCCGGCCGGCCTTGTGCCGTGAGCGCCAAGGCCTCGCAATGCATACCGCCGGCCTCATCGTCGCCACGCATCAACTTCAGCGTTTGCGCCATGTCGAGCGCCGCATCGGGGTCGGTTTCGACAAGTCCGGTGCAAGCTTCATAGCTCGGTTCGGCGTGTGCCGCCGGTACGGCGACGGCCAGCAAAAAAAAGAATATGGAGATCGACATGGCTTTCATGCGCGCCAGCCTCGTTCAGCCTGTACAATCTGGCAAGTGAAACCATGGACAGGATGCCGATGAACCTGCACCCGCGTCTTTTCTGCTTCGGCTATGGCTTCAGCGCCGCGTCGCTGGGTCGCCGTCTGGCGGCGCGCGGTTTCGTGGTCGCCGGTACCTGCCGGACCGAGAACAAGGCCGAGGCTTTGCGCGCAGAAGGGGTCGAAGCGTTTACTTTCGGCGACAGCCCGCTCGCCGACCCCGCGGCGGCACTGGGTGGGACGACGCATCTGCTGCTCTCGGTCCCGCCGGGCGAGACCGGTGATCCGGTTTTGACTGCCCATGAGGCCGACATCGCCCGTCTTGCGCCGCAGCTCGAATGGGTCGGTTATCTCTCGACCACCGGCGTCTATGGCGATCGGAGCGGCGGCTGGGTCGACGAGAAGACGCCGCTCAAGCCCGGCACGGCGCGCGGCCGCCGCCGCCTGGAAGCCGAGGAAGCCTGGCGCGCTTTCGCCGCGCGCACCGGCGCCCCTCTTCATGTCTTTCGTCTTGCTGGAATTTACGGGCCCGGCCGCAATCAGCTTCGCAGCCTCATGGACGGCACGGCGCGGCGTATTGTCAAACCGGGCCAGGTCTTCTCGCGCATCCATGTCGACGACATCGCGGCGGTGCTCGAAGCCTCGATCGCAAAGCCCCGTCCGGGCGCGGCCTACAATGTTTGCGACGATGCTCCGGCCCCGCCACAGGAAGTAGTGGTCTATGCGGCCGAACTTCTGGGCCGGGAACCGCCGCCGGAGATTCCCTTCGACAAGGCCGAACTGACGCCGATGGCGCGCAGCTTCTATGCGGATTCAAAGCGCGTCTCGAACCGGCTGATCCGCGAGGAGCTGGGCGTCAGGCTTCAATATCCGACTTATCGTGAAGGGCTGAAGGCGTTGCTGGAACAACCCTGAGCGGAGCCATTCTGCCGCAGGGCGGCGACTCTTCTTCCTGTTATAATAAATTAATTGTAATCAGGAGGTTTCATGCCGCTCCATTTTCATGCCGTCGTCTGGATAGATCATCACGAGGCGCGCATTCTCGATTTCAACGCCGACGATGTCCACGCAACGGCGGTGGCGCCGAAGCATTCCGCAAGCCGCGGTCACAGCAAGCTCGGCGGCCGTGCGAGTTGGCGCGAGTCGGAAGACATGGCCTATTTCGATGAGGTGGCGGCAAAGCTCGACGGCGCTGGTGAAATCCTGATTGCCGGACCGGCCAATGCGAAGCTCGGGTTCCTGAAGCGTCTGCAGGCGAAGCATACGCCGCTGGCTGACAAGGTCGTGGGCGTCGAGACAGTCGACCATCCGAGCGACGGCCAGATACTGAAATATGCGCGGGCCTATTTCGGGAAGGCCGACCGTATGTTGCCGCAGATCGACTAGCGTTCGATTTCCGCAAGCAGCGTTTCGATCGTCTGCGTCAGCCGCGCGATGTCGGCCGTCGTCGACAGCCGGTGATCGCCTTCCTTGCTCAAATGGATTGTCACATCGGTGCCCGTCAGTGCCTCGACCAGATGCATGGCGTGTTGCCATGGCACGTCGGGATCCTTCATGCCCTGCAGAATGCGCACGGGTCCGTCAAAGGGAATGGGTGCGTCGAGCAGCAGGTGGTTTCGCCCTTCTTCAATGAGGCGCATCGTGATTTCATACGGCTCTTCGTCATAGTCCGACGGCGCGCGGTAGAACCCGTCGCGCGCGAGGGTCTTCCTGATCTCGTCGGAAAAGCCCTTCCACATCAGCTCCTGCGTGAAATCGGGCGCTGGTGCGATCAACACGAGACCCTTGATGCGCTCGGGCCGTGCCAGCGCCGCGAGCAGCGCGACCCAGCCACCCATGCTGGAACCGATCAGGACCTGCGGGCCCCGGGCCAGCGCATCGATAGCCGCGAGCGCATCGTCGAGCCAGCGGCCAACGGTCGCCTTGCGAAAGTCGCCCGACGACACGCCATGGGCGTAATAGTCGAAGCGCAGCAGATGCCGTCCCGCGCGCCGCGCCCAATCGCTGAGTGCCGTCGCCTTGGTGCCGGTCATATCGGACTTGAACCCGCCGAGCCAGGTAAGGCCGGTCGGCCCTGTCGGGTTTTCGGGCGTGTCGATGAGGCAGGCAAGATGTTCGTCCGCGCTGCCCTCGTGTCCGGGGCGGTCGAGCTTGCAGGGGACGGAGACGTCGGCCATTGTCTGCCTTGTCGATTGTCGGTTTCGGCAATGTCATACATCCAACAGAGATGTTCGCGTGTCCAACTCTTTTGAAAATATTCGCACTGCGGCGATTCTGCAGGTCGTGCCGGCGCTTGAAACCGGCGGCGCCGAACGCACGACGGTCGACGTGGCGCGCGCGATCGTTGCCGCCGGGGGCCGTGCCATTGTCGCGAGCCGGGGCGGGCGGATGGTGGCCGAACTTGAAGACATCGGCGCGCGGCATGTCGAAATGGCCGTTCACTCGAAGAACCCCGTCGTGATGGCACTCAATGTCGAACGGCTGACGCGGTTGATCGCGCACGAGAAAATCGGCCTCGTTCATGCACGCAGCCGCGCGCCCGCCTGGAGTGCACTGGCTGCCGCACACCGCGCCAGAATTCCCTTTGTCACGACCTATCACTCGCGCGTACACGAAAAGCCGCGCCTGAAAGTCTTCTACAATTCGGTGATGACGCGCGGCGACGCGGTGATCGCGAATTCGGAATTCACAGCCGGACGCATCCGGGCGGTCCATGCGCCGGACGAGACACGCATTTTCACGGTACCGCGCGGAATCGACATCGACGGGTTGGCGCCCGCCGCCATCTCGCCCGGTCGCGTCGAGGCTCTTTGCGGCCGCTGGCGGCTTGACGGTACATCCGGCGTCATCTTCGTCCATCCCGCGCGCCTGACCCGCTGGAAAGGTCAATCGGTCTCGATCGAGGCGGCGCGACTGCTGCGCGCGCGCGGCACTGACGGTTTCACACTGCTGCTGGTCGGCGACGCGCAGGGTCGCGACAATTATGTAGCCGGCCTGCAGCAGGCGATCCTGCTGGCCGGACTCGAGCCTCATGTTCGCCTGGTCGGTCATTGCGACGACATGGGTGCGGCTTATGCGTTGTCGGATGCGGTCCTCTCGCCCTCGATCGAGGCCGAGCCTTTCGGGCGAACGGCGGTCGAGGCGCAGGCGGCGTCGCGGCCCGTCATTGTCAGCGACGCGGGCGGCCAGCGCGAGACGGTGCTGACGACGGAAGGGGCAGCAACGGGCCTCTGTGTGCCGCCGGGCGATGCGGCCGCACTGGCAGACGCCATGGCGCGGCTGATGGCGCTTGGCCCCGAGGCGCGTGCGGCGATGGGCGCGCGGGGCCGTGCCCATGCGGTGGCCCATTATTCGGTAGCGGCCATGTGCGACACGACCCTCGGTATCTATGCCCGCCTCCTTGCCCGCTGAGCGGATCATCGCCATCTGGCTGGGCGCCGGCGGGCCGGAGCGTGCCGCAGCGACCCTGGACGCCCTGCGCGACAGCCATGCCGGTTCGCGGCTGATCCTGCTGACGACGCCCGACGCCCCGCGCTCGGTCGTTGAATGCGCCGATGACGTCTGGATCGATGGTGCGGTGCGCAGCGCCGCCGCTTTTCTGGCCCGTGCCCGCCGTCTTTCATGGGCAAGCCCGGCCTTTGTCTACGATCTGGAGGGCAGTCCGGCGACGCGCTGGCTGCGCTTTTGTGTGTGGCCGAGGCCACAATGGCGCCTCGTCGCGCCCGGCAGTGATATCCGGCCGCTTTCTTGACTTGCGGGCGACGGCCTTCAAATCTATAGCTGTCACCTTGGAATGCCTGTCAGGGAACCCGAAGTCGGGTTTCGTCGGGCAGGAGCCGCAACCCATGCAGTTTTGCGATGGGTTCCGGCCCCCGCTCGAAGTGCCATATCCGGCGAACGGGCCAGGTAGAAGGAGAAAAGTTCATAGCTCGCAGACCGATGCAGGCGCCGCCCACACGAGAGGGCCCGCGCATAAACGACATGATCGACGAACCGACCGTGTTGCTGATCGACGCCGAGGGTGAAAAGCGCGGCGTCATTCCCACCGACGAAGCAATGAGGATGGCCGAAGAGGCCGGACTGGATCTGGTTGAGGTTTCGCCCAATGCGAAACCTCCCGTATGCAAGCTTCTCGACTACGGAAAATTCAAGTATCAGGCTCAGAAGAAGGCCAACGAGGCGCGCAAGAAGCAGAAGACCGTCGAGGTCAAGGAAATCAAGATGCGCCCGAACATCGACACGCATGACTACGACGTGAAGATGCGTGCGATCCATCGCTTCTTCGAGGAAGGCGACAAGGTAAAGGTGACCTTGCGCTTCCGCGGCCGCGAGATGGCGCATCAGGAGTTGGGTATGCAGCTTCTGAACAAGGTCAAGGAAGAACTCGACGCGATCGCCAAGGTCGAAACTTGGCCTCGCCTCGAAGGCCGTCAGATGATCATGGTGCTGGCGCCGAAATAACGGCAGCCTTCACGAGAGAAAAGAAAGGCCCGGCGTTTTTGCGTCGGGCCTTTTTTGTCAGCCCAGCAGCTTTTTCAAGCGGTCCGGCCGGTCGGTCAGGATTGCCTCGACGCCGAGAGCGGCGAGCCGCTGCATTTCCGTTTCCTCGTCGACTGTCCAGCAGGAAACGGCAAGCCCGAGATCCGCCGCGCGTGTTGCCGTCGCCATCGTCACGTCGCCATGCCAGGAAAACCAGCCATCAGCCGGCCCCGACGCGATGGCGCGCAGCATGCGTTCGGCGAACGTCGCGCCCTGTTGCGCGCGCCAGTCGAAGCCTGCCGTCCAGGGCGCGCCGGTGGCCGATGCGCGTCGAATGACCTCGTCCTCCGAACCGGGCTTGTCGCGCGCGGCGGACAAGTCGGCCGGATCGACCTGGAAAAATGGGAGTGTCGTGAAGGCATTGAGAATATCGGGCCCGATCTCCTTGGCCCGCACGAGCGCGCGCCAGTCGAAGGAAACGAAGGTGACGGTTTCGGATAGGTCCTGCGCGCGCGTCAGCGCGACCGCCGCCTCGGCAAGCGCGATCGGATCGGCTGATTGTGATAGGTCGAGCAGCGCCGTCTTGAGTTCGACATAAAGACGAAAGCCCGGCTTCGCCGCGCGCTTGATCAAGGCATAAACATCGGCAAGCAGCGGGACATGCGCGCCGTCGCACGGCGTCTGTTCGGGATAGCGCGCGGCGTAACGCGCGCCCGGACGAAGCCGCCCGATGTCGTAGGCGCGAAGTTCCTTGGCCGTCAGCTCTTTGATCAACGGCGTCGGACGTTCAACCCATTTGCCGTCCGGCCCACGCGCGATGGCAGGCTTCAGGCTTTCGTCGTGATGGACGACGAGCTGCCCGTCGCGGCTGAGGTGAACGTCCAGTTCGATGCCGTCCGCGCCCATCGCGATGGCGCGCTCGAAAGCCTCCATCGTGTTCTCTGGCCAGAGCCCGGCGCCGCCGCGATGTGCGATCTGTAACGGTTTCCTCATGCCGGTTCCCCTGTCCTCCGTGGAGTGCCGCCGGAAGCCGTCCGGCCAGCGCCGAAATTCGTGGCTGCTCATGTGACCTGTTCCGGCCGTCCGCGTCAAAATGAAACAGCGTTGCGGGGGTGTCATGGAAGTGCGTTAGACGCAGACGCCGGGCCGATGTGTGACTATACTACCCGACGTATCACCAAGAAGAGCGATCGCGCGGGGCCGGATTTTTGCGGCGACCGTGCGGCGGGTTCGACGTTGCGATGCGAGCGCCACGAGGCGCCTGCGCGACAGGTTACAGGCAACACAGGTGATGACATGCCGATCGCTTCGATATGGCGCCGGTTTCGTCGAAAACGGACGAGACTTTCCTACTACGATACGCAAGATGTGATGCGCCGCGCCGTGGAGATGGCGGCGCTGGAGCAGGAGTTGCGCGCGCTCGACAACGAGCGGCTTCGCCATCGCCTTGTCATCGAAACCGACGCCGCGCGCCGCGCCGCCATCGCGCGCGAACGTGCCCGCCGCGAAACCGCCGGCCATTCCCCTGCGTCAGGGACGGGATAAAGGCCTTTCTGCTCCGTTGCGGGCCTTTGCAATGTTCCCGCCGGATCGCCGATACTCTTCCCCAACAGAAATCGGATACGGGGAGGACATCATGAAATTCGGCGTCTTTTATGAACTGCAATTGCCGAAACCATGGAACGAGGGCGACGAGGCGCGGCTCTTTCACGAGGCGCTGGAGCAGATCGTGCTGGCCGACAGGCTCGGCTTCGATCATGCCTGGGAGGTCGAGCATCATTTCCTCGATGAGTACTCCCATTCCTCCGCGCCGGAAGTTTTTCTCGCCGCCGCCGCTTCGCTGACGAAAAACATTCGCCTCGGACACGGCATCCGCCAGGTGATCCCGAACTACAACCACCCGGCGCGCACCGCCGAAGGCCTTGCGACGCTCGACATCATGTCGCATGGCCGCGTCGAATTCGGCATCGGTGAGGGTGCGACACGACTGGAGCTTGGCGGCTTCAACATTCCAGCCAAGGAAAAGCGCGCCATGGCGATCGAGGCCGGCGAGCAGATCGCCAACATGATGGTGCTCGACCCCTATCCGGGCTTTGAGGGCAAGTATTTCTCGATGCCCTGCCGCAATGTGTTGCCGAAGCCGGTGCAGAAGCCGCACCCGCCGATGTGGATGGCCTGCACCAACCGCGACACGATCCGCGTTGCGGCTTCGCTTGGTGTCGGCGCGCTGGCCTTCTCGTTTCTCGATCCGGAAGAAGCGCATCACTGGTCGGAAATTTACTATGGCATCATCAAGTCAGATGAATGCAAGCCCATCGGCCACACGGTGAACGCGAACATCGCGATGGTCTCGAATTTCTCGCTGCATCAGGACCGCGCCGAAGCAGTCCGCCGCGGCCATGAGGGCTTCGAGTTTTTCGGCTATGCACTCAATGCGCTGGTCGCGCATGATACGGTTCCCGGCCGCACCGACATGTGGGGCGACTACATCAAGGCGCGCGGCAACCGTACGCAGGAAATCATCGATGCGGGCAAGCGCGCCGACGCCATCGCCACCGGCATCGGCACGCCGGACGACATGCGCGCGCATCTCAGGGCCTTCCAGGGGGCTGGCGTCGATCAGGTGATTTTCATGCAGCAGGCCGGTCGCAACAAACACACGCATATCTGCGAATCGTTGGAACTCTTTGCGGCCGAAGTGATGCCGGAATTCAGGGCCGAAGCGGCCACGCGTGAGGCAAGGAAGCAGAAGGAGCTGGCGCCTTTCATCAAGGCGGCGCTTGCCCGCAAAAACTGGATGAAACCGCTCGAAGACCACGAAATCCCGGTGGTGCAGGCATCCGTCGCCAAGGCACAGGTCAATCAGGGAAGCGCGGCGGAATAGATCTTTTCGATCGACGAAAGCCTTCGCGCGAGCGATTGCGTGGCGGTTCTTCCTGGAATAATGTGTATCTACATAAATCTTGGGATTGAAGATGGCGACGGCAACCGAAGCGGATGTTCGCGAGAACTGCGCGGCGCTCCGTGCCCGCATGGCGGCACGCAAGCTGACGCGCCTCTATGACAAGGCGCTGCGTCCTGTCGGTCTCAAGATCACGCAGTTCACGCTGCTGATTGCGGTCGAAGAGGGCCGCGCGACGTCACTCTCGGCGCTGGCGGATATGCTCGCACTGGAACGCTCGAGTCTGGTGCGCAATGTGAAATTGCTGGAGGAGGCCGGCCTGATTGACGCGGCGCCCACGGGCGAAGGCCGTTCGCTCGGCCTGAAGCTGACCAAAGCGGGCCGCAGGAAGCTCACCGACGCGCTTCCGCTCTGGAAGGAAGCGCAGGACGCGGTCGAACGGGATCTCGGACCGGCCTGGCCCGGGGTGAAGCGGTCGCTGCACCAGCTGATCGCCAGGATCTGACGCCGCTCACGCCGCCGCGCGATAGATCGGGAAGCAGTTACGGATCGCCTCGGCGGCCGCAATATCGCCGGTGAGCGTCGCGCCATGTTCCGCGATCGCTGCGGCAAGCGGGACATCGTCACGGAAGATTGCCTGCAGCGTTTTCCAGTCGAGCGTGAGTGCTGCGTCGGGTGTTTCTGGCGGCTTGAACTCGACCTCCATACGGTTGCCGTGCACGCGAACCGTTGCGGCGAGCGGCCCGTGATCCGATATTGTGAGGGCCAGCGTCGCCTCGACGCCGCGCGCCTTGCGGCGTTGAAAGGTAAGCGTCAGGCCGAACAGAAAACCGAACGGATTGTCGGACGGGATGTTGTAGTCGACGATCTTCGTCTGCTTCGATTTGAGGCGGCGCGGCACGCTCTCCTCGGCGTCCGAGCCTTTCAGCACGTAAACGGTTTCAGGCTTTGCAAGCAGCGGATCGAGAATGCGCTTGCGGTATTCCACCCGGTCCTCGATGAAAGGCCCGAGCACGTCGGATCCCGCCGGGCAGACGCTCAGGCAATAGGCGGCCTTGTAACCCGGCTTGAAGGAGAGGCTCTGCCACATGGAGACGCTCTCGCCCGGCGTCACGCGCCTGTCGTAGTCCTCGGCGTCCTCTGAATCCACCAGCTGATGCACCCAGTCGACGAAACCGCCCATGAATTCGCGGTAATTGTGCGTATAGCAGGCGGAGAAATTGAACGAGCCGTCCATGCCGATGGCTTCGACCGGACAGGCGGCAACGCAGAGCTTGCAATCGAGGCAGGGCGCATAGTCGAGTGCTGTCGACAACGTATCGATTTCGCGGTCGATGACGATGGTGCCGAGCAGGATGAAGCTGCCGAAGCGCGGATGGATCACGTTGCGGTGAAGCCCCATCTTGCCAAGACCGGCGGCTTCCGCGATTGGTTTGTGCGAGATCACGCGCATGCCGGCCGGATAGGCCTGCGCCTCCATCGGGAAGGCGGCGGCGGGATTGACCGCGCCGATCCCCATTTCTTCGAGCCGGCGCACGGCCTTGCGTGCGATGATATTCACCTCGTCATAGGTCTGGTGAAATTCCTCGTTCGCGACCGAGCGCACGCTGGTGCGGACCGTGTCGCGATTCATGCGGCAGACGAAACTGACGAGCGATCGCGCGCCAGGCAGCAGCGCGCCGATCCATGCCTGCTGATCGGCGATGGCCGGGTTGCCTACCGTGACAAATCCGCAATCGTCCGCGCCGCACTCATGCATGAGGTCGCGCAGGAACGCGGCGGAGAGCGTGTCCGGCCTCGCTTCCCCGTGAGCTGCGGCGCGATAGCGTGCCACATCCGGATGTTCATTCCCGTCTGCCGTCATGTCATGCGCCATGAAGCCGGTCTCCAAGTCATAGTGCAGAAGCAATATGTATATACACTATTAAGAGAGCGGGTCAAGGCGGGCAAGGGCAACGCGAAACCCATTGCGAAGGAACCCTTCAACCAGTCATGCTGCGGTTCGGGGGCGGGCTCGGAAAATGGGATTTCATACATGAAAAATCTTCCTGCCGTTCTGGCGCTGGCGAGCTTGTTGATCGTGGCGGCCTGCGACCAGAAGGAAGAAGAAAACGCCGCGGAAGAAGAAGCCGTCGGAGAGACTGTCGGCGATAAGCCGCCATCGGCGGGGACCGACGATATGCGGAGCGACTTCGAAAAGGCAGAAGCAGGTTGCCGGGCGGCGGCCGATGCGCTGGCAATCTGGGTTGCACGTCCCTGGGCCGATGCCAGGGACACGGTGACCGGCGGCGCCGTCGCGACGATCCGTGTCATCCGCCCCGGCGACATGGTGACCAGGGACTACCGCACCGACCGCCTCAATGTGGAGCTCGACGACAACGACGTCGTGACCCGAGTCTATTGCGGCTGAGAGGTCATTTGACGGGGCGGATCGGATCCGTCCCGTTCCAATTCTCGGCCGCGCGGCGGATATGGGTGAAGAATTTACCCTTGGCGCCGCTGATATCCGACATTTCGATCACCGTGCCGGGATGCGTCTCGGTGTCGAAATAGACGAAGCGTCCCTGTTCGCCGCCGATCTGGCCCTCATGACCAACCTTGTAGCCGGCGGCAATCGTCCGGTCGTAATCGGCCTGATAATCGGTCGTCCAGTAGGACATGTGCTGCAGGCCCTCGCGCCCGGAATTGAGAAAGTCGAGATACATGGAGGGCGCGTCGTTGCGCTGCTGGATCAGCTCGATCTGAAGATCGCCGGTGTTCGCCAGCGCAATGCTCATCTCGACGGGAGAAGGTTTGCCCCGATAGGTGAACCAGTCGCACTGAACGCGGTCGATATAGAAAAAGGGGCCGACGCCGAGAACTTCGGTCCAGTGTTTCAGCGCGGCCTCGATGTCGCGCACCACATAGCCGTTCTGGCAGACCTTTCCGAAAAAGCGGCTCATTGGGGTTCCTTCCTGTTTTCAGGCGGCCTTATAGCCCGGTCGCCCGCGCTTGACCTGCAGCCTTTTTCCCTTATAAATCCGCGCCTTCGGGGCGGTCCGGCCTGTAGGGCATGCCGTGGCCGTCCGAAATGCCATGACCCGAACCCGCGAAAATACAGAATTCTTCAATGAATTCAAGGTCTTACAGCGTGGGTTCCTTTGACGATACGGAGAGCGAAATGCCCAAACTGAAGACCAAGAGCGGGACCAAGAAGCGCTTCAAGCTTACCGCTTCAGGCAAGGTCAAGCGCGGTCAGACTGGCAAACGCCATATGATGATCAAGCGGACCAACAAGCAGATCCGGAACAAGCGCGGTACGACGATCATGGCGGACGTGGACGCCGCTCGCGTGCTGAAAAACTTCATGCCTTACGCGTGAACCGGAACACCCTGAAGAGGAATTGAGCACATGTCGCGCGTCAAAAGGGGCGTTACCGCACACGCCCGCCACCGCAAGATCATCAAGAAGGCGAAGGGCTATTACGGCCGTCGCAAGAACACCTTCCGCACCGCCAACCAGGCGGTCGAGAAGGCCGGTCAATATGCCTATCGCGACCGCCGCACCAGGAAGCGCAACTTCCGCGCCCTCTGGATCCAGCGCATCAACGCCGGTGTCCGCGAGCACGGCCTGACCTATTCGCGATTTATCGACGGCCTCGCCAAGGCTGGCATCGAGGTGGACCGCAAGGTTCTGTCCGATCTCGCCATCCATGAGCCCGAGGCCTTCAAGGCTCTGGTCACCCAGGCTGAGGCCGCGCTCAACTGACGAGTGTGGACGACGCATGAGACAAGAGCCGGTCACCCGTCCGGGGCTCGCGCCTGGCGGGTGCCGTTTCCCGGGGGGTGAGGCGGACCGCCGGTCGATCTTTCGCTCGCACGCCGTTTCCCTCAATCGCCCGGGGCCTCCGCAAAGTCAGAGCGGCGCCGGGACGATTGAGCGATATGATGTGAGCGGATGAAGCCATGACCGACAAAGCCGATCTTGAAAAGCTCGAAACGGAATTCGCCGCCGCCATCGCCGACGCGATGGACGTGGACACGCTTGAGGCCGTGCGTGTGGCCGCGCTCGGCAAGAAGGGCCGTGTTTCCGATCTGATGAAGGGCCTCGGCGCCATGTCGCCGGAGGAACGCAAGGAAATGGGGCCGAGGCTCAACGGGTTGAAGGACCGGTTGACGGAGGCGCTCGCGCTGCGCAAGCAGACGTTGCATGAGGCCGTGCTCGACGCGCGGCTCGCAAATGAGCGCATCGACGTGACGCTGCCGGTGCGTGAAAGCCCGCTTGAGGCAGGCCGTATCCATCCGCTCTCCCAGGTTTGGGATGAAGTCGTCGCGATCTTCGCCGACATGGGTTTCGCTGTGGAACAGGGTCCCGACATCGAAACCGATCACTATAATTTCGGCGCGCTGAATTTCCCCGAAGGTCATCCCGCGCGCGAAATGCACGACACGTTCTATTTCGAGCCCAAACCCGACGGTTCGCGCATGTTGCTGCGCACGCATACAAGCCCCGTGCAGGTGCGTACGATGGAGGCCGGCAAGCCGCCCTTCCGTTTCATCTGCCCCGGCCGCACCTATCGTTGCGACAGCGACCAGACGCACACGCCGCAGTTCCACCAGATCGAAGGCCTTGTCGTCGACGAGACGACGCATCTCGGCCATCTGAAATGGACGCTGGAAGAATTCCTGCGCGCCTTCTTCGAGGTCGAAGGCGTGGAACTGCGCATGCGCCCCTCGTTCTTTCCCTTCACCGAACCTTCGATGGAGGTCGATGTACGCTGCGCGCGTCTCGGCAATGAAATCCGCATTGGCGAAGGCGACGACTGGCTCGAGATTCTCGGCTGCGGCATGGTCCATCCGAATGTGCTGAAAGCCTGCGGTGTCGATCCCGAAAAGTATCAGGGTTTCGCCTTCGGCATGGGGCTCGACCGCATCGCCATGCTGAAATACGGCATTCCGGATCTGCGCGCCTTCTTCGAGGCCGATCTGCGCTGGCTCAGGCACTATGGTTTCGCCGCGCTCGACGTGCCGACGCTGGCGGGAGGGCTCTCGTCATGAAGTTCACGCTCTCCTGGCTGAAGCAGCCGCTCGAAACGGATGCAACGCTCGACGAGATCGTCGAGCGCCTGACCATGCTCGGCCTCGAGGTCGAGAGCGTCGAAGACCCGGCGAAGAAACTTGCCGTGTTTTCCGTCGCGAAAGTGCTCGAAGCGAAGCCCCATCCCGACGCCGACAAGCTGCAGGTCTTGAAGGTCGAGGCGCTGGTCGAGGGCGAAGTGAAACAATTGCAGGTCGTCTGCGGCGCGCCGAACGCGCGTACAGGACTCACCGGAGTCTTCGCACCACCCGGCGCCACGATCCCTGTGAATGGCATGGTGCTGAAGCCCACGAAAATCCGGGGCGTCGAATCGAACGGCATGATGTGCTCGGAGCGCGAGCTCGAACTTTCCGACGATCATGTCGGCATCATCGATCTGAAGGGTGACTGGAAAGTCGGCACGCCGGCGGCCGAAGTACTGGGCCGCAACGATCCCGTCATCGAAATCGCCATCACGCCGAACCGCCCCGATTGCCTCGGCGTTTACGGTGTCGCGCGCGACCTCGCGGCGGCAGGCCTCGGCCGCTTGCGTGAAGGCAGCTTTCCGCCGGTCGAGGGCAAGTTCGAAAGCCCCGTCGGCATCAGGCTGGAGTTCCCGGCCGGTGCCGAAAATGCCTGTCCCGTTTTCGCCGGGCGTGTGATCCATGGCGTCAAGAACGGCCCGTCGCCCGATTGGCTGCAGACATGGCTGAAGGCGGTCGGCCTCAGACCCATCAACGCGCTGGTCGACATCACCAACTTCATTTCGCTCGACCGGGGACGGCCGCTGCATGTCTATGACGCGGCGAAGCTGAAGGGTGATATCCGCGCTCGTCTCGGCCGCAAGGGCGAGAAGCTGCTGGCGCTCGACGGCAAGGAATACGATGTCGGCCCGGAAATGTGCGTCATCGCCGACGATGAAAACGTGCTCGGCTTCGGCGGCGTGATGGGTGGCGAGGAATCGGGTTCCACGGCGGCAACGACGGACGTCTTCGTCGAGAGCGCGTACTTCGATCCCTACCGCACCGCGCGCACCGGACGCGACACCGGCATCGTCTCGGACGCACGCTATCGCTTCGAGCGCGGCGTCGATCCGGCGTTCGTTCTGCCCGGTCTTGAACTTGCGACAAAAATGATCATCGAGATTTGCGGCGGCGAACCGTCGAAGCTGGTGGTTGCAGGCAAGATACCGGACACGTCGAAGGTTATTGCCTTCGATCCGACGCGTATCGCAAGGCTGACCGGGCTTTCGCTACCCGTCTCGGAAGCGACACGCATCTTGACGGCGCTCGGCTTCGGCGTGAAGACCGATGAGGAGAAGCTGTCCGTATCCGTCCCTTCATGGCGTCCCGACATCGACGGTGAGGCGGATCTCGTGGAAGAAGTCGTGCGCGTGCATGGATTGAATAATGTGAAGTCGGTCGCTTTGCCGCGCCTTCATGCGGTCGCAAAGCCGGTGCTTTCGGTGCGGCAGAGACGCGAAGGCCTGGCGCGGCGTGCGCTGGCGGCGCGTGGGCTCGTCGAAGCGGTCACTTGGTCCTTCGTTCCCGAAGCTCATGCCGAACTATTCGGCGGTGGAAACGCCGTGCCGGGCCTGAAGCTTGCCAATCCAATTTCGGCCGACATGAGCCATATGCGGCCAAGCCTGCTTGCCGGCTTGATCGCGGCGGCGGGCCGCAACATGGCGCGCGGTTTCGGCGACGTGGCGCTGTTCGAAGTCGGCCAGCAATTCGAAAGCGATGCGCCGGAAGGTCAGGTACTGGCCGCCACGGGGCTGCGCCGCGGCACGGCGCGGCCGCTCGGGAGCGGCCGGCACTGGCAGGGCAAAAGCGGTTCGGTCGAGGCGATGGACGCAAAGGCCGATGCGGCAGCGCTGCTGTCGCTGCTCGGCGCGCCGGTCGCGAACCTGCAGGTGAGCGCCGACGCACCGACCTGGTATCATCCCGGCCGCTCGGGCGTTTTCCGTCTTGGGCCGAAGAATGTGCTCGGCTATTTCGGTGAACTGCATCCGCGCACTCTCGAAGCGATGGATGTGGCAGGGCCGATCGTGGCATTCGAGGTCTTCCCCGACGCGATCCCGGAGCCGAAACGAAAGGCGACGCGTGCCAAACTGCCGCTGGACCTTTCGGATTTGCAGCCCTTGCGCCGCGACTTCGCCTTTGTGGTCGACAGCGGCGTTACGGCCGAGCAGTTGATCCGCGCCGCGCGCGGAGCCGACAAGAAGCTGATTGTCGACGTGTCGCTGTTTGACGTGTTCGAAGGCGGTGCGCTCGATGACGGCAAGAAGTCGCTTGCCATCGAAGTCACGCTTCAACCGGTAGAGAAGACGTTGACCGACGAGGAGATCGAAGCCGTGTCGAAGCGCATCGTGGTGGCGGTCGAGAAAGCGACGGGTGGTACGCTGAGGAGCTGATCCACCGGCGGGAAATCGTTCGGGGAGGAGCGAGTGAAGTTCGAGCCCTACGAAATCGGCAGACTCGACAAGGGCGGCGCGAATATTCGCCTGTGCGGCCGCGTCATCGGCCCCGCATCGGGCCCGCATATCGTCATGCTCGCCTCGCTCGGCCGCCCGGGCTCGGATTTCGACGAGGTCGCCCGGACGCTGGCGGCCGCGGGTTATTGCGTCACCCTGCCGGAACCGCGCGGGATCGGCGGCAGCATCGGGCCGTTGGACGGTCTGACGTTGCACGACCTGGCCGACGATGTTGCGGCCGTCATCGAGACGCAATGCAAAACGCCGGTAACACTGCTTGGCCATGCCTTCGGCAACCGTCTCGCCCGCACGATGGCGGCGGACCACGCTCCGCTTGTCTCGCGCCTCGTGCTGCTCGCATGCGGGGGCCTGATCGAAATTCCTGAAGCTGCATTGAAAGCGCTTGTCGACTGCTTCGATGAAAATCTGTCGCCGGAAGAACACATGGAATGTGTGCGATATGGGTTCTTTGCGAAGGGCAACGATCCGCAAATCTGGCGCGACGGTTGGCATCGCGACGTCATGCTGATGCAGTCATCGGCCGTGCGCCGGACGCCGGTCGAGGACTGGTGGGAAGCAGGTGGCCAGCCCATGCTTGTCGTGCAGGCAACAGAAGATGCGATCGCGCTGCCCGCCAATGCGCATGATCTGAAAGTGCGACTGGGAGCGCGCGTAACGCTGGTCGATCTGCCGAATGCCGGCCACGCAATGCTGCCCGAGCAGCCGGAGAAGATTGTCTCGGCCATCCGGAAATTTGTCGAGAGCGGGGAGCGGGACTGATGGAACTGAAGACGATCCGTTACGAAATCGCCGACGGCATCGCGACTGTCACGCTGTCGCGCCCGAAGCGCCGCAATGCATGGACCGGCCGCATGCACACCGAATATCGCTGGGCGCTGGCGGAGGCCGATAAGGACAAGGCGGTGCGCGTGATCGTCGTCACCGGCGACGCCGAGGGAAATGCCTTCTGCGCCGGCGCCGACCTCGGCGCGCTCGAGGGCCATTCCGAGAAGGGCCGTTACGATGCGGGCATTTCCGACGACATCGCGAGACCCGGCTACGGCGTTCGCCCGGAATTCGACGCGACCTTCGCCTATCATTTCGGCCTGACGAAGCCTGTCATCGCGGCCATCAACGGTGCGGCGGCGGGTGTCGGCCTTGTGCTGGCGGCTTATGCCGATCTCCGGTTTTGCGTACCCAAGGCGAAATTCACCGCCGCGCATGGGCGCTTCAATTTTCCGGCCGAGTTCGGCCTCTCCTGGGTTCTGCCCCGCATTGTCGGTCTGACACATGCCAACGATATTCTGCTCTCAAGCCGCGTTTTTACCTCCGACGAAGCGATGGAAATGGGCTTCCTCAACAAGCTGCTGCCGCCCGCCGA
>NZ_JBBECC010000001.1:0-9264 GCF_040882025.1 Parvibaculum sp. | reverse complement strand
GCCGCGCAGCGATCGCGACCCGTGATCTCGAAGCGGGTCGGTTTGGTACAAAAGCGCTCATCGCCCGACCAGACAGTCGTTTCGTCGCCAGGTCGCGCGGATGTGTTCTGGTTATCCGCTGCCTCGGCATAAACGAAATACTCGCGTTCCGTCAGCTTGCCTTTGACGGCCTTGCGGCACTGGTTCGGCTCGATGCGAATCCAGCCGCTCGACATGTCTTCATCGAGATTGTGATAGCCGATCGCGGCCCAGATCAGATGCCGGGTCTTGTTGCAGAAATCGAGGCCGGCCTTTGCTTGTTCCCTTTCGGCGCCCTCGACCAATTTCTCGATTAATGCGCGGTCTATCCGTCCGTCGGCCGGAACACCGATTAATCGTTGATGGGCTTGAACGGCGCGCGTCGTGTTGCGGGCGGAAATCCCGTCGATCCGTGAAAGCTTGAAGCCGTTGTCTTGCAGCAACCGCTGTGCGCCCGCGATCTGCGCTTGCTCGGCCGTGTGGTCGCTGGCCTCCGAAAAAGTTGTCACCCAGTCGTCGCCGGGCTCGGTTCGCACGGGCAGAAACTCATTGGCGTCGTATCCACGCGCCGCGCATTGGTCACGGCCTTCGATTTCGAAGCTGCCATCGGCGGTACAAAACCGTTCGTTGCCGGAGAAGTACTGGGTACGGCCCTGATGAATCTCGATGGAGCGGGCGAAGACGAAATGTTCCTCGTTTTTCACGGGGCCTTCCAGTGCAACCGCGCAGTCGCCTGGCAACAGTCGTACCCAGCCCCGGCTCCGCCAGTCGGCACCATCCTGAAAGGCGATCGCGCCGTCCAGCACATAGCTCGTCCGGTTGCAGAGCTGGTAGTCGGCCTGCGCGGGAACGGCCGCCAGAATGCCAAGGCCCGTAAGTATGACAAGGATGCTGAAACGAAAACCCATGGCGTCGGCTTGCACCTTTCCGTCGAGAAAGTCCGCAACCATCAGCCGGCGGTTTTCCGGATCAACGTGCCCGCACCGTGCTCGGTAAACAGTTCCAGCAGAACGGCATGACGCACACGGCCATCGAGAATGACGACGGCTTCGACGCCGCCCTCGGCCGCATCGACACAGGTTTCGAGCTTCGGGATCATGCCGCCGGAAATCGTGCCGTCTTTCATCAGCGCCCGAGCTTCTTCGACG
The DNA here is from genome assembly GCF_040882025.1 of Parvibaculum sp. Lineage (GTDB taxonomy): Bacteria > Pseudomonadota > Alphaproteobacteria > Parvibaculales > Parvibaculaceae > Parvibaculum. Next base: position 8,098 of record NZ_JBBECC010000001.1, on the reverse strand, counting down.
GTCAGCGCCTCGACGAGATTGCCCTGCTTGTCGAGAACGCCACGCACGTCGGTGAGCAACAGAAGACGTGCCGCGCCCATCGCCGCCGCTATGGCGCCGGCCACGGTGTCGGCATTGATGTTGTAGGTTTCTCCGTCACGCGACACGCCGATCGGTGCGATGACGGGAATAATATCGGATCGCTGGATGACATCGAGTATTTCCGGATTGACTTTCTCTGGTTCGCCGACAAAGCCGAGATCGAGAATTTTTTCGATGTTCGATTCCGGATCGTGAATCTTGTGTTCGATCTTGCGTGCGACAATGAGATTGCCGTCCTTGCCGCACAAACCGATGGCCCGGCCGCCGGCCTGGTTGAGCTGCGCCACGATCTGCTTGTTGATCGAACCGGCCAGCACCATCTCGACGATTTCCACCGTCGCCTTGTCGGTGATACGCAGGCCGCCCGAAAACTCGCTCTCGATGCCGAGCCGCGTCAGCATCGCGCCGATCTGCGGGCCCCCGCCATGCACGACGATGGGATTGACGCCAGATTGCTTCAGGAGAACGATGTCGCGCGCGAACTCGGCGCCCAGCGCTTCGTCGCCCATCGCGTGGCCGCCATATTTCACCACCACCGTGCGCTTGTCGTAGCGCTGCATGAAGGGCAGCGCTTCGGAGAGCACACGTGCCCGCTCGAGCTTTGCCGCGTCGTCGAGCGATGCCGCTTTCCTGTCGGTTGTTGTGTCGGGCATCGGCCTTCGCACTCCCCGTCTTTTCTTAACTGGTCCGGGTTTTATACCCCAGCGCATCGGCCGCGGCCAGCGAGGCGATTTCGGCCCGCAGTTCGGCGATGCCGGTGCCGGTCTCGCTCGATGTGGCGACCACTCGCGGATGCGCGGCGACATGGGCCCGAATACCGGCCTCGACCTCGCCAACCCGCTTTTCGAGCTCGCCGGCCTTCAGCTTGTCGGTCTTGGTCAGTACGATCTGGTAGGAGACGGCCGCTTCGTCGAGTAGCGCCATTACTTCGCCATCGTTGTCTTTCAGCCCGTGCCGCGCGTCGATCAGCAGCAGCACACGCCGGAGCGTCGCGCGCCCGCGCAGATAGGACATCACGAGGTCGGTCCATTGTTCGACACGTGTGCGGGTTTCGCGCGCATAGCCATAGCCCGGTAGATCAGCCAGCATGATGGCCGGCCGGCCGTCGGCGCCGAGCAGGAAGAAATTGAGCTCCTTCGTCCGCCCCGGTGTGTTGGAGGTACGCGCCAGCGTCTTGCGTCCGGTCAGCGCGTTGACGAGGCTCGACTTGCCAACATTGGAGCGGCCGGCAAAGGCGACCTCCGGGATGTCCCCGGGCGGCAGGCCTGCCATGTCGACCGCGCCGCGCACGAACGAGCAAGGCTGGGCGAAGAGCCAGCGCCCTGTTTCCAGGTCCGGCGCGTCGTCGCCACATTCGTCGCTCGGCGCCCCGGTCATCGTTCAGGTCTTCGGCTTGTCGCCGCCCCCCGCGAAAAGCGCAGCGACCTTGTCGAAGCCGAGATTGTTGAATATCTCCAGCTTGACGCCCTGCCGTTTCATGATGACGCCTTGCTGGAGCACCGACAGCGTGTTGTTCCACGCCCAGTAGATGACGAGGCCGGCCGGGAAGCTCGCCAGCATGAAGGTGAAGATGACCGGCATCCAGGTGAAGATCTGTGCCTGGATCGGATCGGCCGGCAGCGGGTTCATCCGCATCTGCACGAACATGGTGAAGCCCATGATCAGCGGCCAGACGCCGATGAGAAGCAGCGCGGGCGGGTCCCAGGGGATCAGACCGAAGAGATTGAAGAGCGACGTCGGATCGGGTGCCGACAGATCGGTGATCCAGCCGAAAAACGGCGCATGCCGCATTTCGATGGTGACGAAAAGAACCTTGTAGAGCGCGAAGAAGACCGGAATCTGAATCAGAACGGGCAGGCAGCCGGCCAGCGGATTGACCTTCTCCTTCTTGTAGAGCTCCATGATTTCCTGCTGCTGCTTCAGCTTGTCGTCCTTGTGGCGCTCGCGCAGCTTTTCCATCTCCGGCTGCAGCTTTTTCATCTTGCTCATCGCCACATAGGATTTGTTGGCAAGCGGATAGAAGACAAGCTTGATCAGCACGGTGATGATGAGGATCGCGACGCCGAAGTTGCCGATATAGCCCGCGATGAAATGCAGCGCATGAAACAGCGGCTTGGTCAGGAAGTGGAACCAGCCCCAGTCGATCAGCAGCTCGAATTTGTAGATGCCAGCGGCCTCATAGCGATCGATCACCGACGTCACCTTGGCGCCGGCGAAGAGCCGGCTCTCCACCACCGCGTTCTCGCCATCAGCCAGGACGATCGGGTCGTAGCGAAAATCGGTCTGGTAGATTTCGCGGCGCGAATCGGGATCTTCGCTGAAGCGCGCGGTGAAGGCGCGGCCGTCCTCCGGTGCCAGCACCGCCGCCCAGTATTTGTCGGTGATACCGAGCCAGCCGCCCGAGGCGCTGAATGTCTGCGCCGCCTCGCTCTCGACATCCGAATAGTCGACCTCATGCAGACCGCCATCGGGGAACATGCCGATCAACCCCTCATGCAGGATGAAGAATGAGTTGCCGGCAGGTTTGCCCGTGCGCGAGATCAGGCCGTAGGGAAACAGCGTCACGCTCTGGCCGGTCCGGTTTTCGATCCGGTCGGATATCGTGAAAAGGAAATTCTCGTCGAGCGTGATACGGCGCAGGAAGGTAAGGCCCTGGCCGTTGTCCCAGGCAAGCGTGACCGGTGTTTCGGGCGTCAGCGTTTCGCCCTCCGCCACGCGCCACTCGCTCGCCGCACCCGGAAGCCCGACATTCGAGCCCGGAAGCCCGATAAAGCCGAACTCCGAAAAATAGGGGGCCGGCGTCTTGGCTGGCGAGAACAGCGTGATCTCGGCACTGTCGGGATCGGTCGTCGCCTGGTACTGCCGAAGCCGGAGATCGTCGAAGCGGGCACCTTTCAGCGAAATCGACCCGTCGAGCTCGGCCGAGCGAATGGCAAGACGCGGGGCCTGGGCCAGCGCCGTATCGCGCGGCAGCACATCGGCGGCACCGACACCGCCGATGCCGGGCTGGGCCGGCGCTTCGACCGAAGGCAACCGCACATCGCCGCCTGTGGCCTCACCGGCCGCATCGGCCGTTGTCGAACCATCCGCGGTCTCCATCGCCTCCTGCCGCGCGCGCTCGGCCTCCATCTGCGGATTGATGACCAGGTACTGCCATCCGATAAAGACCAGGACCGACAGGAAAATAGCGATGATGAAGTTGCGGTTGTCACCCATGTGGCAGGTCTTTCCCGGTATCGGAACGCGAAACGTCGGAGCGTGAGGCGGAAGAGCGGCCACGCGGCTCTCGCGCGCGGCTGCCGTGAACATCGTCGAGCGCGGCGCGCAAATCGGCGAGAAGCTCGGCCCATCGCCGCGTCGGTGTGGCGTGGCGCCCGATCAGCACGTAGTCGTAACCGGATTTTGCGGCAAGCGGAAGAATTTCGGCCGCGGCCGCGCGCAGCCGGCGCTTGGCGCGGTTGCGGATGACGGCTGAGCCCACCTTGCGGGTGACCGTGAAGCCCGCGCGGGGCGGTGCGTCGTCGTGTCGGTCAAGCGCTTGCAGCACAAGCCCGCGTTCGGCTTGTCTGCGCCCGCGGGCGACAGCAAGAAAATCTCGGCGTTTGCGAATTTTGTCGATCTGGCGGTCCATCGGGCTGCTCGCAATCGGACCCGGATAACCGCGAACCCGGTGGGGCGCCGGCGGGGCAAGCCCCCGGCGTCGCGGAGTGGGATCAGGCCGAAAGCCGTTTGCGGCCCTTGGCCCGGCGGGCGGCGAGCACCTTGCGTCCGCCTTTGGTGGCCGTGCGCGCGCGGAAGCCGTGGCGGCGCTTGCGGACGAGTTCGCTCGGTTGATAGGTCCGTTTCACGTCTCTTCTCCGGCAGGTCCGGCACCGGGCGGCTCGCTGGAGCCGGCCTCTCGAATGCCAATAAAAACAAGAGCCGCAGGCGTTGCCGCCTCACGGCTGTCAGGCGGGTGTATAAGCGATATGGCCGGCGCAAGTCAACGCTGCGCCTGCCTTGTTTCACTCAGCCTGACTTTGTCTCACAAATGAGTGATACCCCGTTTCGCGCTGTCGCTTTCGGCGTATGGTCCGGCCGCCTCGCCACAAGAGAACCGGTAATGTTTGGAAGAGCTAATCATATTGTTCTTGTTACGTTCCTTTTTGCGCTGCTGGCCGCCCCGGCCGGTGCGGAGCCGCCGATGAAGCCCGATCACCGGCCTTGGGCCGCCCTCCTCGAAAGCTGGCTGGTCCTGCCGCCGTCGCAAGACCGGGGCGCGGCACCTCACTTCGTCGATTATGCGGGCCTCAAGGCCAGTAAGCAGGGCCGCGCGGCGCTCACCGCCTATATTGAAAGCCTTGAGGCGATCGACCCGACCGCCCTCCCGCGCGACGAACAATTTGCCTTCTGGGTCAATCTCTACAACGCACTGACCGTCCGCGTCGTGGCCGACCACTATCCGGTGGCCTCAATCCGCGACATTTCGATTTCGCCGGGTCTCTTCACGCGCGGGCCCTGGGGCAAGAAGCTTGTCCGTGTTGCCGGCCGCGACCTCTCGCTGGACGACATCGAGCACGGCATCCTGCGGCCCGATTTCGGCGATGCCCGCGTTCACTACGCGGTCAACTGCGCCTCCTGGAGCTGCCCGGACCTCGCCGCGGAGCCTTATGAGGGGGCCACCCTCGACGCCATGCTCGGCCGGGCCGCCCGCCGCTACATCAACAGTCCGCGTGGCGCTCTGGTCCGCAACGGTCGCCTCACAGCTTCAAGCATTTTTAGCTGGTACAAAAAGGACTTCGGCGGCACCGAAGCCGGCGTCCTTGCCCACTTGCGCAAATATGCCGAACCCGAACTCGCAGCCGCGCTGGCCAGGGTCTCGCGTGTGTCGTCTTATGAGTATGACTGGTCGCTCAACGATGCTGCCCGCATGGAGAATGCCGAATGACCGAAACACCTCCGGAGGCACCGGCGCAGGGTTTCTCCCTTCGCCGCCTTGTGCCGCTTGCGGTACTCGCGGCCGGCCTCATCGCTTTTTTTGCGCTCGGCCTCGACCGCTATGCGACCCTCGACACCTTGCGCGACAATCGGCAAGCGATGTCCCTCTGGGTTGCCGATCATCTGCTGCTGGCCGCCCTCATTTATGTGCTGGCCTACATCGCCATCGTCGCCTTCTCGCTGCCGGCGGCCCTGGTCGCAACTCTGACGGGCGGATTCTTGTTCGGCACATGGCTTGGCGGGTTGCTGACGGTTGTCGGCGCGACGATCGGCGCAACGGCGATCTTTCTTGCCGCGAAGACGGCGCTCGGCGATGTCCTGCGCGCCAAGGCAGGCCCGGGCTTGCGCAAGCTCGAGGCCGGTTTCGGCAAGAATGCCTTCAACTACATGCTGGTATTGCGGCTGGTGCCGCTCTTTCCCTTCTTCCTGGTCAATCTGGCGCCGGCCTTTCTGGGCGTTCCCTTGCGCACCTACGCGGTGGCGACATTCATTGGTATTATTCCCGGTACTTTCGTCTATGCCAGTCTCGGCAACGGCCTGGGCGCGGTCTTCGATGCCGGACGCGATCCCGATCTTGGTCTCTTCTTCGAGCCGCAGATTATCGGCCCCGTTCTGGCGCTGGCGGTCCTCGCCATGGTGCCTGTTGTCTATAAACGCATGACCGCTACGGCGCGCGATTGAGCGCGCCATATTCCCAGCACGCTGCCCCAACATTCCGAGGAAAACATGGCGAAGCGGATCAAGGCTGATATCTGCATCATCGGTGCGGGCTCAGGCGGATTGTCGGTGGCGGCGGGTGCCGCCCAGATGGGCGCAAAGACCGTGCTGATCGAGCGCGACGCGATGGGCGGCGATTGTCTCAATACCGGCTGTGTTCCGTCGAAGGCGCTGCTGGCCGCCGCCAAACAGGCGTACCGCATGGGCGCGGGCGCACCGTTCGGCATTGCGCCGGCAAAGCCCAAGGTCGATTTTGCGAAGGTCCACGACCATGTCCACGGCGTCATCGCCGCCATCGCGCCTAACGATTCCGTCGCGCGCTTCGAGGCGCTCGGGGTCACCGTCATTCAGGATCACGCGCGTTTCAAGGATGAGCGTACGGTGATCGCCGGCGACAACGAAATCTCGGCGCGTCGTTTCGTGATCGCCACCGGTTCTCGTGCCGCTGTACCGCCGATCCCCGGCCTCGACAAACGGCCATTCTTCACCAATGAGAATATTTTCGAAAGCACCGAATGTCCGGCGCATCTGATCATCGTCGGCGGCGGCCCGATCGGCATGGAAATGGCGCAGGCCCATCGCCGTCTCGGTGCGAAAGTGACGGTGCTCGAGGGCATGCGTGTTTTCGGTCGCGACGATCCCGAACTCTCGGCCATTGTCGTCGACCGCCTGCGCCGCGAAGGCGTCGAGATCGTCGAAGGCGCGAAGGTCGCGAGTGTGTCGGGCGAGGCGGGCCGCGTTGTGGTATCGGCCGAGGTTGACGGCAGGACGCGTGGGATCGAGGGTTCGCATATCATGATCGCGACCGGGCGCCGCGCCAATGTCGAAGGACTCGATCTTGAAAAAGCCGGCATAGAATATTCGCCGAAAGGTCTCGTCGTCGACGAACGTCTGCGCACGACCAACAAGCATGTCTTCGGCATCGGCGATGTGGCGGGCGGTCTTCAATTCACCCATGTCGCGGGCTATCACGCCGGTATCGTCATCCGCAACGCACTCTTTCGCGTGCCCGCGAAAGCCGATCATACTTCGATTCCCTGGGTCACCTACACCGATCCCGAACTCGCTCATGTCGGCGAAACCGAGACGGAAGCCCGCGAGCGCCACATGAAGATCAATGTGCTGCGCTGGCATTTCGCCGAGAACGACCGCGCCCAGGCCGAACGCGAAACCGAGGGCGTCATCAAGGTGGTAACGGACAGCCATGCCCGTGTGTTGGGCGCCACCATCGTCGGGGCGCATGCGGGCGAGTTGATCCTGCCCTGGGTGCTGGCGAAAACCCACGCTCTGAAACTCTCCGCGATGGCGGGCGTCGTCGCGCCCTATCCGACCTTCTCCGAAGTCGGCAAGCGTGTTGCGGGCTCCTATTACACACCGACGCTTTTCAGTCCCAAGACGCGAATGCTGGTACGTTTCCTTGGTCTGTTCGGTTAAGCTCGCTCCGGAACGGACGGCACGGACGGAGGCGATGAGAGCGACGGTGGAATCGAACGGCATCGCGGAAGGAAGGCTCGCGCGCTTGACGCGCCCGTTGCGCGAAAGCCTGTCGCGCCGTCTGTTGGTGCTGACCGTTCTCTTCGTCATGCTGGCCGAAGTGTTGATCTTCGTGCCGTCGATCGCCAATTTCCGTCTGACCTGGCTCGATCAACGTTTGGCAGCGGCGCAAATCGCTTCGCTGGCGCTTGAGGCGCGTCCCGACAACATGGTTTCACCCGCCTTGCGTGAGGAGCTGCTGAAGAACGCGCAGGTCTATGCCGTGGCGCTCCACCGCGACGACGCGCGACGTCTTGTGCTGAGCGAGGACATGCCGCCTATGGTCGACACCAGCTTCGACTTGCGCGATGCGATGGCGATGGTCTTGGTCCGGGACGCCTTCGAAACGCTTTTTGCCGGCGATGGTCGCGTCATCCTCGTCACGGGCAATCCGCGCTTCGGGGCCGGCGAGTCGATCGAAATCGTTTTCGACGAAACACCGCTGCGCCACGCGATGCTCGGCTACGGCAAGAACATCTTCCTGCTCTCTCTGTTCATTTCCATCATTACCGCCGGTCTTGTTTTCACCGCACTCCATTTCGTTCTGGTGCGGCCGATGCGCCGCATCACCGGAAACATGGTCGCCTTTCGCAACGACCCCGAAGATGCGCGCCGTGTCATGGCGCCGTCTGGCCGCGCCGACGAAATCGGCGTCGCCGAGCGCGAGCTGTCGCTGATGCAAAAGGAAATCCGTGCCACACTGAACCAGAAGGCGCATCTGGCCTCGCTCGGCTCTGCCGTCAGCAAGATCAATCACGACCTGCGCAATATTCTCGCAAGCGCGCAGTTG